>JABDDW010000036.1 GCA_013287405.1 Deltaproteobacteria bacterium
AAGAAGGGTCAATTGGGCGGGAGCCATAATGATTTCAGATTCCAACGGAATCGTGAGAAAAGGTTAACGTTAAGGCGTCGGTTCATCAAAAAGGGGATCAAATGTCTTCACGAGATATTGGCTCCCGTAATAACTGAGGTGATACTCATCGTGATAGATAGGATTTCCATCTTTTGCAGCGAGGCAGCGGCTACCCTTACATAATAGGGGGATGGGATCCAAAATTTTAAAATGATATTTTGCTTGGAGGGCTAAAAATTCCACCATCATCTCTTGAGTGCGGTGGTCCTGCAAATAAGTATCTAGGGGCATTCCGTAGGCCAATTTATCTTTATTTCTAAGGCTTTGAATCGCATAGTTGAAAGGACTTCCCGCGCTGGAGGGAATAGGTAGAACTATAAAAACATTTTTACGAACAGCTTTCAAACGTAAGAGTGTTCTCTCTAAAGTGACTTTTCTAAGATTCTTCTCTTCTGGGTGGGTCATTGAAAAATAATAGGGTCCTGAATCACTTGTGAAGACCTCTCCCCATTCTATAGCTAAAACTACATTTTTTACCTTCGACTGTTCTGTGAATTTAAGGCGCGCCTGGTTTATTTCGTAGCAGGAGGGTTCAGTCTTGCGTCCTAGGCCATCCAGACTTGCGCACCATTCCCTAGCCATAAGAAGAATAGATTTTTTCGCCTCCCTTGCCCTTGAGTCCAGAGCCTGACCCCACATGCTGGCAAATGAATCTCCTAAAAGAAGAAAGATTGGCGGATGCTTTTGATCCCCAATAAGCTTTCCGCCTTCTTTTCTAATTATTAAAGGGTCATCTGAAAATTGCCACGCTCGAAAAGGAACTTCATTATTTGGAGTTATCATATTTTGTAAAGCTTTAGGAAAGTCCTGAGCTACAGTTGCCGTTCCCCTGACAATGGAGTCTTCAAAAAGACCTAGGGCGAGAATGCTCAGGAGCAATGCCATACCAATGGTAAGAGTCTTGGGGACAGACATATTTTTTGCAATTCTAAAGGGGGTTTCGACGAACTTCCAAGACAGAAACGAAAGAAAAAAAACAACGGTCACCTGAAAAAACCGACCGGGTACCTCCACGTTCCAATAAGTCCAATAAGGTGAACGAGACAAAACAAAAAAGGGCCAATGCCATAGATAAAGTGAATAAGAAATGAGGCCAATAAAAACGAGGGGTTTAGATTTTAAAAGCCCATTGACCTTGGGAATCTCCTGATGGCTCCCCGAAAATATTATCATCAAGGCTCCTAGACATGGCAAAAGAGCATTCCAAGCGGGGAATGTGGTACGGGAGTTAAAAAATAATCCGCAGAAGATAATAAGACCCAATCCTAAGGCAGAAGAAAAATTTAAGACGGCGCTTGGAATCTTAAAAGTCCTCAGAGACAAACCTATAGAAAGAAGCGCTCCCGCCAGAAGCTCCCAACCTCTCGCAGGCAAAACATAAAAGGCCGTGGGAGGGTTCACTTTTACTAGATAAGCACTTACCGTAAAAGAGACTAAGGCCAAAAAAGAAAGAAACCAAAAAAGGACCTGTAGTGATCTTTTAGTTTTCTCTTTGAAACAAAAAAAGACGGTCATGATCAGTGGGAACAAGATGTAGAACTGTTCTTCAATCGCCACGGACCAGGTGTGAAGAAGAGGCTGAGAAGTGAGGGAGTTTTGAAGCCAATAATCATTTTGGCTTCTCAAGAAGATGTAATTTGAAATAAAGAAGGCCAAACCCTTTGAAGCTTTGGCGAGAGAGGAGAACTCATTGGGTGGAAGAAGGTAAAAACCTCCAACCCCCGTAAAAATCACCACTACCACCAGAGCGGGTAAAATTCTTCTTACCCTTCGCGAGAAGAAGTGAGGCAATGAGAACGTGCCATTTATAAACTCTTTGATGATGAGAGAAGTAATGAGAAAACCAGAGATAACAAAGAAGACGTCAACTCCTATGAAGCCGCCGCTGAATCCTTCAATTTGGAAATGATAAAAAATAACCAGGGCCACGGCAATGGCCCGAAGTCCATCGATATCAGCCCGGTAACCGAATTTAGTACCTTCTTGAACTTTCATTTAAGGCTGTTTTATCTGAGTTTAGATACGGGTTAAAGCTATATTTCTCAGCCTTAAATAATTCTTAATAACGTTTAATTCTCTGTGGGACATGTTGTCGATACCCGTACTTTTTTGAAAGTCTTTGTAGTTGATGGGCATTATTTTGCTTCCAAATTCTTTTCCGCCAAGAAGTGAATCTGCCAAGGATTTGCAATGGAGTAAAAGTTGACCAACACGTTGGGGGTCCATATTAAACTGCCTTAAAACTTCGCTCATAGGAAGGTGATTTGCCAAAGGAGAATTAGCAGCTACAAAGGAGTCCATTTCTATCTTTTCTAAGTAATCTTTAGCGTCAACTGAGGCCTGTAAGTTAACGGGCCTGTCGCCTCCGGAATACATGTCTACCTGAGTATCGTCGCCAACAAGAAGGAGGTTGCCGACAACATCATGGGCAAGACGAGTAGCGGAGGACACAGAACCCGCCAACATTACGGCCCATCCGATAAAAAACCACGTATCACTTTTCTTTCTTGCAAGAAAAGTCGTTATTGATCCCCAAAAAACCAAACTGATTCTTGTCGTCCTCGACGAACCACTTTCACCTTCCCTTTGTGCGGTGACGTAATTACTGCTCATAAGAAAAGTGGTGAGACAAATTACAACAAAACCCAATTGAATACGCTTCATCGGAGTCTTAAGTAGGCAAAGTCTATGCCACCAAAAGGGCATGGCTTTTGTAATATTTTGCGCATATGCTTGTTTCGTTTCTAAGCTTTTTTCTTATGTCCCAATTGGCATTTACAGACACACAAAATGCTTTTTGGGGGGTTGTGAGCACCGGAAAAGGTGCAGGTGTATTAGGACACGGATTTCTCCTCTTTAAAAATCAAGACGAGCCGTTTCTTACAGGGGATAGTTATCAATACACTGTAAGTATTAACTCTAGCAAAATATTAGCGGCAAAAGACATCAAGCTCACTTTAAAAGAGCAAAAATTTTATTCACTACTTAGTTTCTATAACTATGTGGACGATCGAAGTATTTATCTTTATAGATTAAATCTCTCTCCAAATGAAATTACGCAACTTTTAATTCTCCTTAACATGGATCTAAATAACCCGAACTTTGGGGCAGAACATCCCTATGGATTAGAAAATAACTGCGTCGGACGGCCTGTTGAACTTATCAATAGAATCGTTGGTCCTGATCGAAGAATTGAATATCTTGCTAATCGAGAACTCATCTTTTCACATTCATTGAACCTCGTAAAAATGGTGAGTGATCCATTTTTGAATCATTTGCCATTCTATTTGGCGCGAACTCTCGAACATCATCCAATCTCGGAGGGGCTGGTGAAGGTGTATGACAAAGAGAGTTTACTTCAGACTGACTTTTTGGGTGATGCCTTGGCTCAAATGGATAAACTCGCAGAAAAATGTGGTTGGAAGAAGCCCACGCAGAAAACCATCTCCCTGTACCTCGCGCTATTTTTAAAATCTCAAAGTCCCGTTGATCTTGAGCCCCTTATCGGATTAGCGCGAACGTGCGGGGCTCAGGCAGGCGAATTAAACCGGACCCTTGTCGATCTTTATGAAGGTCTTCCTCCTGACGCTAACGAGGGACGAAAGACTCTTTATGAGAAATTAAAAGAGGTAAATCAGTGAAATTCATTTGGCCCATTATCGGACCCTTGGTTTTAACCATGATGGTCTCTCCAAGCGCGGCAGCTTTTTCTAGATGTGAAGTTTCTTTGTCTATAATTCCTCGCGAAAGTCAAAATTTTGAGGGGTTTATATTAGACGGTAAACCCGTTACTCTTACCGATGCGTTAACCTTAGCTCTCGCCCACCTCCCTCCGGGAGAGCTTAAAAGGGATTTTGAAGAACAGGTTTGGGTTTATTTTAAAAGTGAGACTTCAGTTCGATGGAAGGCGAGAACTCCAAGAACTTTGTCCGATCTGATGGACGATGTTTTTAGGGCCATAACGTTAATTGGGGCAATGCCTCTTCAACGTTTGCGCCGATATATGGTGTATTCTCAAAGTAGGCGGACTTATTTAAACGAATTTTTGGAAAGAGCCACTTTTGTCCTTCAGATTCAAGAGGGGGTATTTTCAACTTATACAGAAAGCTACGTCGATAAAATACTTTTACCGTCTTCTTCGAAAGTAAATATTTTGCTAAAGCGATACATAAGATTGCTGAGAAATCTTGTTTGGCTAAGGGAATTTAAACCCTTTACTGGACTCAAACTTGATACCGAGACCCGTCGCCTTATACAAGTGGGAGATTTGCCAAATCTAGAAAAGCACCTCGACGCCAGGTTTAGTCCCGATATTTCCATTCAATGGTATTTGATCCATCTTCGAAATATTCAAACGGCGGGTTTTCTTGCATTGGCTGCGATTCTCATTCCGGAGGTCTCTGGCGCTTATTTTCATGAGAAGGCTTTAGAGAGGTTAGAATTCAATCCCGTTCAAGCTTCTAGCTTGAGTGAAGCTCAATCGATGTTAAATCTTACCGACAATGAATTGAGAAGTTTAATTAGAGAAGCTTTGTGGCAGGAAAGGGACGGAACCTATTCTCAAGGTGAAATTCAGTTCTTCAAAGAAGTTGATCGAAGACTCAATTGAAAAAGCCTCGGGTTTTTAGGCCCGAGGCTTTTTACAACTCTAAACTTTTAACTTAAGGTTGTTTAACAAACAGTTCTTTGTTGTTCTTTGTCTTCTCGAACTCATGGAGTTTGTTATCCACGCGTTCTGCAAAGGTGTTCAGCATTTCTTGAAGATCGCTTACTGAAACTCTGACTTGAGTGCCTGCGGCGCAGCTTCCAAACTTAGATGAGGTTACGGCCATTACCGCCACTGGAGTTTGTTCAGTGGGTGCAACGGCGACTTTAAGCAGGTCTCCCTCAGCTAGCTTACACACTTGAGTGGAGTTAACGACCATTTCATTGAAGGTTTGGTTAACTGCAAAAAGATAATTGGGATTAGCCAATGCATCTTTAAGATCGATAGTCATTTCACCTTGGTACGACTTAGCTAGGTCGTTGGTTTGTGCGAGAAGCTGTTGCTTGTCAGGATCAGAAATGGGATCGGGAGTAGCCGTACTAACTTGAGTTTCTCCTTCGGCGACACCACGATCATAAGCGTCTCTGAGCATGTCAGCTAACACTGCGTCTGTGACCCATTCTCCCGGTGAAGCGTAGCGCGGGTAAGGATGGAAGTACCAATACCAATAGTTATGATACCAAGGATCGCCGAACCAGCCCCAAGGGTATTCCCAAACGACCCACGGTCCATAATACCAGCCCCAAAACCAGGGATTGAATCCGACCCAATGATGGTAACAGTAATAATGAGAATGCCCCCAGCCGCGATGTTCATAAAGCAATCTTACGTTGCCACGGTGATTAGCATAAGTTCGCTGAGTGTAAACATGTCCAGCATGGGTAACGGACTTAGACCCTTTGAATTCTCCATGACCGACATTCTTGTACCCCTGAGGGACGCCACCGCCGTGTCCGCCGGCGTGTTGTCCGCCACCAGACTTCCCGCCGCCGCGCTGTCCACCACCGGTGCCACCACCAGCGTGCCCACCGCCACCGGGCTGGTGTCCACCACCGCCGCGCTGTCCGCCGCCTGACTTGCCGCCACCTGACTTACCCCCGCCTGCGCCACTGCTGCCACCGCTAGGGTGTCCACCACTGCCACCACCTCCAGCGTGACCTCCACCACCGCTGCTACCACCATGGCCGCCGCCACCGTGCTGGGCCCAAGCCCCTGACGACACCGTCATTGCGAGTGCAAAGCTAGTCAAAAGCTTTGCAAGCTTTATTGAATTTTGCATTGGTTTCTCCTTACCCTTATTATTTGTAAAAATTAGTCCCTGTGCACGGTTGATACCACATAGGATTTTCAAAAAGAACAAAAAAACATAAGTTTTTTACAAAAAATCTGAATAAATTTCGGGCCTAATAAATGGCGGGCCTAAGAGGTAGTCCCATCGGGCATTTGCCAGCTTTGACCGGGTGGGCAGTTTGTCTTATGAGGAAGACCAAATTTGAATGAACCGAAATTCTTACGATATCGCCGGGATGCATAAGGCAGGCTTTACCATTTAGAGTAAGAAGATGAATCTCCACGTTGACTTTAAAATAGCCCCGAAACTCGCTTGAGGCCTCAGGCTGTGGAAAAAAGCGATAAATACCTCCGGCTGGTGGCCTTAAAGTGGCCGGGTGGTAGGGTAGGGCTTGACGGATCTGACCCAAAGCGGTCCACCCAAATACAAACACATATAAAAATATTATAATTTTCATTTGATCCCCCTCTTTAGAATGAATTGGCTTTTAACACGCCACTCTTGTTCGTCCAACAAATTAATGTTACTGATGGCCTGCATGAAAAAATTTATTTTTGTGCTGTTTTCTTTAACAGTCATTACGGTTGCTAAAGCCTCGGCGCCGCCGCCAATTCCCGTTGTAACTACGGAGAAGGCGAAGCTATCGGCACTATCTGACAATTTGACCTATCCAGCCCGAGTTGAATCGCGGGTGAACTCCATGATTTATTCAGAGTCAGACGGTGTGATCACCCAGATCTCTGCGCCCCTAGGATCACGGATCAGAAAAGGGGGGAGACTGGCCACTATTAAGCACACGGACCCTGTGTACCAATTTGCTCCGCTGATTGTCACAGCTCCCGTGGACGGATACGTAAGTCAAGTTTCAGTGACCGAAGGGAGCGCGGTCCTTAAGGGGGCCCTTCTTGCTGCCATTACCGACCCCGCTCAGGTTCGAATTATCATTGAGATAGCGGCCTCCGATCTGACCTCTTTTAAAAAGGGGATGGAAGGAACATTCAAAATTTCTGGGGGAACGGAGAAAATTCCGGTGAGTGTTAAGGGACTGAGTCCTCTGGTTGACCCTGCGACAGGGACGGCTGAGTGTGAACTGAAAGTGGCCCAAAGTGAAGTTCAAAAACTGCCGCCTGGAACCGTGGGGCAGGCTTACTTTGAAATTAATAGACGTCAAGGGTTTGTGTTTCCCGATAACGCTGTAGTTTATAAAGGAAGTGAAACCTTTGTTCGTATCGTTCAAGATGGCAAAGCCGTTCGCGTTCCCGTTGAACTCGGGCGCAGGGAACGTGGCCAAGTGGAGATTCTAAAAGGGATCAAGGACGGAGACCAAGTTATAGAGCGATCGAGCCAATTTATTGCCGACGGGGACAAAGTCCAAATCGAGTCAGGCGGTGGGTAAGCTTTACAGCTCCCCGTTACGCGTTTACTTATGCCTTGGATTTTTGGCCCTCGTTGGTATTTACTGTGGTTTTAAGCTACCCATTTCTCTTTTTCCAAATAGCAGCAAGCCTACAATTTATGTTCGAGTTTCGTATGGTAATTCAACGGCCGACGAATTTTTAAATACTTATGGTCACGTTCTGGAAGACCGATTTCGTGATCTATCTTCGAGTCATCTTGAGGTAGAAAAAATTGAGGCCGACTATGACACCCAGCTTGTAGCTTATCTCATTCACTTTAAATGGGGAACCGATCCTAAGGAGGCCGAAAAAGAAGTACAGCTTCTGATGAGCGCTTTCTCAAGCCAATTCACTCAGGAAGTTCGGGAAAGTGTACGGGTTTGGCCTCAAGGAGATAGCCAGGGATTTTTGGCCATAAGTTTCTATAGTCAAAAAAGAAGTTTAGACGAACTTTATAAATATTTGGATCCTCTTCTTTCATCTCATTACAGTCAGGTCAAAGACGCCGAGGAAGTTGACTTGTGGAATCCCACAAAAAAAGAAATACAAATAGAGCTCAATCCGGAGCGAATGGCATACTTGGGACTCTATCCCCGTGATGTCGCCTCAGCAGTTTATTCTTCTCTTAATGGTAATGGAGGAGGGACTGTCACCATTGGGATCAACAAACTCGATGTTTCGATGAATCGTCAGGTTAAGAGCCTAGAAGATATTTCTAATGTCGTGATCCAAACCCCCTCGAAAAGGGCCGTCCATCTGAGCGATTTAGCCCACGTTGATTTAGGAATTCCTATAACTAATGCCCGAAGCTTTAAGACAAGTGGCGCTCCTAGTATTATTTTATTTGCCGACCCAAAGCCCGGAGGCAATATCAAGAAGATGGCCGAGGACGTCATCGACATTGTTAAAATAGTGGCGCCGCAATTTCCCCCCGATATTCACTACAAGATTCTCGTTGACCCGTCAGAGTTTATTCGGTCCGCCGTGAGTAATGTTTTTCGAGAAGTCCTTGTGGCCGCTCTTTTGGCGGTAGGGGTCTTATTTTTATTTATTGGAAGCTTCAAAAATGTTGTAACGGCGGCCATTGAAATTCCTTTAAGCATTGTTTTGGCCTTTATCTTAATGAGATTTGCGGGGATTAACCTTAATTTGATTTCACTAGGTGGACTGGCTTTGTCCGCGGGAATGAACGTCGATGCCTCCGTTGTAGTCATGGAAAATATCTTTCGACACTTTGACGACGTTAAAGGAAAGCTTTCTTTTCTTGAGCGTCTAAGAGTAGTTGCCGGAGCCGTCAAAGAAGTCAGTTTTCCCATCATTGCTTCTACGGTGGCATCTATCGTGGTCTTTATTCCCCTGGCTCTAACGACGGGGTTAAGTCAGTCTCTCCTCGGGGATCTCGCCTTGGCGGTGGTATTTTCTCATTCTTTTTCAGCTGTTGTAGCCCTCATCTTAGTGCCGACAATTCGACTTCAGATCATGGCCGCTGGAGGGAAGTCCCACAGCCAATCTCCCATAGAAGGAGTTTTAAAGAAGTTGGAGCACTTTTATGCTCATACTCTCTTGAAATTCTTAAAGTCCAAGAAGCTAAAGCTTTCTATTTATGGGTCTTTAATTTTGGTTCTTGTGGGTCTTTCGTTTCTTGTTGTCCCTCATCTGCAAAAGGAGATTATCGGTCGACCTGATACAGATTGGATCACTCTGAATGTCAGCACCCAAGGGAATACCCTTGTTCGGCAGATGGAGTCCCAAGCCGAAGAGCTTGAAGCGAGACTCATCAAGGAGTTTGGTTCGAAAATTCAATACACATTTACCCAAATTCAAAATCCCAACTCGGCATTCATCATGGCGAGACTCATTGATAAGAAACTAATGAACGACGTCTGGAAGGGGATGGAAAAAAGTTTTGTTAATACTCCACAACTATTTTTGAGTGTCTGGCCATGGAATCCCTCTGAGCTTTCTATTCCCAATCCTCCTGATTTTAAAGTGGCTATCCGTGGTGGAGTGACTCAGGAGCGGGCGACCTTGGCCCAAGATTTTAGTGAGCTTCTTCAAACAAAAAAGATATTTCCTAACGTACGAACCATCCCAGATATTTCGCGAAGAGAAAGTATTGTTTTTAAGCCCTATGTTGAAAGATGGTCGCTTCTAGCTAAAGGCGGGATGGTTATAACGCCATCAGATATTGCAGATGTTTCCCGGGTGGCGACTCTAGGTAGAAAAATTGGAGATCTTCCGGTTGATGGAAAGCTTGTTCCCGTGACCATGGCGTATCCGCCAAACAGAGTGAGCTCCCTTGAGGATCTAGCCGCTTTTCCCATGGGACTTCAAGGTAAGTTAGTTCCTCTTAAATCCCTTGTCCACGTTGGAATCGAACAGCTGTCGCCTCCCGTTCATCGGGACGATGGTCGGGGTGTTGACTATGTTTCTGGAAAGGTTCATGAGGAGGATAAGGCAGAAGCGGGCCCAAAAGTTAAGGAGGCCACTCGTGTTTTCCTAGATTGGAAAGCTAAGGCTAAATTCCCAGAAGGAGTTTCGGCAAATATAGAAGATGCTCAATATGAAATGAACGAGGCCTTAGATCAGCTAGAAGGTGCCGTTCTGATTAGTGTTCTCCTAATATTTTTGACGATGGTTTTTCAGTTTGGCAGTCTTATGAACGCCATTATCGTTATGGTCTCCGTGCCCTTAGGGTTTATTGGAGTTTTACTGAGTCTTTATCTTTTTAAGAGCACCCTTTCTCTGAACTCCGTTTTGGGAGTTATTTTGCTCAATGGTATTGCCGTCGCCAACAGCATCATCTTGGTCGATTTTTTGAAGAAACTCGTGGGGCGCGGCCTTTCGCCAAAAGACGCCGCCATCGAAGCTGCTCAAAAGCGTTTGAGACCCATTCTTATGACTTCGATGACAACGGCGTTAGGAATGCTTCCCATTGCCCTAGGCATGGGCGAAGGGGGACGGATCCTACAACCCTTGGGGTTGGCGGTTGTGGGTGGGCTTGGTTTCTCTGTGTTCATGACGCTCTTTATAGTTCCAAGCCTTCAGGTAAGCTACTTAGAGTGGATAGCAAAAAGACGTAAACTTGAAATTGTTCCAGCTCCAGCAAGCTTTGGGGCAAATGAGAGTTAGATTCATTTATTCAACCGGGTTTTTACTATGCTTATACGCCTGGGGTACATCTAGTCCAATGGGTTTTGATCAGGCCTTAAAGAAAATCCTTGAACGAAGTTCCGATATACAAATCCAAGAGACTAAAGTTCAAGGGGCCGATTACAAAGTCCTTGGCCGTAAAGCGGCCTTTCTCCCTAACTTATCCCTCAGCGGACAAAGAGGGAACACCATTACCGATGGCGACGTCGCACCGGCCTCCCAAAGTATAGGGTTGAGCTCAACGGTAAATCTTCTGAAGTGGGGCGCAGATAAAAATAATTTAGAAGCCTCGCGGTCAGATCTTAAAGCGGAACAGGAATCATTAGAAGACACTCGATTTAAAACCGAAGACCTTGCGGTGGATGTTCTATGTAAAGAGATCGAGGCGGAGCAGAAAACTGAAGTTTTAAAAAAGAACGCCGAAACTTTTAAAAGCTACTTAGAAATTGCTGATCAACGATTTCGTCGAGGACTCTTAGCAAGTCAAGAGGTCGATAAAGTTTCCCTCGATTATGGTAATGCTCAGGCACTATTACAAGACGCCCAATATGCAGCAGCTCAAGCCAAAGCTGACTTAGAACGACTGTTGGGCTCTGAGAATATTGATAATGAGTGGCCGTGGAAGGGGCGCCTCCAAACTCAAGGCGTTGCGACATTAATGCGGACGGTTCCTAATATTGAGGCCCGGCCTGATGTTCGGTCCCTTGAGAATTTGGTCAATGCCGAGAATTCCAGAATGAAGGCTGGGTTTGACGGAGAGTGGCCATCTCTGGACCTTACGGGCACAGTGGGGACTTCACAGTTTGAGGATGGCAGTCAGCAAGTCTTAACTACGGGTTTGACCTTGAGCGTGCCGCTTTTTGATCGGCTAGCGAATTATTCACAGTATAAAGTTCAATATTCCAATTTTGCAGCGGCCGATTTGAAACTTCGCCAACTTAAATTGGACGCGAAGGCGCAGTGGAAAGCATCTCAAGAGCAGTTTAGTATTGCGCTGGCCACCGCACTCTCGAGAGATAAAAACTACAAGACCTCTCAAAGCCTTTATAAAACTAATGAAAATCGATTTAGGCAGGGGAGGGCCAGCGCTAATGATTTAGAGGTAGACCACCGGCGACTTAACGAAGCGGCTCTTTTAGAAATTGAAGGATGGAGTAAAGCTCATGCACAATTTACTCGATTATGCCATGCTCTTGGGCGTTCGGTGGAGCATTGCGAAGGATCCTAAAGGCCATTCTTAGAAAGCGCCCTAGCGAAAAATTTCATTAACGCAATCTTTACTTCAATTTTTTAGCCCCTTGCGCTATGTTGCCCTCCGTCAATAACCACAGAGGAGAACGAAATGCGCCAATTTTTTGGTTTACTGATTTCCCTATTAATTTTTTCAAGTCTAAGCTTTGCTCAAAAGGAAGCGGCCACAACGGCAAACCCTGAAGGCCAGTCGACAACGACCATTACTGCTCCTTCTGGATTTCTTGGGCAACCCTCAATAATGAGTGGGTGGAAGTCCTACACAGATTCTGGTCGCCCGGAACAAGTAGCGACCCCCGGAGATCGTCAGTTCATTTCTAAGAACGAATTCTTCTTGGGAGTCAGAAACCAGGCAGGATATGGACTCTACGGACAAATTCGTCAGGATGTAAAAAACTTTTCGCCCGGTGGAAAAAACGTGACCGGGATCTACGCCAATGACCCAAGTGTTTCATTCATGCATCCCATATATTCCACCGATCGATTTAAAATTGCCGGGCTGGCTCGTCAATACTTTCCTGGCTCAGCGCACTCGGTTAGTGAAAATATTTATCACACGGCTTACTATTTAAACTTTTTAAATGAACTCAAAGGTGGATATGACCTTTTTAACCAATTCACCTCAAGATACTTTTCAGCCACAAATTACACTCCAACTGATGGTGTCTTTTACGAAGAATTCACTACGACCCTTTCTAAGAGATTAAACGAGACCGTGCGATTGGGAATTGGTCAACAAACCCAGCTTGAAACTCACAACGATATTCCCGTTGGAAAAACCGTTGAACTATTCCCTTATGCTGATTTTAATTTCACAAAAACTATATTTGCGGGACCAAGAATTTATGTGCCTGTGGCTGTTCAGAATTATGTTTATGATGCTCCTAAAGCTGTGTCGTTTAACAATATACAAGCTGAGCTCTATTTTCAGGCCACACTATAAGTTCTTGCTCTCGACGAAAACCCCGTGTAAATCATTGGGATCACTTGTAACAAGAGGATTCCATGGCGCATAAAGTAAAAGAGATTTTAAGTTGGTACGGGGCCGACAACCCTGGTGTTTTGACAAATTTAGCCCGACTTATGAATACGGGGCGCTTATCTGGCACTGGCAAGATGGTTATCTTGCCAGTGGACCAAGGGTTTGAACATGGCCCGGCCAGATCATTTGCGGTGAATCCTCCGAGCTACGATCCAAGGTATCACTTTGAGCTGGCTATTGAATCCGGCTGTAATGCGTACGCGGCCCCTCTTGGATTTTTAGAAGCCGGGGCCAGAGAATTCGCGGGCGAAATTCCTCTTATTCTGAAATTGAATAATTCAGACTCTCTTTATAGTCCGAAAGATCCCAAGTCTACCGTTACGGGTACAGTTGATGACGCCCTCAGGTTAGGTTGTGTTGGGATAGGATTTACGATCTATCCGGGTAGTGCCCAGCGTGGAGCCCTCTACGAAGAGATTCAAGAAATCGCCGAAGAAGCTAAAGCCAAGGGGCTTGTCGTTATAGTCTGGTCGTACCCCAGAGGGGCGTCCATGAGTAAAGAAGGGGAGACCGCCATAGATGTTGTGGCCTACGGGGCGCATATTGCAGCCCAATTAGGGGCTCATATAATAAAAGTAAAAGCTCCAAGTTCCTTCATCGAACAGGATGAAGCTAAAAAAGTTTACGAAAAATTTAAAATCCCAGTGGGGACCTTGGCTGAACGCGCTCGCCATGTGGTAACCAGTTGCTTCGCCGGTCGTCGCATCGTCATTTTTTCAGGAGGAGCTACTAAATCAGATGCTGAGCTTCTCGAAGAAGTCAGGGGGCTCGCTGAGGGCGGAGCGTTTGGCAGTATAATGGGACGAAACGCTTTTCAAAGACCAAAGGCGGAGGCCATCAAAATACTGAAGACTGTCCAAGATATATTTAGAAACGAAAAGGCCTAAAAGAGTGACTGAGAAACCCGTCGCAGAAGCCCAAGCTGACAATATCATCAAAGCCGAAAAACGCCGCAAGCTGGGCTCTTTGAGAAAATTGGGGGTCAACCCCTATCCCTACACATTTGAACGCAATTCAAACACCCAGGAATTGAGGGCAAAATATGGATACCTCAAAGCCACTGAACATTTAACTGAACCCTTAATTAAAATTGCCGGACGGGTCATGACCGTTCGGATCATGGGGAAAGCTGCATTTTTCAATCTTCAAGATCAAAAGGGGACTATTCAAGTCTACGTGAAGATGGCCGAACTTCCTCCTGAAGATCTCCAGGTTTTTAATCTCTTGGATCTGGGGGATATCGTAGGAGTTGAGGGGTTCATGTTTGGGACTAAAACAGGGGAGCTTACGGTTGAGGCAAAGAGATTTATTATGCTTTCTAAAACCCTTGAACCTCTCCCCGATAAGCATTCAGGTTTGGCGGACATAGAGATAAAATACCGCGCGCGGTATCTCGACTTAATCACAAACCCTCAATCAAGAAAAATCTTTGAGATACGATCCCAAGTTCTGCGTGAAATTCGAAATTTTTTAGATGCCCGTGGTTTTCTCGAAGTAGAAACGCCGGTTTTACAGCCTATTTATGGCGGAGCTTCGGCAAGACCTTTTAAAACCCACCATAATACCCTGGATATTCCCCTCTATCTCAAAATCAGTCCGGAACTTTATTTAAAACGACTGATCGTAGGTGGCTTTGAAAAGGTTTACGATCTCACGAAAAATTTTCGCAACGAAGGTATCGATCGCTCCCACAATCCTGAGTTTACGATGTTGGAATGGTATGAGGCTTATACCGATTACAACTATCAGATGATTCAGTTCGAGGACCTCGTGAGTTACCTGGCAAATAAAGTCTGTGGTAAAACTAAGATAGTTTATCAGGGAGTAGAAATAGAATTAGCTCCCCCTTGGCGCAGACTTACGATGCAAGAGGCAATAAGGGAATATGGGAAGTTAAACCCTCAAGAATTCACCGACGAGGAACTTTTCGCAAAGGCTAAAGAGTTAGGGAGCGATTTGAAAAAGGCCGTATCTCGGGGCCATCTCATCGCCGAATTATTTGCCCTTACAGTGGAAAATCATCTCGTGCAGCCTACTTTTATTCTTGATCATCCCGAAGAAATTTCACCGCTGACAAAAAAACATAGAACCGAGAAGGGTTTGGTTGAGCGCTTTGAACCTTTTATTGCAGGGATGGAAGTGGGTAATGCTTATAGCGAGCTCAACGATCCCGAAGAACAACGAGCCCGTCTGG
>JABDDW010000037.1 GCA_013287405.1 Deltaproteobacteria bacterium
AATGGCTGCTCCCCCTAGGGCTCCAATCAAGGCATGGGAGGAACTGGAGGGAATTCCATAGTACCAGGTAACCACATCCCAAACGATGGCCCCAATTAATGCAGCCACAACGACGGCCGTGTCTATAATGGCTGGGTCCACCACCCCTTTTCCAATGGTGTTAGCCACGTGCAAGCCAAAGAAGAGAAAGGCAATAAAATTGAAAAAGGCAGCCCAAGCCACCGCGTAATGGGGGCGTAGAACTCGTGTGGATACGATAGTTGCAATTGAATTTGCGGCATCATGAAAACCATTCATAAAGTCGAAAATCAACGCAATGATCACAACTATAATTATGACGGTCAATTTTGTCCCCTCAGGAATACTCTAAAACGACACCTTCGATGATGTTGGCTACGTTCTCGCAACGATCCGTAACAGTCTCTAGAAGCTCGATGATTTCCTTTAACTTGATAAGAGATCGGGTATCCGTTTCTTCACGGAAAAGCTTAGCGATCCCTTGACGTAACATGAGATCAGCTTCATTTTCTAAGCGGTTTATTTCCACACATTCCGCCATAATTTGGGTAGGATCTTTTAAATTCTGCAAACCCTTTACGGCATTATGAACTCGCTCGGCAGAACGAACACAAATCTCGGCAAGGTTTTTTGCCTCCATGGGAACATACGTAATTCCATATAAAGAAACTCTCTGAGCCGCGGCGTCGATGAAGTCAACAATATCATCTAATTTCGAGATCAGCTGATGGATATCGTCCCGATCAATTGGAGTTATAAAAACTCTATGAAGGAGTTCGATGGTCTCGTGAGTGATGGTATCAGCCTTATGTTCGATATCTTTAATGGTCTTGGCGCGTGACTCGGCATGGGATAAGTCCGACAGTAGGTCTTCAAACTCTTCGGCTGCTCGAACTATACAAGAGGCGCTACCCTCAAAAAGCTCATAAAATCTGTTCTCTTTTGGTCTTAAGAACCCAAACATTTTTGTCCTTTCGTTAACATAAAGGTGACCCACCCTTATGTAATCTCATTGTGGCCCTACGTTTTGTTAAGGTTCCGTTAATTTGCCGGGAGCGACTAGCAAAATTTGACAAATAATTCAAACCCTTGTTTTATGATCTTAGGCCGTACCAGCAGTATCCCGTACCAGCGGTAAGGAATATTATATTGATGCAATATATCTTAGTAGCAGAAGACGATCGCGATATTCAAGAACTGATTGTCTACAATCTCGAGCAAGACGGTTTTAAGGTCCGAGCTTTGAGCCGTGGAGACTTGATTCTTGAAGCTATTAAGAAAGAAAGGCCTCTTCTTTTACTCCTGGATGTGATGTTACCTGGAATGAACGGAGTGGATGTCTGTAAAGCGCTAAGATCCCAAGAAGAAACCAAAAGTTTACCCATTATCATGGTTACAGCAAAAGGGTCCGAGACAGATAAAATTGTTGGCCTTGAACTTGGTGCTGACGATTATGTGACAAAACCCTTTTCTCCAAAAGAACTTGTCGCGCGCACTAAGGCCGTTTTGAGGCGTTCTCGATCCACCACTCCAGTGAATCAAAGCGAAATACTTCAAAGTCGAGAACTTAAAATCGATCTTAAGAAACATCGGGTCACCCTCGATAACCAAGAAATCTCCCTGACTCTAACTGAGTTTAATTTACTCAAAGAGCTCATTTCTGCATCTGGGACAGTTCTCACTCGAAGTTCACTTATGGAAAAAGCCATAGGTTCTGACGTGAGTGTCACGGATCGAACCATAGACGTTCACATGGCCGCTTTAAGAAAGAAACTTGGGGCTTATGGCGACTATATTGAAACCGTTCGCGGAGTCGGTTACAGGTTTAAATAAGTGTCTGAGTGGCAAAGGTGGCTTTCTCAACTTTTTATTTCTATAACACTTTGTGGCCTTGTTATTATTCTCCTTTTCTACTCCGGTGTCTCTAGCCAATTCATTTTGATTACTGGCATCTCATTTTTTGCATTTCTCTTGTTCTTTAATATTTACGCTCTCAGAAACTACTACAACCTTCCCTATAAATTGGCCGCTACCAGATTACGCTCTATGATCGCAGGCAATATGACTGAAGTGTTATCTGATCCTCCAATATCTGAAGCACGAGATCTTTTTAAAACCATTAACGATCTCTCTTCAGAACTTCAGGCCAAATCCCGAATGATTGATAAGCTCGAACGCATGCGCATCGATTTTGTGGCCAACGTAAGCCACGAACTTAAGACACCCCTAACCTCAATTAAAGGGTACACCGAAACACTTAAAAGCGGAGCGTCTCTTGATTCTAAGGTAAGCGCAAAATTTTTGGATCGAATCGAAGACAACACGAACCGCCTTATTGCCATTATTAGAGACCTTCTTATTTTGTCACATATCGAAAGCTTTCCCCAAGATGTAAACTGGGAAGTTTTCGAGGCCTCTCAACTCACGCAAAAATTAGACGGCACGTTTTTGCCCAATCTTTTGAAGAAGAATCAAAATCTCATTTTAAGTTTCTCTGATCAAAAACTCGAAGGAGATCTTAAGAAACTAGAACATGTTTTTACAAACCTTGTTGATAATGCGAATCGATATTGCCCAGAAGGGGCTACAATTGAGGTCAAGCAGACGAAAGACAACCTCCACTGGCTTTTCGAAGTGAGCGACAACGGTCCGGGGATCCCCTCTCATCACCAGTCCAGAATTTTTGAAAGATTTTACCGAATCGAAACCGATAGAGGGCGTGACACCGGGGGCACAGGTTTAGGGTTGTCCATAGTAAAGCATATAGTGCTTCTCCACGACGGGAGTATTCGTTTAGAAAGTGCTGTGGGCCAAGGAACACGATTTTTCATTAAATTCCCTCGACGAATGCTTTAATTTTCCTTAAAACAATGTTTATGTACGCAAGTCCCTCCATTTACTCAATCAGAATAAGGCCAGCCTTGTGAAAGGCATAATTTTAGCCGGGGGTACCGGTTCAAGACTCCTCCCCCTTACTAAAGCCACAAATAAGCATCTTCTTCCCGTAGGCGATAAGCCTATGGTCCTTTACCCCGTGGAGAAACTCCGAGGAGCAGGAATCGAAGAAATTTTAATTGTCACCGGCCCGGAGCACTTGGGAAGCATGGTGAGTCTCCTAGGTAGCGGAAAAGACTACGGATGCGAGTTTACATATAAGGCCCAAGATCAAGCGGGAGGAATAGCTCAAGCCTTGGGCTTAGCCAGCCATTTTTCTCACGACGATCAGATGTGCGTAATTTTGGGGGACAATATTTTTAAAGATTCGCTTCGATCCTTTGCCGAAGACTTTATCGTCAAAAAACGTAGCGCCAAGGTTTTGCTCCAAAAAGTCGCAGATCCAGAAAGATTTGGAGTCGCTGAAATAGAGGGAGATAAGATTATTAATATTGTTGAGAAGCCAAAGAATCCTAAAAGCGATTATGCGGTTACGGGAATTTATTTTTTCTCCCCAGACGTTTTTGAAATTATCAAAAGCGTAAAACCCTCAGGAAGGGGTGAACTTGAAATCAGTGACGTCACTAATAGCTATGTTAAGAGAGGAGAAATGAGTTTCAATATCTTAGAAAATTGGTGGACTGACGCTGGAACTTTCGAATCTCTCGCCTTGGCCACAGAGCTTGTGCGCAAGAGTCCCCCGTTATGAAACTCCTGATCACCGGAGGTGCGGGCTTTATTGGAAGTCATTTCATCCACTACCTATTAAAGAGTCGACCACAAGCGGAAGTCATCAATCTGGATTTATTAACTTATGCAGGCAATCTAGAAAATCTTAAGGATCTCGAAAGTGAGAAGCGGTATCGGTTTGTTAAGGGTGATATTTTAGATACAGAACTCGTAAACTCATTAATTTCTGGCTGTGATGGAATCATCAATTTTGCCGCTGAAAGCCATGTCGACCGGAGTATTTCTGGACCAGGAACTTTTGTTCAAACAAATGTAGTAGGGGCTCAAAGGCTCCTCGAAAATGCAAAGAAAAATAAAATGAGACTCCTTCAAGTTTCAACGGATGAAGTGTACGGGAGTCTCGGAGAACAAGGCCAGTTTACCGAAAGCTCCCCCTTGGAGCCAAACAGTCCTTACTCTTCGAGCAAGGCGGCTTCCGATCTTATGTGTCGCGCCTATTTTCACACTTACAATGCCGATGTGGTCGTCACCCGGTGTAGCAACAATTATGGTCCCTTTCAATTCCCCGAGAAGCTCATTCCGCTGATGATCGCCAATGCAAGGGCCGAAAAATCGCTGCCGGTTTACGGTGATGGTCTCCATGTTCGTGACTGGATCCATGTTAAAGATCACTGCGCTGCCATCCTGCTCGTTTTTGAAAAGGGAAGGGCCGGCGAGGTTTATAATGTGGGTTCAAACGAAGAGTGGCCCAATATCGAAATTGTGAAAAGGATCCTTAATGAACTAAAGAGGCCTGAGTCCCTTATCAGTTTTGTAAAAGACAGACCCGGCCATGACAGGCGATACGCACTCAACAGTTCAAAAATTCAAAAGGAATTGGGCTGGAGGCCCGAAATTCCTTTTGAAAAAGGCCTTAAAGAAACTATTGGCTGGTACCTGAACAACGAAGCTTGGGTTCAGAACCTTCTCACCGGCGAATATTTAAAATATTACGAAGAGCAGTATTCTTAGAGTACTAACCCTAGTTTTTAAACTCCAAAGCTGTATCAGATGAAATTTGCCATGTGCACGTTTGACCACCCTTTCCTGGGGTTTGAAGCGTCAAACCGGTTTTCAAATGTAGAAAGTCTTCTCTTCCATCTTGAATCAGTTCGGCTTGAGCATGATCCCTATTGGGCACCGGTGGTTCGTCGCCGCTTCCCACATAGAGATCGTAAGTTCTTGAAGGAGTCTCGTAACCAATAAAAGAGGCTTCTGCGCCCGCACACCCTTTGGCAGATGCTCCCGCAAGAAGAACCACGATTCGACCTTCACCCCATCCACTGATAATAAGCTTGGCCGGTGTATTTATCGTTTTACCCCGGGGAGTCCAGGTGGCATTGAGCTCATAATAATAAACGAGCATAACGGGCATTTTCCCTGATGACTCCTTGGCGAAGGCGATGAAAGAAAATGATATTAACAAGAATAAAGTGATAAAAAATTTAGTCATATTTACCTCTTAAATTCCAAAGCCGTGTCAGCGGCAACTTCCCAAACGCACGCCTTCCCTTCTTTTCCGGCTGTTTGAAATCCTACGCCTTTCGTGAGCTGTATAAACACTTCGTTTCCGCCGCCAAAGGTAAGTCGGGCTACAGCATTATCGTGATTAGGAACAGGTAATTCTTCCCCTTTTTGCTCATAGAGATCAAAACTTCCAGTAGGCGTACCGAATCCTACGTAGGTCGATTGCACGCCACTACAACTTTTAGTGCCGTTTACAATAAGGAGAACTGTTATACGGCTCTCCCCCCACTTGTTGACGACGACTTTGGCCTTAGGATGAAGAGTTTTAACTTTTGCTTCATGGGTTGGACAGCCTTGTTCCCCATATTCCGTATCACAGGCAGCCGCGAGCCCAAGCCCGGCAGTGGGCACCATTAAGATCATACCCGTTATAAAAGTCCTTCCTAATCCATAGTAACTCAGGCGAACGGGAAGCTTCCCATCGTAAATAAATGAATCCCCTTCTCCCTTCGCCAAAACATTAAGCGAAAAACCCATGAGCAATGAAAAAACTAAAATCTTGAACTTCATAAAACCTCCAAAAAATCTTAATGACATGTATCTAAATCTTTAATGGCTTCAGAAAGCCCTGAACGCATAACTAACGCCCTCTGTTGGTAACTCATAGAGGTGTCATCGCTAACATCGACGACATTCACGAGGGTGTGGATCGAACACTGGTATCCTGTGGTTCGCCTATAATCACTCGAGTCCAGGATTGAAATGCCTCGCTTGGAGGCCCTGGCGAGAATTGTAACTTCCTCTTTGGCCGTTCTAGAAGTTCCTCCAATTTGTTGCGCTCGCCCTAAAACCTCTTTGATATAACCTCCAAAGTCTCTGCCACTGGCTATGGAATCAAAATTTTTCAAATCTTCCAGAGCCGAGGTCATTTGAAAACGAAGGAAGAAAACCTTAATTTCGTCATCTTCGGAAATGGCTTCATAATCGGCCAAAGCGGCCTTGAGAGTACTTGAAAAAAATCTTCTCTGTTTTGGATTTCCCAAGGTCAAGGCTTTCTGAATACCGCCTACGAGCATGATCTTTTCAGCCTGGTGAGTGTGCGCCAACGCCGCTTGAGTTAGAGCAAAATTCAGCTCCCCTTGGACGTCGTCGCAATAAGTTTTTAGGTTGGAATCCTTAACCACCGAGGATAAACTTTCATCCCTGCCCAAGAATCCAGGCAAGACCTTCTCCACAAGGGGGGACGATCGCTCATAATGACGGTCACTTAAGCCCATCGAACCTATAACCTCATGGGCCACAAGGCGCACGTAGAGCCTATCGGGCAAACTATCGATTCGAGGTCGGCTTAACTGCATAATTTTATCCAGAGGATAGTTGAGAATGTCCTTAGGAATTCCGTCGAGATAAAGGACCTCTGGGGTTGAAGAGATATCGAACGTTAATATCACATTCTTGAAAGCTTCTGGGTCGATATCGGTCTCTCTTTCCTTCGCTAGAGCCACTAATGCTTCATAATATTTCCATGCGATTCCTGTAAACTCGTCCACATACCCATCGCCGCCATTTCCACCACCGTCTTTAGGCATTTTTTTCGTGTTGGCTGAGGCTAGAGTCTGCCCCGAACCTTCAAGGCCCGAAAAAACTCCGAAAACAAAAATAATCGAAAATAAAATAAACTTCATACCTTCCGCTCTCCTCTCGTCAGAGGGATAAATTGAACTCCAATATTATAAACTTAAGTTTTCTTCCCCTGTTCTGCGAGAATGCAGAATTTCTCCGTAAAATCCCGAATCATTTCCTTAAGTTTCTCCATATGTTCCAAATTCAGCGCGACCGTAAAAAATCTAAAATACCTTTTATCGATTGGATCTTCTTCTAAAGACCTTCCAGCCAAATGAAGGTGTTGCCCATGGGCTTTTCGTAGGGCAAAACTCGGGACATCATCTGAAGTCATCAAGGATTCAGGACATCTCTTATATTCACCATTTGTAGTTACCCTTAGAAACTTAAGATCCAAAAGTCTTCGCAAAGCTTGCTTTACTTCTTGTACGGAAAGGCCTAAGCGATGGGCGATCCACAAGGGGTCACTCTTAAAGCCTTCCGTCATAACCAGATTCAAAATTCCGTAGTGATACCAATCGGCGATCATCGCATAAGTATCGGCTTGAAGCTGAAGCGCGTTTCGCATTTCTTCTGCTCCAACTTTAAACGCTCGTGCCGTAACTCCCGTGCCTCTACTATTACGCCCTTTTTTCTCAGGAAAAAGGGAGAGGATTTCTTGGGATTTCTTGGGATCCACTCCCAAGCGACCCAAATACCTCGCAGCGAGTTTCCCAGAAATATTTCGTCTTCCATTGAGGATTTCGGAAATGGCGGAAGAACTACACCCCAAGCGCTTGGCAAACGCTCTGAGCGAGTAGCTCGGGTTTTTTAGCCTGCTCGCTGAAAAAGAATCATTGAGTAGGCGTTGTATAGCCAATTGAGCCTGGAGCATCAAACTTTTCCTCTAAACACCGGAAATCCTCTGTAGCTTTGGTCGCCAACCTAATACACGAATCTAATGCATTGCAATATTAAATTGGAGCAAACTGCTCCAAACTAATTGGAGCACTGCCCGTAACTTAGTTTTTCAATAGCTTCTTCAGTCCCGGTTCGGAGCACTTCAATCCGTGTTATCTCGGAAAGTTGAAGATTAGAAGAAAGGTCTAAGGCCTCCTTAATTGAAAGTTTTGCGCAGGAATAGCTTCCTGTTCGGCCAAAATCCGTCTTTTCAAGTAACTTTAGGGCACGCTGGAGGGACCGAGTTAGGAAAGTAATTTCTTCACTATTTTGCGGGGCTCTCAAACCCTCTCTCTGCCCTCTACGCAAGAGTTCCACGATATAAGGGCCATAATTTCGATGACTCTGATAAAGATCAAAGATCCATAGGTCATAGATGGCGTCCTTCAAATAACGCCTTGCGAGAAAAACCTGAGACTCTTCTTCGCTGTAAATAGATATATCTTTGAGAAGCATACCCAGGGTTTCTTTAAGATAAAACTGGTGCCGACCTGATTGAGTTAGGGCTTCGGAAGTAGCTCGCAAAAGAATGCTTATTTCTTCAGGGTAGTCTTGAGCCTGCCACCCGTTATGGAGGGCATTCCATAAAATACTTGCTACATCCCTGCACCACGGTACAGAGAAATTGGAAAGAGAGATAGTTTCTTGGCTGTCGTCGGCAGCTTTGACAGACCTTGGTACTAAACCAGCACCTAAGATTGAAGTAAGAAGAACTGCTAAGAAAATATTTTTCATGAGTCACGGCCTCCTCGTTTTAAAGATTAAAGAAGTAGAAACCTATACACGGTCTTCTTTATTCACAACATTTTTTGGAACAAAGCGCTCCAAGAGCAATGGAACATGAATTTTCT
Source organism: Deltaproteobacteria bacterium (assembly GCA_013287405.1). The sequence goes on from JABDDW010000037.1 coordinate 8,562, forward strand.
AGCTATCCTTAGGACTAATACTGGGAAAGGATTTTCTCACTGGACGAAATTATAAAGTCTACTTCCTGATCCGTCATGGAGTAATAAATGGGAAGGCGGACCAACCCCTCTGAAATAGCGCGCGTATTCTTCAAGTCTTCGCCCGGTACGAACCCTTGAGTGCGAGCATAAGGCGAATCATGAAGGGGGACGTAGTGAAAAATGGCCTGAACACCGAGGGACTTATACTGGGACAAAATTTGATCCCTAATTTCAGAATTTATTGTAAATCCCAGAGCATGACCATTGGTTTCTATATTTTTTGGAATGACTTGAAATGAAATAAGTCCTTCAAACTTCTTCAGAGCCGACTGAATTCTCGCACAGATCGCTTTTCTTTTCTCAGTCACTTCCATCATTTTTTCAATTTGTCCGAGCCCCACGGCGGCCAGAAGGTCTGAAGCGATAAAACTTGAACCGATATCCACCCATCTGTATTTGTCAATTTGCCCTCTAAAGAACTGCTGCCGATCGGTCCCTTTTTCAATTTGAATTTCTATTCTTCTCGCCAACTCATCGGAGTCGGTCATCACCAGCCCGCCCTCACCGGAGGACAAGTTCTTGGTGGCGTGTAAACTAAAGCAGGTTACATACTCGGTGGATCCAATGAGTTTTCCATCTCTCTTAGCCCCAAGAGCTTGAGCTGCATCTTCAATGAAAAATAAATTATTTTTTTTGCATATGTCACGAAGCCCATCGGCCCCAGCCGAGGATCCCCCATAGTAAACGGGCAAAATGGCTTTTGTCTTCTTTGTAAGAAGAGGCTCTACAGTCTCCGTGGTGATATTCCAAAGATCTTTGTCTATATCAGCAAAAACGGGTTTTGCACCTCGAAGAGCTATGGCATTAGCCGAAGAAACAAAAGCAAAACTGGGGGTTATAACTTCATCACCCGGTCTAAGCTGTGCAAGAAGAGTGGCCACTTCAAGGGCCGCTGTTCCGCTTGTGACAAAAAAAGCATGCTTTGCGCCACAGGAGCGAGCGGCTAGCTTTTCAAGGGCCAGGGTCTTAGGGCCACGTCCCACCCACTGCCCTGAGTATAAAGCCTCAAGAAGGTACTTTTCTTCGTTACCAACAACGGTCATCTTGCTTGATGGGATTTCCATAAAGGGAGACTACCATAAAAATTAGGACGCGGGAATGGCAGTAATGAGTTCCCCCGCGGCCTTCTCAATGGCTTCAGTAGTTGCTTCTCCTAAGGCCGTCCTTTTAAAGCGGCTGCGCGGTATGTCTGGTTGTCGGATTTGCGCGGACGGCTAGTGCATTTAAGAAAAAAGCCCGTAACTTTCGCTACGGGCTTAAAAAAAATGCTGGCATCGTGCTACTCTCACACACGGTTTCCTGTGCAGTACCATCGCCGCTGACGAGCTTAACTTCTGAGTTCGGAATGGGATCAGGTGTGACCTCGTCGCTATTGACACCAGCAAGGCGTCACCATTATCACCCAGCCTATTTGACTTTAGAGCTCCAGTAATGAAGCCCGGGGCTAATGGATTTAATTGTTATGGATCAGATTACTCCTCTCCATTTAATAATTTGAAAATTGAATTGTGATCAAAACAGCAGTCCTTTTCGAATGAGAATTCAAAAAGAAAAATAAAGGTAAGCCTCACGTCCGATTAGTACCGGTCAGCTAAACTCCTTACGGAGCTTACACACCCGGCCTATCAACCTCATAGTCTATAAGGGGACTTTAGAGATCCGAAGATCTAGGGAAATCTAATCTTGGAGTTGGCTTCCCGCTTAGATGCTTTCAGCGGTTATCCGTTCCGAACATAGCTACCCAGCACTGCCACTGGCGTGACAACTGGAACACCAGAGGTTCGTCCATTCCGGTCCTCTCGTACTAGGAATAGCTCTCCTCAAATTTCCTCCGACCACAGAAGATAAGGACCGAACTGTCTCACGACGTTCTGAACCCAGCTCGCGTACCACTTTAATTGGCGAACAGCCAAACCCTTGGGACCTGCTCCAGCCCCAGGATGTGATGAGCCGACATCGAGGTGCCAAACCTCCCCGTCGATGTGAACTCTTGGGAGAGATAAGCCTGTTATCCCCGGAGTACCTTTTATCCGTTGAGCGATGACCCTTCCATATGGAATCACCGGATCACTTTGACCTGCTTTCGCACCTGCTCGACTTGTTTGTCTCGCAGTTAAGCCACCTTATGCCAATGCACTCGACGACCGGTTTCCAATCGGTCTGAGGTGACCTTCGTACGCCTCCGTTACTTTTTGGGAGGCGACCGCCCCAGTCAAACTGCCTACCAGACAGTGTCCCTCGCCCGGATCACGGGCGCAGGTTAGAATCTCAAGCCAACAAGGGTGGTATTTCAAGGTTGCCTCCACAATGGCTAGCGCCACTGCTTCAAAGGCTCCCACCTATCCTACACATGCAAGCTCAAAATTCACTGCCAAGTTACAGTAAAGGTTCACGGGGTCTTTCCGTCTTTCTGCGGTTACCCGGCATTTTCACCGAGAATTCAAATTCGCTGAGCATCTGATTGAGACACCGGAGCACTCGTTACGCCATTCGTGCAGGTCGGAACTTACCCGACAAGGAATTTCGCTACCTTAGGACCGTTCATTCAATGTTACGACTAGCTTTTTGAACTAGCGGCACAGATATTTCTACTGTGCTCTTCACGTCACCGTGAAGATCGGACTGTATCATCACCCTAGATTGGGTGTTTGGCGTACAGTCTCTGAGGATTCTCATTTCGTCCAGAATCTCCTTTTCGGTATACTTTCGTTTTCCTCCGTCATTCATATCTGCTCTTATCCGAAGTATTTTTTCTACTCCCTCAAAAGTCAGATGTTCTTCTTTTTCTATCAACTCAGCTAGCTTTACAAACTTTGCAAAATCTCGCTTTTTTTTTGCTGATAAAAAGTTGAATCTTTTGAAAAACGGAATCACGTTTTCTTGAATGGCTCGAAAATTATTAACTTCATAATACCATATCCCATCAGGCCTACTTCTTAATGTTCCACATTGGAGAAACTTTTTGAAGAGACTTAGGATCACTGGATCCTTCTGCGAAATATTAAAGCACAGAGAGATTTTCCAGGGATTACGATAATCAATTCTTCTTCGAAAACTGATGTTGAAGCTTCCTTCTCCATCAGCGAATCCAGCCAAGTAGTTACCTTTATCAGGAGGTATGTTTCTTACATTTAACATCTTGCCTCCTTTCTGGTGACTTGAGTCTTTCCTGCTGATTGTCCGTCCTACAAAGATTTTTACTGCGGTCTAAAACCACGAGTACTTTGTTATCAACCGGATTTTCCAGCATTTAGCCAAATTTCGTTCTCGGAACTACAATCGGTCTGTTTATAGTTACGGCCGCCGTTTACTGGGGCTTCGATTCTCTGCTTCGCTTGCGCTGACAAATCCTCTTAACCTTCCAGCACCGGGCAGGCGTCAGGCCATATACGTCGTCTTGTGACTTTGCATAGCCCTGTGTTTTTGTTAAACAGTCGGTACTCCCACTTTATTGCAACCCTCCCAGTGCTTCGTCCGCGAGGGACTACACACAAGAAGGCACACCTTCTCCCGAAGTTACGGTGTCAAGTTGCCGAGTTCCTTAATCAGATTTAACTCAATCGTCTGAGGATATTCACCCCACCCACCTGAGTCGGTTTACGGTACGATCACTGTTCTAGCTCGATACGAGACTTTTCTTGGAAGTATGGAATCTGTCACTTCTGGGATAAATCCCTCGCATTCGCCTCTCGAAGTTAATGTGCCCCGGATTTGCCAAAGACACCTTCTACGGGCTTACACCGACATCCAATCGCCGGCTGACGTATCCTTCTCCGTCCTCCCTTATCAATAACGCTAAAACAGTGGTACAGGAATATTAACCTGTTTTCCATCATCTACGCCTTTCGGCCTCGACTTAGGGATCGACTAACCCTGGGAGGATTAACCTTGCCCAGGAACCCTTGGGTTTACGACGAGCGGGTTTTTCACCCGCTTTTTCGCTACTTATGTCAGCATAAGCTCTTCTATTTCGTCCAGTAGTCCTTGTCGGTCTACCTTCGTCCTACAATAGAATGCTCCCCTACCCAAAACACCTCGTGGTGCTTTGCCGCGATTTCGGTAGTATGCTTGAGCCCCGTTAAAGCTTCGGCGCAGGCCCACTCGACCAGTGAGCTATTACGCTTTCTTTAAAGGATGGCTGCTTCTAAGCCAACCTCCTGGTTGTCAAAGCAGTCCCACAACCTTCACCACTTAGCATACATTTCGGGACCTTAATCGACGGTCTGGGCTATTTCCCTCTCGACTATGGAACTTATCTCCCACAGTCTGTCTCCTAGAATAGATGTTAGTGGCATTCGGAGTTTGATTGGGTTTGGTAATCTGGTAAGACCCCTAGCCCATTCAGTGCTCTACCTCCACTACAGAGTTTTCTAAGACTATACCTAAATATATTTCGGGGAGAACCAGCTATCACCCGGTTTGATTGGCCTTTCACCCCTACTCTCAGCTCATCCCAGGACTTTTCAACGTCCACGAGTTCGGGCCTCCACGTAGTTTTACCTACGCTTCACCCTGGCCAAGAGTAGATCACCGGGTTTCGGGTCTAATACCACAAACTAATCGCCCTATTAAGACTCGCTTTCGCTACGGCTACACCTGTAACGGCTTAACCTTGCTTGTGACATTAACTCGCTGACTCATTATACAAGAGGTACGCGGTCGAGCTTGCCGAAGCATTGCTCTTCCACTGCTTGTAGACATACGGTTTCAGTTACTATTTCACTCCCCTTCCGGGGTGCTTTTCACCTTTCCCTCACGGTACTAGTTCACTATCGGTCACTAAGTAATATTTAGTCTTGGATGATGGTCCACCCAGATTCCCACAAGATTACTCGTGTCTCGTGGTACTTGGGATACTCATCGAAGTCCTCACTCTTTTAATTTACAAGACTATCACTTTCTTTGGTCCCACTTTCCAGAGGGTTCTAATAAAAGGAGGATTGGTAACTTCGCGCTGTCTTAGCGTCGACAACTATGAGTCCCACGACACCTCATACACAACGCACGCTAGCTTTAACATGCATGAGGTTTAGACTATTTCCATTTCGCTCGCCACTACTTTGGAAATCTCGGTTGATTTCTATTCCTGGAGGTACTGAGATGTTTCAGTTCCCTCCGTTCGCTTCAACAAGCCTATGAATTCAGCTTGTGATACCAGATAAACTGGTAGGTTTCCCAATTCAGAGATCTTCGGATCGAAGTTCGTGTGCAACTCCCCGAAGCTTATCGCAGCTTACCACGTCTTTCATCGCTTCTTAGTGCCAAGGCATTCACCGTACGCCCTTAGTAGCTTAACCTAAATTAATACAATTCGAATTTGATTTCATTCGTATGAAACCACCGTTTTGATCACTATATTCAATTTTCAAAGATCGCTCTCCGCTATTGCTAGCAAAGAATTCTTTAAAGCTAAATTAAGTCGCTAAAGCTCAAAAATTGGTGGGCCTGGAAAGACTTGAACTTTCGACCCCACGCTTATCAAGCGTGTGCTCTAACCAACTGAGCTACAGGCCCGTTACAACACAGGCTTGGCGACTTCTTTCCGCTCTCTCAAAACTAAACAGCTAGCTTCATTTTGAACTGACCTAGTTCGTTACTATTTCCGAGCTTTCGCTCTTCAATATTAACTCCTTAGAAAGGAGGTGATCCAGCCGCAGGTTCCCCTACGGCTACCTTGTTACGACTTCACCCCAATCACCGGCCATACCTTAGGCGTCTGCCTCCTTACGGTTAGCACAACGACTTCTGGTACAACAGGCTTTCATGGTGTGACGGGCGGTGTGTACAAGGCCCGGGAACGTATTCACCGCGGCATGCTGATCCGCGATTACTAGAGATTCCAACTTCATGGAGTCGAGTTGCAGACTCCAATCTGAACTTAGATCGGTTTTTTGCGGTTGGCTCCATCTCACGATTTAGCTGCGCTTTGTACCGACCATTGTAGAACGTGTGTAGCCCTGGATATAAAGGCCATGAGGACTTGACGTCATCCCCGCCTTCCTCCATCTTAACGATGGCAGTCTCTCTAGAGTGCCCAACTTAATGCTGGCAACTAAAGATAAGGGTTGCGCTCGTTGCGGGACTTAACCCAACATCTCACGACACGAGCTGACGACAGCCATGCAGCACCTGTCTCACTGTCCCTTTCGGGTCGTCTATATCTCTATAGAATTCAGTGGATGCCA
>JABDDW010000038.1:0-2392 GCA_013287405.1 Deltaproteobacteria bacterium
CGAGAAAGATCACTCGACCCATAAAAGCATCCATGAGTTTTCTTAAAAAAAGGCGATTCTAAATATATCTAGTGAAATTTGGCAATACATCATATTTACAGGCCTCTTCATGGCCGTTAAAATGGCTTACAGTTGCTAGGGTTAAGGTCGTCGTGTTAATTAGAGTTAAATGAAAATTTCATTTCAAGCCCTTATTTCTTTCCTTTTTGGCCTCTGTCTTTTTTCCTGCGCAGTACGTCCCTCGAAGTCACCCATCGCAAAACAAATTGATCCCCCCAATATTTTAGTTATTGGCTTGGACGGGGTCTCCTTTTCTACTTTCAAGAAGCTTCAAGATGGAGGGCACTTTCGAAATTTCAATACTGTTGCCCCGATGATCGCAAGCTTTCCAAGTATTAGTGATCCTAATTGGGATTCACTCTTGGGACTAGGACCTGAGCCCGGATACACCAAGGCGTTTTTCGACCCTACGATTAAAACCAGTGAGGGAGTGGGCCAAAAAAACGGGTCCATCTTAGCTCATCTATCTAAGGAACCTGAATATGAGCGAGCTGTGGATTTTAAGGCCGATGGAGCCTTTGAACACTTAAGCACTTTCATTTGGACGGGAACTACGGGACGTTATTGGTTGGAAAGCCTTGAAAGGGACTTTCTCAATTTCTCTAAAAAGGATCGGAAGATTTATTTTGCCCTTCTTATAAATTCCGATCTCTTAAGCCACGTCGAGGGCGAACTTCCCCTTATGCAATTTCTTAGCGAAATTGAAAAACGCGTTGAAAGCATTCAAGAAAAATACTTTGCCCTTTATCATCGAGCCCTTGAAGTTGTTTTAGTGAGTGATCATGGCAACGGGTATTTCAATCCTCAGGATATCGATTTTCAAAAACCTTTAGAAGCTTTGGGTTGGAAATTTAAAGATACATTATCGGATCCAAAAGACGTCGCTTTTTTTGTACCAGAAATTTTAAGCTTTGGCGCTTTTTATTGTCTCCCCACCTCTAGTCGAAGACTAGCCTTAGACTTCTCCAAAGTGAATCAAATTCAGAGTTCGATCTATGACGATGGACGAAAAATCCATATCATCAGCGATGGAGGGCTCAACGAAACAGTCTTTAGCTACGATATCGTGAGAAAAGTCCTCACTTATGCTTTGGTTAGGGGACATGATCCCCTTAACCAAAGTGGGCTTTTCAAAAAGAAAAAATTGAGCGAAAAAGATTATTTCCAAAAGACAATGGATCTCGAATATCCCAATGCTTTATTGAGAATTTGGGAAGCTTTTAATGGCAATTCGAAAACTAAACCACAGGTCTTGGTCAACCCTGTTTTAGGGCATGTTTTTGGAAATGGAACACTAAGATTTTTCACCAGTATTCGTGGTTTTTCCAGCAGCCATGGCAGCCTCCATAGCGATGAGACCCGTGGGATTTTCGTTTCAACTAAACGGGAATTCCCACCCATTCGTCCCCAGGATTTTCGCCACTACGTCCCCGTCGAAGAACTGAGAGAAAAACTTTAAATCCTCTTAACCCCTTATACGATTCTCTCCAAGCTTCTGGGAGCAGGTTTTGGAGGCTTCCGCCTAGGATTTAAACACTTACCTGTCTGACCTGAATTGATATATCCTTGTAATTTCAAGCGCTCCAGAGTTTTCAGTGCCCAATGTGAAAGAAGTTTGACATGCCTTCTTCTATTTAAAGCCCATAAATCAGGTACTTCCTCTCTCCAAAAACGGCTTCACATTTGCAATTTGTAAACGGTAGGAAGGGGGGAAAATATGAAAATCCAGGGGGCGGTCTCTGATGGTTCTACAATCTGGCTTGTAATGGCCTATTCTCTTTGTCTTGCCGTCATAACCTTGGTGCTTCCAAGTTATGGGCTTGCTTTCTTATCCGCACGACCAGCAACCTTTGATTTCAATGGCGACGGCAAGTCAGACGTCCTTTGGTACAATAATCAAAATGGCGGAGTGTCTATATGGTACAGCGCTAACAACTCCCCTCAAACCCCATGGTATATCCCTCCCAATACCGGTTGGGTGATCTCAGGTATTGGTGATTTCAACGGTGACGGCAAGTCAGACATCCTTTGGTACAACGCACTTACAGGTCAATTAGGAATTTGGTACAGCGGTCAGAACACTAATGACGTCCTCCCATGGACAATCCCGCAAAGCTCAGGTTGGGTGATCTCAGGTATTGGTGATTTCAACGGCGATGGCAAGTCAGACATCCTTTGGTACAACACACTTACAGGTCAATTAGGAATTTGGTACAGCGGTCAGAACACTAATGACGTCCTCCCATGGACAATCCCGCAAAGCTCAGGTTGGGTGATCTCAGGTATTGGTGATTTCAACGGCGATGGCAAGTCAGACATCCTTTGGTACAAC
>JABDDW010000038.1:2402-14608 GCA_013287405.1 Deltaproteobacteria bacterium
TCCTCCCATGGACAATCCCGCAAAGCTCAGGTTGGGTGATCTCAGGTATTGGTGATTTCAACGGCGATGGCAAGTCAGACATCCTTTGGTACAACGCACTTACAGGTCAATTAGGAATTTGGTACAGCGGTCAAAACACTAATGACGTCCTCCCATGGACAATCCCGCAAAGCTCAGGTTGGATGATTTCAAGAGTGGGCGATTTTAACGGCGATGGCAAGTCAGACATCCTTTGGTACAACACACTTACAGGTCAATTAGGAATTTGGTACAGCGGTCAGAACACTAATGACGTCCTCCCATGGACAATCTCACAAAACTCAGGCTGGGTCATCCAAGATCCCTTCTCGGGAGTTCTCTCTACTCATGCCCAGTCCTTTGGGGCAAAGTGCGACGGCCTAACCAATGACACCGTCGCTTTTCAAGCTACCGTTAATATGGCCTCGGCCATGTATGAAAACAGGTCTGTTCCTGTCACAGTCAATATTTCGGGTAATTGTGTGGTCCGAGACACTGTTTACATTGGAAGCGGGGTCAGGCTAAGTGGTCCAGCCACCATCACAGTTCCTTGCCAATATAGTCCAACAACTTCGGCCAGCTGCGAGCCGACTACGCCGTCCCCGACCCGATCTGGATCAACCTTCGAATTTGTCAATGCTGATAACTCTTCAGTATCAAATCTTACGATCAACGTTCTATCCAATCCTGGACAATACGTAGATGCAGCGGAAGTTAACGCTATAATGTGGACCTCAAGCGGCTCGGACTCGCTCTCGCACAAGAATTTTTCAGTGACTGGGGCAACCATCCTGAATTCAACTTGGGGAATTCTCGTAGATTATCCTAGAGGCTCAGGTTCTTTGACCAACGCAACCCTGTCTAATAATGTCGTCAGAAGCCCTGCCGCGTACGAGCTCAACGATGGAATCCATGTTCGAGGCTCAGTAAATAATATTTTGATTAGTAACAATGTTGTGAGTAACCGTGCGGATGCGGGAATAGCGATTGAAGGTTTTCCAGGCTATATCCCTGGGGGGACCAATCAAGTCCTCAACAACACCTTGACTCAGGATCTAGTTGGGATAGATCTCACCGGAGCGGCAAATGTTATCGTCAAAGGAAACAACGTTTCGGCCAGTCTTGCCCCTCCGGCCTTTAAGCCAAGTAACCCGGCCTTTCGTTCGATCAATATTTCAGGCGTCGTTCCTCGAAACATTGTTGTAACGGGTAATAGTTTTAGTCACGGACCATCATCGAATCAAATCGAAGGGGCCAAGATTGACGATGCCAATGGCACTGCCCCTACAAATTTGGCTTTCTATAATAACCATGTAGATGGGCTTTATATCCGAGGGAGTCAGGTCATTGTTTCGGGCAATGTCTTCACAAATGGTTCCAAGCTAGAAGTTCAAGATTGCGATGTCTCTATTCCAAATTGTGGAGTCGATGTCCCCTCCCAAAACATCTGCTTATTCAGTAATTCATTCCAAACTAATGAAGTAATCCAGGTGGACTCGGCTCTAATCTCTGGCCTCAAGGTTTGGGCCCAAAGCTACTCCGAAAGTAAGCAAGTTTCTGATCCTTATAAAGTCATCCTCAATGAAAACTCAGCCCTCTTTTCCAACACTCCGTGTTGGTGAGGATACTAGGAGTGACTTGCGTATGTCTTTGAAACTCGCTCTCCAAAGCTAATCCATATTTGGAATTGAAAGTACAGCCTCATTGCATATTGGAACTTTAGATGGTAGTTTTCGGCCTTCTCTTGAGAAGGGTTAAAAACTAAAACAAGTTGTGGGGGTTTGAAATGAAATACTTGGCAGCACTTATTACAACAATAGGGTTAATTTCCGTCGCAAACGCAACCACGGCTCGCGACTTGGATTTTATGGATGGTCGATGGCAAGGAACTTACAATAATTCGACCGTCGTGAGTCATTACATAGCTGGAAACGCAAAAGTTTTTGTGGGACGGACATTTATGAAGGACTCCAATGGCACAACTCAGTTCGTTGAGCTGATTCGAGTTGACGAACAAAATGGCCAGCTGGTTATGACTCCTTATCCGATGGGGAAAAAAGGCTTACCATTTAAGTTAATCCAAGTCTCAAAGGATTCGGCGACTTTCGAAAACCCCGCCAACCCTTTTCCCTCAAAAATCCATTTCTCGGTCTCGGATAATGTATTGACCACCGATGCCACCGGAACTAAAAACGGTGCACCATCAGAAATCACCTATAAACAAATCAAAATCCCAGAAACCGTAGACTTTTAAAAACCATCAAGGAAAATGAGAGATGCTGCAGACGGACATTAATTAATAATATCAGATACTTAATCTAGTTCTATGAGTTCTATGTTTTACGGTAACTGCTCAAGTTTTTGAGAGTTAAATTCTTGAAAATATTGAAGGAATCTGGATAGAATGCCATGTGTAACTGAGTTCATTGTGGGCTCGAGTTTTTATTTCAGACAGGGGAGCAGTTAATGATTTTTCGAAATTCTTTTATTCTGATAGGCAGCTTCTTGTTAATCGCATCTACGGCATTTAGTAGTTCTAAATCAGATTGTATTCGGGTGGCCAGCAAAACTGGATTGAACGCTAGACATACAATACAAGCCTGCAATAATCCTAGCCCATTTACTGTGGGTTGTCTTCTTGCTGCGAATGATGTCGCAATGAATGGAGCTCACACAGCGGAATTATGCGCATCGGCCAATGGCGGGACGTCATCTTGCATTCGTGGACGAAATGCCCAAGGATTTAATGCAGAACATATTGTTCAGTTTTGTCTTGGTGCATCCGGTTCCTCCGACGAAGACTCGTGCCTCAAAGCTGCTAACGATGCAGGCATGAACCCAGCCCATACAATTGAAATGTGCGGTAATCTGTAAAGTTCGGATTCGGAAATTTGGTTTCGTGATGATGCTTTTGGATTCCTCAAGGGCCTGTTCTCAGGAAAATATAAAAGGCCGGTAGTCCCAAAACTTAATCTTACTTAGAGTTGACCTGGTCCATCTATTTATTCCGGTAATGGCATAGCTATGGCTGAGGTCACCCCGGATAAATGGTTTGTGAGAGCATTATGAAGATAGATTGGGCGCCAGCCCCCATTGCTAGGCGAGTTTAGTTTGTTTTTTTTCGACGCTCTAAACGGATCTCTCGCCGCTTGACCGCGGCAAGGTGCCTTCGTTTTTCGTCAGCACTTTTGGGAAGAAATTTTGGGACGGGTATTGGTTTGCCGTTTTCGTCAATGGCAACAAAGGTAAGATAAGCCGAAGCGGTGTGGTGCTTGACCCCAGTTTTAGGGTCTTCAGCATCCACCCGCACGCCTATTTCCATGCTTGTTTTAGCGGTGTAATTCACTTTTGCCCGAATGTGCACAACCCATCCTAACTTGATTACTGCCACAAACGCCATGTCATCAATACTAGCTGTAACGACTTGTTTTCGACAGAACCTCTGAGCTGAAATAGCCCCAGCTATGTCGATCCAACTCATCACAACTCCCCCGAAAATAGTTCCGAGGGCATTGGTGTGACTTGGCAAAACGAGCTCGGTCATAATAACTTCGCCCTCCGCCGAATCCATCGGCGGCACGCGGCTGGCCGGATCGTTTTGCTCACTGGGCATTGTGTACCCCGCTAATTAAAACTTAGATACTGCCGTTATTATTCCCGGAGTTATTCCCTGGAATAATTCCTGAAGCGCTATAGCTTATCGCTGCAGGCTGAGAGGAAGCACCAGTGATTGTCTGAGCGCTTGCAGCCCCGGTATTAGCGGCTGTTGTAGGAGCTTGACCATTGTTGACGAAGTCAACATGGGGCACGCACCAAACAATTAACTGAGCGCGACTCTTCACTGCCATCTTCTTGTAAATATTTGTGAGATGGAATTTCACCGTTTTTTCGGTAACAAAAAGCTGTCCAGCTACTTCTTTATTGGACAATCCTTTTGAAACGAGTTCGGCGACTTCGGCTTCTCGGTGACTGAGGCCTTTTTGGGCTAATACATCTTTGAGCATCCTTGCTCCCCCTGGTTAATGGTTTCACAAAACTTCTCTTATATTGTTTTATGACCGTTACATTTTTAAAAACTAGACCCTTGTCAACTTGACTTTGGGTCTCTTTTTTTGGCACTCGCCTTAGCTATGATCTCCTCTTGCATCCTACGAGAAGGATCAGGTGAGTGCCACCCCACTTACCAAAAGCCTAACAGACTCGACCCCCGACCACAATACCTTGATCACAATTATTTTCACTTTTGTCTGGTTTTTTTTGATGCATGCCGCTAACCGAAATCAAAAATACCACTTTTGCCTAGTCAAAAGAGTCTAAGCCCTGGAAGGCACCCTCGCACGGGACCATTAACCAACCTTAAAACAATAACATTTGAGATATCGACTTTCGGGGCGGTTAATGATCCACGGATGGTCCAGGGGTTGACCTCCTCGATAAACGACTTCCCCTAATCTTTCTGACTCTTGAAAGATTTCTTTTAAAATCTGCTCAAAATCAAATTCACTTAAGTGATAGCTGCAGCTACAGGTATAAAATAATCCTCCAGATTTTACCTTTTCTAAAGCTTTCAGATTGAGCTTTTTATAAGCCCGTTTGGCCTGGTCTAAATTCTTCTTTGATTTTACAAAGGCAGGGGGATCACAAACTACAATGTCAAAAGTCTTAGAATCGGATTTGAGATAATCAAAGACATCCGACGTCACTAAAGACACTTTCTGGGTTGAAAACTGATTGAGCTCTAAACCTCGCTCCAAAAGCTTAATGGCCGAGGGACTCTGATCTACGAAAGTCACGTGGTCCGCTTTTCCCCTAAGGGCGCTTAAGCCCCAACCTCCTGAATAAGAGAATAAGTCTAAGACCGATTTGCCCTCAGAGTTTTGAATCAGATTTTTTCTATTTTCTCTCTGATCTAGAAAAAATCCCGTCTTTTGCCCTCCAATAAAATCCGCTGCAAAACTTATGTTACCTTCATGAACGATAGAGTTTCTCAGTTCTCCGGCCTCTTCAATCTCAACTTGGTTTAGCCCTCGAAAGGTTTCGACAAAACCTTCGCACCCCTCAAGAATTCTGACGCTTGAATCAGCCCTAATCACAATATAATCCGGCTCAAATATCTCAAAAAGCCCATGGGTAAGGTCGGTCTTGGCTTGATCGATCCCTGCAGTGTTGAATTGAGCCACCACAATTTTTTCATAAACATCAACTATTAGGCCGGGAAGAAAATCACTCTCTGAAAAAACAGCTCGATATGATCCAACCAGTTTTTCCGCGTGTCGTTTTTTATCGGCTTCTCTTAGGAGGTTAAAGAGCAGAGTTTTTCGATCGGTGACGGGACGGACACTCAAGATCCGTCCAGCGATGAGGGAGTGGGGATTGACATAGCCATATCCCACAAATTGACCACGAGACTCAAACTCAACCCACTCACCAGGCTTAAGATCGGCCATTCGAGTTACAAATTCATTAGCAAAAATCCAGAGACTTCCCGACTTGATTTGGCCTACCGCTCTAGAACTGATTTCAACTTTCACGTATCTCACTTTGAAATTTAAATAATTGGGTCATTGCTTCAAATGGAGTCATAGTGTCTAAATTGAGCGCGCGCAATTTCTGGCCGATAGAATAAAATTTTTGCTCATCGGGGTTGGGTGTATTTACTGGAGTTGCGGCTAAGCGATCTAGAAGATTCATTTGCCGACTCTTGAGATCATAAGTATGGCGAACCAAACCCTCCAACAGGTGTTGGGCGTGCGTCGTCAGTGATTCTGGCAATCCAGCCTGTTTAGCCACATCTATACCGTAGCTTCGGCTCGCAGGACCCATTTCAAGTTTTCTTAAAAAAACGAGCTGCCCCTGATGTTCTTTGATCGTCATATGGGCGTTAATAATCTGCGCTCGCTCCGAAGCTAATTCTGTAAGCTCATGGTAGTGTGTCGCAAAGAAGGTATACGATTTCACTTCACTTACAAAATGTTCAAGAACGGCCTGGGCAAGACTCATTCCATCGTAGGTACTTGTTCCACGCCCAATTTCATCAAGAATGACTAGAGAATCTTGGGTCGCTGATTTTATAATTTCTGCTGTCTCAGTCATCTCAACCATAAAAGTTGAGAGGCCCTGAGAGACATTATCCTGAGCGCCGATCCTGGTAAAAATTTGTTTTAATAAAGGGATTTTGGCCTCGCTCGCAGGCACAAAGGATCCGCAATGCCCCAACAGTGAAATCAGCGCCACCTGCCTCATAAAGGTGCTTTTGCCGGCCATGTTGGGGCCCGTCAGAAGGAGGCATTGAGACTCATCTAGCGCAAGGTCATTGGCTACGAAGCGCTCTTTACTGTTCTTTTCTAAAACGGGGTGTCTCGCGTTATTTAAAATAAAACCCGACTTTGTAAACTGAGGTCTGCAATAACCTTGTTGCACAGCCAATTCTGCAAAAGCTAAAGACAAATCTAGTGCGCCAACTTGAGAACCAAAATTTAGAAAGTTTATGGCCTCGGCTATGACCTCAACTTTTAGATCTAGAAAAATTTGATACTCTAAATCACTGCGTTTCTGTTTACTTGAAAGAATTTTCTGTTCTAATTCACTTAGCTCAGCAGTGATGTAACGTTCCCCTTGCGCCATAGTCTGACGTCTAACAAAATGGCTAGGAACTTTATTAAGATTTGTTTTCGTCACCTCAAAGGAATAACCAAAGACCGAGTTATATTTTATTTTTAAACTAGAAATACCGGAATTAATTCTCTCTCTACTTTCTAATTCTGAAAGTTTTTGCTGGGCATGAGTATCAAGTTCAACGTATTCATCCAATAAAGTGTTAACTCCTGGCCGAATCAGAGTTCCCTCTTTTACCGAATGAGGGAGATCATCCCTTAAAATAGCAGCAATTTTTTGACTGGCCTTTAAGGCCCTCTTTGTATCAAAGGGGAAAATTTTCTGAACCTCAGTATCTTCAAATATTTCTGAAGCCGTCAATAGAGCCTTCCCGACCGCTTGAAGATCGCGACTATTGCAAAGGGGATTACTGAGCCTTGCAACTTTTCGTTCAAGATCCCCAATTTGATGTAATTTTGCCCTCAGCGCCTCACGGAGGGTGGTGTTCTTCACACCGAATTCGACCCTGGAAAGTTCTAACTCGATGATGTCTAAATTTCGAAAGGGAGTCCCTAGCCTCTTTCTCAAGAGCCGTGCCCCCATTGGAGTTTTGGTTAAGTCGACGGCCCAGCAGAGACTAAATTCAAATTCACCGTCGGTCCTCTTAAATATTTCAAGATGTCTCAGTGTCTGGTGAGATAATTGAAGAAAGTTCTTTTCTAAGGGCTCAG
The DNA here is from genome assembly GCA_013287405.1 of Deltaproteobacteria bacterium. The sequence goes on from JABDDW010000038.1 coordinate 9,746, forward strand.
GGACTCTTATAACTTTTGAGATTTCATCCCCTTGGGTCTCTTTCACGTAGCGTAACAAAAAATCGGTAGCATTTTCCCCGTCGGCAAGGGTCCTAATTGTGAGTAGGCGCTCGGTTGTAAAAGGTAAATCCTCTTCGGAGCTCAAAATAAATTCTTGAGGAGTGAGTTTTTCAACCCAGTTACTTAATTCTCCCTTCGATAAATCTCGGTCAATGAATATCTCTCCGGTTGTGGCGTCGATAGCGGCAAAGTTAAATACATTTTCCCCACCTTTTATAACCGCCGCCGTAAAGTTGGACTGGGACGGTAACAATGTTTCGGGATCATATACCAGCCCTGGAGTCACAACGCGGGTCACGGCTCGCTTCACGATCTTAGAATCTTTGTTTTTATCCGCTGCGCTTTCGATTTGATCGCAAATTGCAACCTTTAGGCCTTGATTTAACAGTTTATTAATCTGCGGACCTACAGAATGATAAGGAACTCCACACATGGCCACTTCCTGACCTTGAGTTTTACTCCTTGAGGTGAGGGCGATATTAAGTATAGGCGCAGCTTTTATAGCATCATCAAAAAACATTTCATAGAAATCGCCCATGCGAAAGAGAAGGATTTTGTCCATGTGTTGGCGCTTAATATCCCAGTACTGCTGCATGAGCGGTGTATGACTTTGAGCCCTTGGAATTTCCATAAGTAATGCGGGTATTTCTAGTGGCTTTCGCCCGACCGGTCAAGAGTTTAAGAAGTCCCCTAGAGCCCCTAAGTTAAAATTGGGATCCAAAATAACGATACTCCAGGTTCCTCTTGTGGTCTCTTTCTCACCCACCAAAGGTTTACATCGAAGAGTGATACTGGGACGCCCTTTCAGAGTAATAGGATAGTATTTATCCCGGTATATATTTGAGAATTTTTTTGATAGCTTAATAGAGACCATCGATATGTCTTTAGTTTCAGCAGAAAGAATTTGATCCCCTACATCGATAAAAACTTGTACTTTCTTAGCCAGACGTTTGATTTTGCGTTTTTCAATTTTTTCATTAATGCTTTTAACATCAATGGCACTTTTGGTTTCCATCATCTGGTGATCGACATAAGCTCTCAGGGTCATGATTTCAGAAGGCCGGTCTTCTCCCCCCAAGGAGGCAATCCTTCTTACTTCCATAAGTCTCTGCTCAAGTGGGAACCATTCAACGTCCGAATCACGGCAAACATGCCAATATTGAATTTCATTTTTTGGAACGCCATCAATAATTTTTAAGAGTTGGGCAAGATTAAGATTATTAAAAAAAAGGTTAGATCCGCTGTCATAAAGGCGCCACTTCGGTGAAATTGTATTTTTCTCCATTAATTTCCTCCCCCTAGAGGCAAAGTATAGAAGGCTTACTTAGAAAAGGTTTTCACGAAGTTGTAAACATGTAAAGGCCTGCTCCCTCACATTAAGACCTTACTTCTTAGATATGAACTCATTATTCTTAATGTAAAACCGTAAAGGCCAGTGTTTAGCCTCCTTAGCGTAATCGATTCCTACTCTTGGGCGACAGATAATCTGGCTATTTCTAATTAAATCACCATCTTCTATAAAAAGATCCGATTGGACCAGAGAAACTCCGTTTAGATTCCTGGTGATGTTCAGAGCCTGACATAGCTTGGCTGGACCATTCCCTAATTGTTTCTCCTCGGAGATCTCTCTAAAATTTTTTATGAGATCTAAACCCTCGGTAAATTGCACGGCACGGATCAATACGGCTTCGGGCTGTCCAGCCCACCGAGTCACCGCATTGAGGCAAAAATGCATCCCATAGACAAAGTAAACGTAAGCACTACCCCCTTCACCCCACATGACCTTATTGCGCTCTGTAATTCTCCCACCATAGGTATGAGCCGCAGGGTCCTTAACACCAAGGTAGGCTTCCGTTTCAACGATGATCCCCGCCAACCTAGTATTATTATGAATGCGAACGAGGCGCTTACCCAAAAGGTCCCTTGCTACTCTTTTTGTATCACGGAGATAAAACTCTTGAGGAAGTCTTCTTTTAACTGAAGGCCGTGATGAGCTTCTTGTAGATCCCATCGAATCCTCCGTTACTCATAATTAAAATCACGTTCCCCGCTTGGGCATCGCGTTTTAGGATTTCAATGATCTGTTCAACATTCTCTCCCACATTGGCGTGAACATGGGGTTTTATTTTTTCTATTTCTTCAACTATTTTTTTAGAATCAAACCTTTCGGCTTCAGGGATCTTACTCTGATCGTGAGGCTCAGAAACAATAACTTGGTCCGCAGTTCCCAATGCTTGTGCAAAATCATGTTGAAATACTTTGCGACGAGAGGTCGCCGATCGAGGTTCAAAAACGGCAATGATTTTTGATTTCTTAAATTTCTTCTTCACGCCATCGATCGTGACCCGCACCGCAGTCGGATGGTGCGCGAAATCTTCAATGATCGTGATATCTCTGGGCGTTCCGATGATTTCTTGGCGCCTCTTTACTCCCCTAAATGAGGTCACCGCTTCCCGGATAACTCTGGAGTCAATTCCCAAATTCTTGGCCATTGCGTATGCGCTGAGAATATTGAGGAGGTTATATTCCCCCATACTTTGAGTATCAAGGGTGTCGATTTTCTTGCCTTTGAAGATAACCTCAAAGGTAGAAGTCTTCTCTCCCCATTCTATGTCTCCCAAAGTCCAATCGGCATTTTGGGTACCATAACTTTGGATATTTTTGCATGACCCGGAATCTAAAATACTCCAAATATTCTGATCAGCGGCATTAAAAACCAGTGATCCATCCTTCGGTATTAACTTTATGAGTTTGCGAAAAGCGTTTTTTACATCCTCTAGGTCTTTGTAAATATCAGCATGGTCAAATTCTATGCTCGTGAGAATAACGCTTTTGGGTTTGTAGTGGATGAACTTAGGCACCTTATCGAAGAACGCCGTATCGTATTCATCCCCTTCTATTACAAAGTGCTTGCCTTCTCCTTTAGAAAACGTCTGAGGAAAGTTTAGAGGAACTCCTCCTATGAGAAAGCCAGGTTTAAGACCTGCCTCGTTAAGAATCCATGCCATTAAGGCCGTCGTTGTCGTTTTTCCGTGTGTTCCAGCTACGACAATCGAGTGTCGATTTCGGATCACAAACTCACCCATGGCTTGAGGCAAGCTCATATAAGGAATTTTTGAACTTAGAAGAGCTTCCACTTCTGGATGGAACTTACTCATAACGTTACCGACGATGACTAGATCTGGTTTTTGATTCAGGTTTTCAGGGCGATATCCCTCAGTCACCTGAATCTTTAGACTCTCCAGACGAGTGCTCATCGGGGGATAGATATTTTGGTCACTTCCAAAAACTTCGTGTCCCATTTCTTTAAGAAGACCAGCCAGGCTCCCCATGGCGGTTCCACAAATCCCCATAAAATAAATTTTCATTTTCTTATTATTGTCCATCGATGAGCTCCCAAACAAGATCATGAATTTCTCTTCTTAAAGATTTAAACTTCTCATTGGTGTAGCGAGGATAGGTTCCGTTACTCAAAACTGTAACGACCGCGGACCGGAGGGGCTCTATCCAAAGGCTCGTGCCAGTGTAGCCAACGTGTCCAAATGCCTTGAGAGAGACTTTTGTGCCTGCCGTACTCACCGGTCGACTTGGAAGGGTAAAACCCAACCCCCAATCTCCCTTTTTTTGAGGAATGGCTCGTTTTACAAAAAACCTTAACGTCGCTCCCTTTACAAACGAAGACGATTTATCAAAATATAAATCCAAGTAACTTTGACCTAAACGCGTCACATCCTCAGCCGTAGAAAAGAGTCCCGCATGACCTGAAATGCCATCCATGGCCCAAGAATTATCATCAAAAACATCTCCTTGAATGATCCCTCTTTCTTTATTTTTCCGAGTAGGAGCTACAAGTTTAAGGTTCTTTATATGCTCACTTGGCCTAAAAAATGTGTTCTTCATATTCAGTGTTCTAAAAATATATGTCTCGGCTGCTTCATCCAAAGACATATCAAGAATATCCTCGATGACCCAACCTAAAATTATAAAATCCAAATCAGAATAGAGGGCTTGCGCTCTATTTTTTACTTTTTCCTTTCTAAAAATCTCTTTTAGAGCCGATATCCTTTCATTGGGCATAACTTTAATGAGTTTTTTATAATAAGGCCGCCATGCTTCTAAACCTGAATCGTGCCTTAGAAGCTTCTTAATATTTATCCTACCCACGGGAGTTCCCCGGAAATATTTGAGGTAATTCTCGACGGGAACACTCAGATCCAGAATCTTTCTTTCGTAAAGAATCATGCAAAGAGGCACGGTCACCATAATCTTTGTCATACTTCCGACATCGTAAAATTTAACCGACCGATGGCTCTTATTATTAAATGAAAAGTTGACTAAATTCTCATTCTTAACTCGGGCTATAACTTGTATATTTTCTGGGTAAGAATGAGAATGGCACTTGGCCTTCAGCTCTTGAAGTTTCGTTGTCACTTCGAATGACTTTCCAAAACTTCAAACTTCATGGCTCTGGTATCAACTCTGACTTTAACGCCCATGGGAATAGTCAAGCGAGTTTTGCCATGACCCGAGTGGACACCTATCAGGCAAGGAATTTTCATTTTTCCAAAGTGGCGAGCTATGACCGTTTTCCAAAGTTCGCGTCCATCAACTTCGCTACAATCTGAGAAATCTCCGACCACAACGCCTCGAAGACCCCGAAATTTCCCTGACGATTTCAACTGGGTTAGAAACCGGTCGACTCGGTAGGCCTTCTCTCCGATCTCCTCCAAGAAGAGAATCTTTCCTTTTGTTTCGATCTCCCAAGAGGTCCCAATGGAACTGGCAACGAGGGCCAGGTTTCCC
>JABDDW010000039.1:0-11660 GCA_013287405.1 Deltaproteobacteria bacterium
TGAACTCTGAACCTCTGGAGCCCTTACTTAACCAAATCCCGCAACATCTTGTGAGCCAAAACGAGGCTCATTCTCAAAACCTCGATGTCAGAACTCAAGTTTAAACCGTCCCTAATTTCGGTGACGATTTGGCGACTTTTTGGATCCATTCGAAGGGTACTTAAGATGTTTGGCGTTTCTGCTATAGGAGGTGGATTCACTCCATTACCTTGATGGTGATTTTGATACTGAGGGGTTGGCTCCTGAGGTTTGCCACCTTCTAGAGGAATCTCTTGAGGAGGTGGCGGCGGTGAATTGAAATCAAAGCGGTCTAATTCGGTTTTCAGATTCTTAAGAGTTTTCTGAAACTCTAAGCTGTTCTTTGATGGTTCTGCAATTGACGGAGGAGGAGGAGTGCTTGTGGCCAGTCGCAAATTATCTAAGTCCTCTTTGGTGGGGACGGGAATACCCAAACGTTTTGCCTTTAAGTACATGACCACGACTTGTTCCATGGACTTCATTTCATCGCGAATATTGGGTGGAAGAGTGTGTAACCACCTGTAGGCATCACTCATATCGCGGGTCGTAAAAGCCTGCGGAATCAAAGTCCAGTTACCTCTTAAAAGTTATGTTTAAGGGAAGCCTGTACTTTTACAACGAGTTGCGCCCTAAGAGCAAGAGCTACTATGGCTTTGGGTCGGAATATTCCCGAGCCACGATGCCATACTTTTCAATTTTTCTAAGCAAGGTTTTCTTAGGAATATTGGCATGGAGTGCAGTTTGATTGATGCGTCCTTTAAAAGCCTTAAGTGCTCTAATTATAAACTCTTTTTCAAACAGTTCTTTTTGACGATTAAAGTCCAAGAGCTCCTGTTCTGTGGGTTCAGCACTGTCTTCTTCAATGGAATGTCCAAGAAGTTGGGGAAGACTTGGTGACGGAACTCCGGTGATTTTTTCAGGTAATCCTACAAGGCTAAGAATATTTTCACTTTCGATAATGAACGCATGCTCAACCACGTTTTCTAGCTCGCGGATATTTCCGGGCCATTGATACTTTTTAAGGGCAGCCATGGCCTCCGCCGTAACTCCCGTAATTTCCTTTTCGTGGGCCTTGTTAAACTTAGCGATGAATAAAGAAACTAGGCGATCAATATCGTCCTTACGTTCTCGCAAAGGAGGCAAGATGACGGGGATAATATTTAAGCGGTAAAAGAGGTCCTCCCGAAAGGCCCCTGTTTTAATCATTTCATCTAAGTTTCGATTTGTTGCCGCTATAATTCTTACGTCTGATTCAATTTCTCGGTTTGAACCTACAGGAGTAAACTTCTTTTCTTGGAGGACGCGTAAGAGTTTCACCTGCATATTTGGAGAAAGATCGCCAACTTCGTCCAAAAATAGGGTTCCACCTTCAGCAAATTGGAAGCGTCCAATTTTCCTTTGGTCAGCGCCGGTGAAAGAACCTTTTTCATGGCCGAAGAGTTCACTTTCAAAAAGAGTCTCTGGTATTGCGGAGCAATTGATGGCTACAAATTTTTCATTTTTTCTGGAGCTATTAAAATGAATAGCGCGAGCCACTAATTCTTTACCTGTTCCCGATTCTCCGCGAACCAAAACCGGTGTTGTGACCTTAGAGAGTTTTTGAATAATATTAAAAACCTTCTGCATTTCTCGGCTTGAACCGACAAACTTTCGTCCTCCTTCGACCGTCAAAATAGGGGAGCTTGAGGCAACCTTTTCGATGAGGTCGTGGGCTTCAAAAGCCTTTTCAGCCATTTCAATAATAAGCTCATGTCTCACAGGTTTTGCGATGTAATTGTAAGCGCCGTCTTTAACGGCACGAACGGCATCTTCAATATTGCTATAAGCTGTAATAATGATAACGATGATTGCAGGATTGTGATCTTTGATAAACTTAAGGGCGTCGATTCCACCGAGTTCGGGCATATCGACATCAAGAATAACCAGGCTATATTGGCCTGCGCGTACCTTGGCCACAGCTTCAAGACCGTTAACGGCCTCATCTATTTTGTATTTTCCCGCGGAATCAAGGGCTGCCCTCACCGAGGTTCGTAACCCCTGGTCGTCATCAACGACAAGGACATTGCGCATTTCATTCTCCTTCATGGTGCTGCTCCTTCAATGGGTAACTGGACCTTAAACGTAGATCCTGATTGAGATTGAGACTCTACCGAAATATCCCCCCCGTGCAGTTCCACGAAGTATTTTGCGAGGTAAAGCCCAAGCCCTGACCCTTTGATAGGCGATGCCTTGGCAGCCTTACTTCTATAGAACTTAAGGAAGATATTGTCCACTTCATCTTTGTCAATTCCAGGGCCAGAATCAGTCACACTTACGCAGATTCGATTCTGTTCCTCCTTTGAAGAAATAATGACCGTGCTGGTCTCTGGGCTATATTTTATGGCGTTCTCAATAAGGTTTGTAAAAACTTGTCGTATGAGATCCACGTCCATTTTCACACTGAACAAAGGGTCTAACTGTGGAATGAGCTGGATTTCTTTTTCCGCGGCGATGAACTGATATTTGGTGATCACTTCTCGGAGAATGGCGTTCACATCGCGGCTGGTTTTTTGGAGCTTCATCTCTTTGCTTTCAATGCGACTGAGATCGAGGATGCTTCCAATAAACCGACCCAACTCTTCGCTGGAACCCATAATTGTAGATAGGGCTTCCCTTTGTGTCGAAGACAAGCTGCCTTTTTCCCTTAATGCGGTTTCGGCCATGCCTTGAATTCTTGCTATCGGAGTTTTTAAGTCGTGACTCATCATCGAAAGAAAGTTTGTTTTTAATTCTTCGACTTGAGTTAAAAGCCGGTTCTTTTGAGCGTATTCCCAGGTCTTCTTATTTTCTGAAATCAAACGGTAGGGAATAAAAAAATAATATGAGACGAAAATCGCAAGTAGAGGGTGGATCATTTTCACCCAGAGGCCAAAGGTTGCAAAAAGCAAATAAGCAATAAACGTGAAAGCCGCAGCTTGTGCCAATATAAGTAATATTCCATTTACGGGGCGAGCTCGCCACACAAGAAGAACTGTGAGGTAAGCCAGGAGAATAGTGAGGACGACATTGATACCCGTGGGTGCTCTGACGATGCCTGAGTTTTTTATCAACGTGTCCACAATGTTGGCTTGTGCCTCAACCCGGGACATGGCTAAGGGGTATCGGGAATAAGGTGTAAGGATGTAATCGTCTGAGTCAGCTTGGGTATCTCGCCCTATAATAAGAATTTTATTTTTAAAAAAACCTTTGGGGAATCGACCGTCACGAACATCAATAAAGCTTAAAGGCTTGTAGGTTCCCTGCGGCCTGAGCGCAATAAATGTAAATATGGAACCACTATTTTCGTAACTTCCTTTGTAAGAAAGGGGGTTGACGATGTGATTATGGATATTGGCCAATATTGACTGGAGCATAAGCTGGCCTTCAAATGAAATCAAAATCCGTCGGGTGACTTTGTCACCGGCAAAGGTAATATTATCCCGAGTGACAGGGGCTGAAGCTAAAGAAAGGGTATCAAAGGGTTTGGCCAGTTTCATGTGGGCGTAGCTACTTAAGGGAGCTACTTGTTCAGTGGTGAAGAAGAAGTTCTGCAGAGTGGCTGCGTTTTTTGAAAACTCCACTTTTTCATCTTCTGTTCCCGCCCACTGGGTAGGATCATCCATGTACATAACGGCCTCGGGGTTCTCGGCCTTGAGCTGGTTTAAGAGTTTAATATTGTCTCTCGCGTCAGGAGCGCCTTGGAGTGTTGATATGGTTTTTTGGTCCACGGCTATAGTGACAACGTCACCGGACACCGATTGAGTAGGGCTAAATCGAACCCGGGCGTCATACAGACTACCTTCTAAGAAATAGAAGGGAAATCGGAGTAAAATCGTGGCTATGGCTACAGCTCCCAAGAATCGGACCGTAGGATAAAAAAACTTCCAACGAACTACAAATGACATGCCTTCTACTTCCTTCACGTTTTTTTTACTTACCCCAAGGGGGTAGTTTAGCAAGAAAAGAGCCAGGGGTTTTTGACCTACTAATACTGTGGTTTCAGCCACTTAGCTAAAGTCAGATAGACGCCAATTGTCCCTCTTGGTCGCATTTTGACACCATATAGATTTTTTGTGTGGAACAAGTAGGGAAGGACTGTTCCCAGGTTTAAGGCTTCAGGTAAGCCGGGATCAGGTCAGGGGATCGGTTCTTTGAATCTGGGTTCAGGGTGAATCTATTACCCTGACTCCCCAAACCGATGGCCGTTGCCTGAAGCCTTTGCCTAAAAATCCACACAGCATCATAAAGAATCTTTTTATGGTTTTTTTATGGTATTGCGGCTAAGGATGGGAGGGGTTACGTTTTCTCCGGTGAACAAGGGAAAATTTCTCTTCATTTTGGCTTTTAGTTTTTTATTTGTTTAGCTGCATTCGTTACAGAGTTAACGGAACTATCCCGGGGTATTTTGGAATTTCAGATTCAGGAAATAATCGAGTCCTTATTTGGGAGTTAGCTCCAGGTTCATCAGCTCCAGCTGCGACCGTTGTTTTGGGTAAATAAGCCAGATGGATAGTAACCACGCTGGTGCCTTAATGGTTGGCATAGTGGAGGATTTTTCCCATAATCTCGTCTACTCTTTCGTTTTCTGAACTCCCATCGTAGCGAGGGGGGGCTGAACTTGGTTTCTGAATATGACGACGATGTTCCTCCGTATGAATTGCTAAAACGCATAATTTCTTAATATCCGTCTGGAAAAGGTTGACCAAAGAATCAATGTCCCTTGGATTGACGTTGTGAGAGATGGCGAATTTCAAAACTTCGCCATAATAGCTCCAGGATTCAGGCGAAGTAAGAACTGAAAAAGGATAGCTGCGAAGGTTTGTAAAGAGGGGAGTGAGTAACGTGGTCCTCTTGCGAAGTTGATAAAGTTCAATGAGATTGTAAATGCTCTGTGGGGTTAGATGTTCCGAATAATAGTTTAGGAGAAATTCAACAAAGGCGTTTGTGACCTCAGTTGATAGAATCATCGTTTGGAAAGTGTTACTGGAATTGGATTCACCCCACACGCGTCTTCTTAAGAGTTCGTTTGCATCCTGGTATTCATTGATGACGTCACGAATAAATTGAGAGGGGTTGGTAATGGTTTCTTGCTGATCTTTTAAAAACAAATAGAGCCTTCGATGCCCCTGTTGCAAAGCCTCTCTTAAGCCTTTAATTAAATCGGTTCCATCGAGCTCGATTCCAAAGGCGTCGTTATACTTATTTCTTAAGGAGAGATCTAAAAATTGTGTGGCCTCTACCAAATCAGAAAAGACTTTGACCTGATCTGCTAAAGGAGTTTCTCTGTCAATTGAATTGGAATCTTTAAGTGCAGTGGTGAGTTGTTCGATCGTAAAGTACTCAGGGTATTTGATAAAAATCCTCCACCTCTCCATTGGGGGCATGCTCTCTAGTTTTTTGAATTCGACATCGTCTAGAATAGGTGTTTTACCTTGGGCTACGTCCACAGGGTCTAATTTAGTGAAAGAACTTTTCTCCATTTTTTTTTTCAACCTGGTAGAGAAAAGTGGAATTCTGCAATCCAGAAGAATCAAGGCGAACCAGGTTTCGGACCACATTTATGCACAATCTGAAATTTTTAGAAGTGCCTGCAATAGCCTGAAGCGGGTAATTGAGACCCAAGAAGAATAAAAAAAGAACAAAGAAGCGCCCTGCACTCATGACTAGCTGGAAATTGCAATAGCAATGCCGCTACTTAAAGGTGAGCTGGACAATGTGCCGTGGGCTCAGAACCCTTGCGAAAAACGAGAGTCACTTTATTTGGACAAGACGGATTTGCGATCATCTTTGTGTCGCTGTCTATGGTTACTTGTATCGCTCCTTCAGGAATTTGAAAGTCTAAAGGGGGGAATGTCGACGCGTAGGTCTTCATGTAATCTAACCACAAGGGAAGGGCGCCCAGGGCTCCGGTGAGTCCCGTGGTTTGAGGTTGGTCAAAACCCACCCAAGCAACTGCAACCTGAAGAGGGGTAAACCCCGCAAACCAAGCGTCTTTTAAATCAGAAGTTGTTCCCGTTTTTCCTGCAGCAGGAAAAGTAAATCCTTTCTTGCGAACTTCTCTGCCTGTCCCCTCGTTAACGACGGCTTGCATTAAAGCAATGGTTTCGGCGGTCGAGACGGCGTCCACTCCTTGCACCTCTGAAGGGTGATATTCATAAAGTATGTTTTGTCCTGAAGTCGTGACTCTGTAGATAAAAGTCAGAGGCTTTAAGAGCCCTCGGTTGGCAATAGCGGTGTAAGATTGCAGAACTTCTAAAGGAGTGAGATCAGCAACTCCCAAGGCTAGACTCGGAAATGGAACAAGATGACTTTCAATTCCTAGGGCTTTGGCCGTTTCAATGACTTTGGGTATTCCCACTTGCAATTCGACTTTGTCTGTAGCGGCATTCAGACTTTCTTCAAACGCATGATAGAGCGGAACAATCCCTTCGTATCGGGGTTCGTAATTCTTGGGAGTCCAGCTCTGCTTGTCGTAGCTTATGGTGAATTGCTCATCGAGAATTTCCGTCAAGGGGGTGTAAGGCAGCCCTTTTTCGTCGACGCTCGTAAAGGCAGACAAATAAACAAAGGGTTTGAAAACACTGCCGACTTGTCTTCGGCTCTGGACCGCTCGGTTAAGTTGGCTGTCACCGTAAGATCTGCCCCCTACGACGGCCTGAACAAATCCGTTAGTCGGATCGGCAGCGATGAGGACTCCTTCAAGTTTTTGATTGAATTTTTTTTCTAACTTTAAAAGCCGGGGATATTTTGTTTCTACGAAATTTATTCCCGTGGTTACAGCTTCGGTAGCGGCCTTTTGAGCTCGAATATTGAGAGTGGTGAAGACTTGCAGTCCTTCTTGATCAGGCAAGTTCAGATTTTGTAGCTGCAGTTTAACGGAATCTATAAAAAATGGGGCTAGATCTTTGAGCAATTGAGGGTGCGGTTGAGAAAGAGGTTCTTGAAGGGCATTTAAATATTCTTGCTGATTGATGAGATTAAGATCAACCATGCGCTTAAGGACGCTATTTCGTCTGGCCAGGGTCCGGTCGGGGTGAGTTGACGGATTATAAATATTAGGCCCACGGATCATTCCACCGAGCAAAGCGCATTCGGCTAAGGTAAGATCCCCTGGGTGTTTATTAAAAAAGTGTTTAGAAGCCACTCCTATTCCGTGGATCTCGAAAGGACCCGCTTGGCCGAGGTATACTTCGTTAATATAGGTTTCTAAAATATCGTCTTTGCTAAATTTAGATTCTAGAATTAAAGCCATTAAAATCTCGGTGATCTTGCGTTTGAAAGTCCTTCGGCTATCCAAAAAATAATTTTTTATGAGTTGTTGAGTGATCGTGCTTCCGCCCTCAGCAACATGACCTTTAACTATGTTTCTGATGGCGGCCCTTATCATTCCCGTCCAACTTACCCCGTGGTGATTGAGGAACTGGCTATCTTCAATGGCAAGGATAGCGTTTAAAAGATAAGGAGGAACGTCACTCAGAGTTACAATGTGTCGCAGGACAGGTTGCCCTCCGTAAAATTGCGCAAAGAGCTCGGGTTCAAGCTCTGCTACAGATACTGCTTTTAGAGGCTCGCCTTCGAAAACGTCTTCAATAAAATCATCGGGGGTCACAGCCACCAAAATTAGGGGCGGTTCGGTGGAATTGGATAATCTATCAACCCGTGGATGGGGCTTTAGAATCCAGCATTGTGTGGCCGTTTTAAGTTCGCCGGAGACTTTAGTTTGGCACTGATCAAAGTTCAATTTCTGGTACTCGCCAGCTTTGAGAGGACGGTCCGTGAGTACGACATTATACTCAAGTCGTTCGAGGGTGCTCCCAAGAGTTTCGGCGGCGTGGTTTTGGCCTTTTAAAAATCGTTCAGGGCTTGAGTAAAGTTCGGTGGGGGCGGCCCATCTCTTTCCGGTAAGTCGTTCTTGGATCGTCTGTTCAAGGCGGATACTCCAAAAGTAAATTCCAGAAAAAATCATTAAGCCTGAAGCGAAAATGCAGAGAACGCCGATGGTGATGAGCTTTTTCTTTGGCATACGGCTTGACTTTGAAAAGAAGTAGGCATTTAGTCAACCCTTATGAAGCTTCAACCCACACAAATTGAACGATTAGTTCAAAATGTATTGGATCGACTAAAAGAAAAACAGCTCATCCAGTTTAAGACCTCTGAAAAAGAAGTTTTTGCCCGAGCCGTGGCTTTGGTTACCGCTGATTTCAAAAGGGAAGATGATCTTGTTCATGAGGTTCATAAAATGATGGACGATCTGGAAAAGCAAAACCCTGGCGGGTTTGACCGCCGAAAGATGTTTCCGCTACTCAAAACTAGGTTGGCTAAGCAAAAAGGAATCGTACTTTGATACTGAGTGAAGATCGGCAAACACACTTGGCCCATGTTATTGTCGACGGCATTTGGAAAGATGATATCGTTGAATACACCAACGAAGACGAAGTTATAAGAGAAGCGAAGCGAGTGTTGGTTGAATACGTCAAACACGAAACAGATGTGGATGAAACCGTTCGAAACAGAATTCTGAGTCAGAAAAAAGGTGTCCTAGAAGGTTCAAGGGAGTTCGATATTCTCTACAAGAAATACTACGAAGAAGAGCAATCAAAACGAAAGCGGTAGGGGTCACCTTACCATAGATGTATTGTATGGTAACGTAACTTATGGGAATGACTTTGTTTTTATGACTTTTATAGTTCTAAGTGCTTGCAATAACACACTTTTTTGAAAATTACTTTGACTTTTAACCATTAGGGAAATACTTGTGAATCACATGGGCAGAAATCTTATAACCACCTTAATCTTCATATTTGGCGCCCCTCTCGCTCATTCAGCGGACATTGAATGGTCCGGAAAATACCGGTTTGAAGGGGTTTTTATCAAAAACTACACCTTAGATAAGAGTGCAGGGGTAGAAGATAGCTATATCTTGAACCACTTGATATTGGAGCCGAAAATTATCGCCACCGATGGCATCAATATTAAATCCCGATTTGATATATTTAATAATGGTTTAAACAATAGTCAGCATGGTCAGGTTTTTGGAGATTATACTCAACCCACAAGTTCTACGTCCCCAGGACAAGGTCCTGCGGTCTTGAGCAAATCCGAGTCGTCGGAGACCATTGCGGTCACCGAGCTTTACGTCAATTTTATTCACGAATTTGGCGCCTTGGTCGTAGGACGTGTGCCTTTTCAATTCGGCCTAGGAATGCTCTACAATTCAGGGAACGGAAACTTTGACCACGCTCTCTCAACGAAAGATATGGTGGGTTACAAACTTGTCCTGGGCAATATCACGATTATGCCTGGTTACGGAAAAGTTCGAGAAGGCAATCTTCTCAATGAGGATGACATTAACGATTATCTTGTTATGGCAGAATATACGAATCCAGAGACCGATCTCTCCATGGGTTTTTTATTCGACCAACGTGTGGCTCCTTATGATTCTTCCGGTCAGGGAAATGATTTTCCTACAAATTACTTTTCAAACTCTAATACAACGTTTGGTAACGCCATCGTCAACTCCGGGTATAGTGCCTACAACATGAATTTTTACGTCAAAAAGAAGTGGGACAATTTTAATGTTGGTGTTGAACTGGGATTTCTTAACGGTAACTCCGGTATGAAAGTGAGTGAACCTGCCACGGGAAATTTGGACAGCGTTCTTCTTTCGGGTTTCGGGGGAGCTCTCGAACTTGGGTATCGCACTGGAAATATCAAACTTAATGTACGAACGGGGATGGCCAGTGGAGATGATCCAGATACGGCGACGATGGAGGGTTATGCCTTCAGTCCCAACTACCACGTCGCTATGCTTCTTTTTGCATACCCCATGGGCAACATTGACGTCTTGAGAAGTGGGGTCTGGGGAACTCACCCTGCTAATTATGCTAACGGAAATCAGGCTATCTCAAATCTGGGCGGTTTAGATACGGAGACCATTTCTAACGCTATCTATTTTTCACCTAATCTTACCTGGTCTCTGGGTGAACATTTCGACCTTCTTGGAACATTTTGTTATGCTAACCTTGTGAAACCGTCAGTTTCGACGACGTCGCCTCCGGCTGGACTCGCGGGATATGGATCGACGTCACTTGGTTTTGAGTCTGACTTCGGCTTTAGTTATCATCCGACGGATAAAATTACGTGGGAGACGACGTTGGGTCTTCTCTTCCCGGGCTCAGCTTGGGCAGGAGACGGCGCATACGCTACAAATCTTGCGTACGGTGCGACTACGAAAGCCGCCATAGGTTTCTGATCACGATTTAAAGTACTTCTAGAGAGTGCAGCTTGAATTGCAACTTTGAGTCTTCTAAAGGGTTAACATCGAGACGATCAGAAATGGCGGCGAGCAGGGCCCCTGGGGAAACCCAGGGGTTTTATTTTATGTTCCCGTCGCTCGTCCTGCGGCAAATCCATTTCCCCGGGAAGTGTTAGCCATAGGATTGTTGGTGAAGCTATTATTTGAGAAGCCACTATTAGTCGGGTTTAAGACCGAGTTATTTTGAAGTACCGCTGAAGTTACGGAGTTAAAATTTGTTCCTGAGTTTGCAGCCACAGAACCACTTCCAAGAAGTCTAAATGAAGGGATACCGTCGAGTCCCGTGCAATTCCCGGCGATGAAACATTGGGCGGTTGTGGGCTCTTTTTCAAAAATTTGAGGGTAGAGAGCGCCCATTGAAGTTGTAGCGCGCTCTGCAATTTTATTGGCTATCTTATAGTTCTGAGCCCAATTATCCACTGAGGAAGGCGAGGCCGGGTCTCCAGTTGCGGCAGCGGCTTGGGCTGCAGCCTGGGAGTAAATTCCACCGGTGCCCGATTTGTTGTTTTTAGGTAGTTTCGAAGCAAGGTCGGTTATGGTTTTACCCAAATCTCCGTTTTGAAAAACCGTGTTAAGAAACGAAGCTTGGGTTTGATAGTTCTTGTCGGTGCTTGAAAGATAGTCACCCACTATAGATGAATGATACATTAAGCTTTGTTGTGTAGAGCGAATTTTTCCAAGGAGGTCATAAGCGCCCGCAAAGTTTTTCTGGCTCAAGGCGACCTGCATGGCTTGGATTTGCACCAGGATATTATTATTGTCTGCCTGTGCAAGCTTATAGGCCCAGTCTTGAACTATTCCTCTTAAAGTATCGTTGGTGGCTATGTTATCGAGGTGAAATTGATGGAGACTCTGGAGTTCCTCAGCTTCTTTAGGAGTAAGGTTACCTTTACTTGAGAGAGTTGCAATTCGATCTTCAACTTTGGTTACAAGGTATTTTAAAGCTTTGACCTTTTCAGGGTCGTCAGAGTCATTGAATGCTTCTATATTATCTTCGCGGCATTGGGTAACAAGATCGACCTGAAGGCCTGAGTCTTCCATATTATCTTCTTCTATTGATTCTCTTGAAGGCTTTTTTTCCTCAGCAGGTTTAAGTGGAATGATATGGTCGATTTTACTATCTGAGGTGGCTTGACAAGTGTTTTGTAGAAACGTCAAGTGTTCATAAGCTTTCTTATCTGCAGCAATCTTTTTGGCGGCTTCTTCATTTTCCTTAAATGCCTCATCTAACAATGCTTTGAATTTTTCTTTGTCGGTTATCTTTAAGTCTCCAGGAATAGTTCAAGACTGGGCCTATAAGCTTGCACAG
>JABDDW010000039.1:11670-13830 GCA_013287405.1 Deltaproteobacteria bacterium
AAGTCTCCAGGAATCGTGACTACAGTAGGCTTGAGCCCGGGGAGGTTGCAATTGCAAGCGCCGCCCTGGCTATTGATTACGAAAGATCGCTGGCCGTTTGATCCTTGCTCCGTGCTTGCTACAGCTTTGTAATCTTTGTATTCCCCAGAGAGTTCTCTCGTCATACAATCTTTATCGTTATCGCAAATCTCGGCGATGGTTGGAGTGGGCGTATCAGAGCTCGCCGCTGGAGCCGGTGGCACCGCCGGGGCTGTCGCAGTTGACTTTGAATCTGCGGAAGGCGCAGGTGGGGTTGCCGTAGAAGGCGTCCCGGCCTGGGCCTGAGGACTTTGAGAGTCCGCTGTCCTTCTATGATGTATCTTCGGAACTTGCTGAACTTTTGCTGGAACTGGCGGAGTTGCGTCCTGGGCCATAGCATATTTGGCTATGGACATGGCAAAAGCCAAGATCAAAAGGATGGTTATAATTAAGCGGTTCATTTCGGTCTCCTCTAATAGGGCTCAATACCTTTCGAGCCCACATACCCAGTTTACGTTCCAAAGAACACGCCAGGACCTTGGCACGACTATCTTATTGATAAGAGAGCCTAAACGCGTAGATCACCTGAATCTATTTAAAGGGCAAAAAACTCGGAATCCAGACGGTGACCATCTTTCGACTTAAAATTTCTAATCAAATGAGCTATTTAAAGGTGCATTAAGTTTTGACAGTGTAAACCGCCTAAAAGGACGTTGCACGGCACTTCGTTCGGTTATCAAAAGAGGATTTTGACTTGCGATTTGAATTTAAGACCTTAAAACCTGCCCCCCATTTTGCGGAAATACCCGCCGAAAAATGGTCCAATTGGATTTGGCAAATGCAGCAGACCTTAAATACTGAGGCGGATTTTAGTAAAGTCTTTGAGTTAAATGAAGGGGAACGTGGTGGATTTGGCCAGGGGGGCAAACTTTTTAAAGTCTCTGCGACCCCTTATTATTCGAGCTTGGGCGCAAGCTGCCAATCCATTCGTCGCACTCTTCTCCCTACGGGATTGGAGGTAAAACCCGGGGCCCAACAAATGGAAGATCCTTTAGCTGAGATAGTTCATAGCCCTACATCTCGGATCATTCATCGGTATTCAGACCGAGTGCTTTTCTTAGTCACGGATACATGCAGTGTGTATTGCCGCTACTGCACCCGTAAGCGTTTTACGGGCCAGGAAGAGGGGCTGATCAATCGGCAAGATTATCAAAATGCACTTCAATACATTAGAAATCATAAAGGAATAAGGGAAGTCATTTTATCCGGAGGGGATCCCCTTACCCTTTCCAATAGAATCTTGGGACAAACTTTAAGGGATATTCGTGCGATCGAAAATATAGAAATTATTCGAATTGGGTCTAAAATGCCGGCGGTGTGTCCAATGCGTGTCGATAAAGAACTGATCGCGACTCTGAAGGAGTACTCCCCCGTTTATATGATGACTCATTTCAGTCACCCCAAAGAGTTGACTAAAGAAGCAGCCGATGCCCTAGGACTTTTGGTGGATCACGGGATCCCCATTTTTAACCAAACGGTTTTACTCAATGGCATTAATAATCATGCTGCAATCATACAGGCGTTAAGTCGAAGGCTCCTCTATCTACGCGTAAAACCTTATTATATTTTTCAGTGTGATCCCAGTGAAGGCACTGACCATTTAAGGACGTCAATAGAAAGCAGCGAAAAGATCGTCAAAGAACTTTGGGGGCATCTCTCCGGCCTAGCCATGCCCACTTTGTCCTTAGACATTCCCTCAGGCGGCGGTAAGACAACCTTGGTGCCCAATTTTTTAGAAAAATCCTCCGAGGGTCTTCGTGAGTACCGAGGGTGGGACGGTCGACGTGGAATTTATAAAAACCCTGAGGGGGAGGAGATTCTTCCCCCTGATGTCGGTGAATATTTTGAGGAATGGGAAGTTTTGAAAAGAGCTAAGACTCCTTGCCCTTGACATCCTTGCGGCCTTAGGCCATGACCTTACCCATAGATCATTTGTCTTGGAAGGGGTTTAAAGAGGTGGGAAGGGTCCGCCAGAAAACTGATAAACACTCATGAAATTCCTCTTGAGCTTCTTTGTAATCTTGGGGGGCATCGCTTTTTCATTCGCCGATGATTTCCCTCAATGTACTCCCGTTAAATTGA
>JABDDW010000040.1 GCA_013287405.1 Deltaproteobacteria bacterium
ACCCTTGATCTGAGGGAGCCGAAACCAGGAAATACCGAGTTAATTCTCACCCATCGAGGTGTACCTAAGATCCTTATTCCAAATGTAGAGAGAGCCTGGCGTCAAAAGTACTGGTTAAAAATTAAGGAATTCGCACAAAAAGAACATTCACTTATTTTTTATCGTGGACGTCGCTGATGGCTCCCATAGGAACTGAGAGATCGACCTTTTGGTTCCATCGCTTCGATTCAAGGTAATCACGTTGTCCCTTTGAAAGTTTATTTTTCTGGATTGTGAAGACCTGGTTTTGTGAAAGAATTTGAAAAGAACCCTCCGACTTGCCGTAAAAAGTCCCAGAAATAGTCATGATTCCTGAGGCATCACCAACAGTAGTCCAAAATAAAATAAGAAGTGCGGCGAGTTTAAGATTGATCACGCCTTATTTTTTCCTTTTTTGCGGCGTAGTGAGGACCTTATCTGAATCTTGGTTCAGGTTAAAATCATCATAGTTTGCCGGGGACGAAGGATTAACATCTTTAACTAGAACTGGTCCACTCGATACCATATTGTAATACAAGTCCTGCTCACACTGTTCGGGCTCCGGACAAACGCCGGTCTCGTCGACTGGACAAATAAGTGTTGAAGCTTACCCATAAAGTTAGCCTCTTTGGTCACCGGATTGTAGGTCGCTTCTGCGGTTTTTCTTATAGAACTTTCGATCTCCCGCACAGACATCTGATCAAAGCTCTTTTCACCGTTGGCCGCAATGACTTTTTTGTCGTTTTCCGAAGGGACAAGACAATATGCAGATTGGATACAAACGTGGCTTGGAACAGGGGTTGTGGATGGCCCGTTAGGTTTTTGTTGGCAATCTCTGTAACCCGCTTCAAAAATGGCCCGGCCCATTCCAGGACTTTGAAAACAGTAGAACTTCACATTAGCACTTAAGCTTAAAGATGAATAAATTAAGCTCCCCAAAAATAATATGACTTTCGACACAAGCCCCCCTTTAGAAGTTTATTCTCTCCCAAGGTGGGCTTAATTGCACTAAGGCCTAGGTCTAATTATTAACCAGATGCCTTAGGCGGCCTTTGGCGCAGGCTTCTTCTTCGACTTTTCTGTCGGCGGGTGCAAGTCTAAGAGATCGCTTTGTGCCAGCTCTTCTTTAAGTTGGTCTGCATTTTCGTGAATCCAGACCTCGAAGTTAAACATAGCTTCAACAAGTTCTGAGGCGGACAAGGTTACAAGTAAGTTTTATAGACAGAAAATAAAATGCCCTATAAATTTATTCACCATGAGAAGTAAAAATAAAAAACGAAGGCGTGCTCCCTTAAAAATGTCTCGGGACATGAATCGGCAAGGTTCTGGAGCCCTGAAGCGGAACGTAAAATTTCAGTTCTCCGACGCGTACCACTCTATCCTTTCTCAGTCTTGGCCTAACTTTATTTATATCCTTCTTTTAATTTATCTTACCGTCAATTGTCTCTTTGCTTTCGAATATTATTTTTGTGGGCCCGCTGCACTAACGGGCCTTTCTCACGATCCCCTCCAAAGATTTTTAGATGTTTTCTTTTTCAGTGTCCAAACCCTCTCCACTATTGGGTACGGGCACATGTCTCCTTTAAATTTGGGGGCCAATCTGCTGGTCACCTTAGAGTCAGTGACGGGTCTCATGGGTTTTGCCCTCGTGACGGGGATTATTTTCTCTCGATTTGCGAGGCCCACGGCCCGAGTCGTATTTAGTAATGTCGCTGTCATTAATAGCCACGATGGGATTCCCTCATTTATTTTTAGAATCGGAAATGAGCGGCTTAATCAAATCGTAGAAGCTCGTGTGAATGTGGTTTTAGTGATCGACGAAAAGACAAAAGAAGGAGAGAGCTATCGCACTCTTTATGATTTGGATTTAGAAAGGAGTCAAACCCCTCTTTTTACATTTTCATGGACGGTTGTTCATCCCATCAGTGAGAAAAGTCCGATGTATAAATTTACAGAAAAAACACTTGTAGAAAAAGGAGCTGAAATTCTGGTGACTGTCACCGGTGTCGATGACACTTTTTCTCAGACGATTCATTCCCGTTATTCGTATTTGCCCCATCAGATTCTTTGGGGACATGCCTTTGTTGATATTTTAGAGAGAACAGATGAATCATTTTTTATCGATATGGACAACATCCATACCACTCGCCCTCTTTAGAATGCTCTAAAGAGCGACAAAATACTGATCAGGTTCAATATTCAACGTTTCATTTGGAGATTGAAGATCTCTTAAGAAGGGTCGAACCTCGTGTACAAGAACACTCGTGGTGTTTGCGTCCCTTTGCAGGACTCCTGCAACTTCTAAGAAGCAATGATCTAAGAACTCATTGTGGTATTTTTCAAATACCTTGGGATGAAGAATAAGGTCAAGGAAGCCGGTTTCATCTTCTAAAGTTGAAAAGGTCACGCCTTTTGCTGTTGGAGGTTTTTGTCTAACCAAAATAAGTCCCGCCGCTCGAATTCTCTCTCCATGATTTGATCTTTTAACTTCAGAGATTGTTTTTTTGGGAACTCGCGGCATCATTTTTCTAAGGGCCACCATCGGATGACCGAAAGTAGAGAGCCCATAGGCTTCATACTGCGCCTTAATTTCTTCAAAGTGGTCTAGCTTCTCAAAAAGTTCGTCCCCTTGGGAGGCCCAAAGATTATTGAAGAGACTCAGTTGATTGGATCGACTTTGTTCCACTAAAAGCTCACACTCAAGCATTTGCCAAAGAGTATGCCTTTGATCAAAACCAAAACTCGAAAAACAGTGCCCCATAGCCAAACGATGGAGAACATCTTTTCTCACTCGGGTGCGTTTAATAAAATCAACTAAATGAACAAAGGGTCTATGCTTTGCTTCAGTTATTATTTCTTCAGCGACTTTCTCTTGAAGTCCATGAACAACGCGAAAACCAAGTCGAAGGCTTGGTTTACTTCGATCAGGTGAATCAAAGTCAGATTTATTTTCAATTGTACAATCCCATTCGGAGATATTGGGGTTCACAGGCAATACCCGAACACCATGTCTTTTAACATCATCGATCAGTGTATGGGGTGCATAAAAACCCATGGGCTGAGAATTAATAAGACTACAAGCAAACTCTGCTGGATAGTGACACTTTAAATAAGCCGACACATAAGCAATCAAAGCAAAACTAGCGGCATGGGATTCTGGAAATCCATAACTTGCGAAACCCTGAATCTGTTGAAAAATTCTTTCCGCAAACTCTTTTGGCAATCCACTTTGAATTAAAACCCGTCATTAAACGACGGCCTAATTTGTCTAGGCCTCCGGTGGATCGCCAAGCGTTTATCGCTCTACGAAGTTCATCGGCCTCACCTGGCTTAAAATTAGCAAGGGTAATGGCCAATTGCATGATTTGCTCTTGAAAGAGTGGAACGCCCAAGGTTTTTTCAAGAATTTTTTTAACCCGAGCATCGCCATAGTAGTCAACGGGCTCCTCCCCCCGCCGGCGCCTCAAATAGGGATGGACCATCTTTCCTTGGGTGGGCCCAGGTCTAACGATGGCCACTTGTATGACAAGATCATAAAACTTTGAAGGCAAAAGCCGACCCAACATCGAAATTTGGGCTCTCGATTCAATTTGAAAGGTGCCCACTGTGTCAGCTCTTTGAATCATCTCATAGGTAGCCTTATCGCCGTGGGGGATTTCGTGAAGTTTTTTACCTACAAGTTCTAAATTTTTTCTTAAGGCACTGAGCATCCCTAAACTTAAAATATCCACTTTGAGAAGACCCAAATAATCCAAATCATATTTATCCCATTGAATGATGGTCCGCCCTTTCATCCGAGCAGGTTCAACAGGAACAATTTCTGTAATGGGATCAGCTGATAAGGTAAATCCTCCGGAATGAATAGAGAGATGTCGGGGGAACCCCTGCATTTCTTCAGACAACCGCTCGATAAGCTGCGCTTTACTTCTGGTACCGCTACTGCTGGTACCGCTACTACCCCCACCATCAACCAATTTTTTCATGAGTTTTCTCGCCGATAGGGTTCCTACATCGACGCCTAAAGCTTTACTAACCTCTCGGAGAGCCGATCTTGTTCTGTAAGTGACCACAGCACTCACCATGGCTGCACGATGACGTCCATACTTTTCATAAATATGCTGAATCACTTCTTCTCGACGTTCATGCTCAAAGTCTACGTCAATATCCGGAGGCTCTCCCCGTTCCGCCGAAATAAAGCGCTCAAAAAGTAAATTGATCTGCGTAGGGTCAATAGCTGTTATTCCCAAACAATAACAGACTGCCGAGTTGGCCGCGGAACCACGCCCTTGGCAAAGAATCTCTCTTTCATGAGCAAATTCAATAATTTCATATATAGTTAGAAAATAATCAGCAAAATTAAGTTGCCCTATAATTTTAAGCTCATAACTCACTTGAGTTTTAATTTTTTCAGGAACCCCCAGCGGATATTTTACTACCGCGCCCTTCCATGTGAGCTCTTCAAGATAGCTTTGGGCTGTGTGATGGCTTGGAATCCATTCGCTGGGATATCTATAGCGCAACTCGCTGGGAGAAAATGTGCACTGCTCCGCTATTTTTAGAGTATTTGAAATAGCTTCGGGCAAATCCTTAAAGAGCTCGATCATTTGATCTGCCGACTTTAAATATCTCTCTCCGTTAGAGAAAAGTTTGTACCCTGCTTGAGCCAGAGGGGTATGAGTCCGAATTGCGGTCAGAGTGTCTTGAAGGATTTGCCTTTTTTGTACATGGTAGTGCACATCATTTGTAGCCACATAGGGAATACCGTAACGCTGATTTAATTCCAAGATTCGAGTTTTACGTTTTTGATCAAGTCCATCAAAAAAAATGGAGAGAGGAAGATAAACTCTTTTTCCAAAAACATCTTTAAGAATATCATACCGCACCTTTGGCCCATCATCGGGAAGGGCGATGAGCCCTTGGGACGAAGGTTCGTTCATAAATTCAAGAAATTTTTGAAAGGAAATTTTTGCATCTCCCTTTTCATGCCCAGAATGACTTTCCGTAAGCAGACGGCACATTAATCCATAACTTTGACGATTTTGCGCTAGAAGAGTTATTCTAGAGCCGTCTTCAAGAGAGATGTCAGCGCCAACAATAAGTCTAAGATCAGGATAATTTTTAGACGCATTATAAGCTTTGGGTATTCCATAAACTCCATCCTTGTCGGTTATGGCGATAGCACTTAGTTTGAGTGCTGCAGCTTGGTGAATCAGTTCTTCGGGATGTGATGCTCCTGTTAAAAAACTAAAATTGGTTTTACACTTTAACTCTGCGTACTTCATAAATTGCCTGTTGAAAATTCGTTTTCAACAGCTTGTCTCTAATCAAAGTATCCATGGAGATAAACTTCGCTTGTGACCTCAGAGTTTGGGACTCTAAAAACCCAAAGTTGTTCTCCATTTTTAGTTCCAACACGAAAATAATCTCGGCTGAGCTCCTCTCCCCACCATTCCCCCGAAAGACGTTCGGGTCCTTCCCAATCAAGAATCTCCCACCTTGCATCAGCAGCAACCAGGGTGTTTTCTTTTTTAATCAAGAGCTCTGGCTTATTTAAAAGTCTTAAGGGCCTATCTGGCAATGGGATGTCCACACCCACAAAACCAATATCAAGGTTTTTCTCCACACTTTGCCTTTCTATAACGGTTCGACGCCACGCTTTTTCAGGTTTATAGTGCTCAACATTTTCCGCAATAAACGCAGCCGGTACTCCGGCCTCGCCATGACCGTACCAGTCGCGTACCGCCATGGACCCGGAGGGCGCAGCCGTTACTCCGGCTGGTACGGGTGCAGCGGCCACTTTTCTTCCTAGTTTTTCGCATAACCTAATAATAAGAGAGTTCCACGCTTCTTGCTCTTCCTCTTTCTTACTAAAAAAAATGCCGTTGAAAATATTGCCCTGGCACCGTCTCTAGAACATCAAACTGAAGACGTTCCACAGAACTCATAAGGGACTCTCTTTCTAATTCGAAACTCAATCTTTCCCGAATTAAGGGCAAAAGCCCTGTCACAGCACCTTGGGATAAAGGTAAATCAAAAACCCAAGAGCGGCGGGTACATTTGACCGTTGAAAGCTTTTCTAATTCAAAATGCAAAGAAGCTTTTGAGAGACGTTCACCCCTGGCGGTGAGTCTAGCCATAGCCCGATTCACAATTTTTTTAATTACAAAGAGAAGGGGTTCTAAACTTTGACATTTTTCAGCGTATTCAAGACTCACACTTTCACAAATTCTCTCTGGAGGAATAAAACGAGGCCACAGAGAAAGACTTTCGTCAAAAGATCCATTATAAAGTCGTCGATGAAGCTCAAGGCTTTGATAGTGAAAACGAGAAGAAAGCTCTTTAGGGGAAAGCTTTATAAACTCACCAAGAGTTTTAAGTCCAAGACGCCTTAACTCCTCAATCATCGTTAAAACTTTCTTTTCAATGTCTTGATCTCGCTTAAAAGGGCTGGCCACATCACACAAAGCTTCTAGGGGAAGAAGTTCTTTCTCACTTCGTGGATACCGAGCTTGAGCCAAGCTCATAAAAACATCATCAGCAATAGTTATTCTTGCTTTTGCGTTAAAACGCTTCAGAAGAGCCTGAAGTCTTAGAGTTAAGGCGTGCTCAGAATAAAGACGATGACATTTTTCGATTTCTAAAAATATAGCCTCTTCAGAACGCAAAGCCACTTGGGGCGTCCAGCGATAACAAGCCTCGGCGATTTCTGAAATAGGAGAAGGCTTTGAAAATAATAAACATACTACGCGCATTTTTAAGTCCTTTCTCTTATGACATCCAACTTGGTCCCTTGAGAGCATATTTCACGATTCACTTTTAATTGTAGAGCAATGGGCCAGGCTTTATGAATGGACTCCGTCAGTAAAAAAACTCCAATATTTCCTTTTTCTGCTTCGAGCTGCATTCGCCTCAAATTTTTCTCATCAAAGTTTCTTTTCGAAGAAAGAACGACACAGTCAAAAAGATGGCTTCTTAAAACCTGAAAAGTGGCCCAAAAAACTTCTTGATGGGCCTCTATAAAAAGTAAACGCGCAAGGGAGACCCCTCTCTGAGCCATAGCATAGGGATAAATTGTCAAACTCTCTTCGATCCAAGCCACACGAAGTTTTGGGTTTTCCGCTAAAAACTGAACCAAAACCTCTGTTTTACCAAGACCCGTTAACTCTATTAAAACTCCTCGAGGAAAACCCTTAGGGTGCAA
Organism: Deltaproteobacteria bacterium; assembly: GCA_013287405.1. Next base: position 7,220 of record JABDDW010000040.1, read on the forward strand.
GGAGAAATCGTATTTTTCTCGCTCAAGTCTTGTAGTTTTTCTACATAACTCTCTTAAGTCTTCAACTGTCGTTTGGTGCCTGCTGGTACGGCTAAGAACCTTCATACCAACCTATGAAATCTTCCGAATCACCCCTGCCAAAACCCCCTCAATGCGAAAATCCTCACCCTGACCAACGATAATGGGCTTGTAAGCCTCATTGGCTGGATGAAGTTCAATTTTATCTTTACGTCTGAAATATTTCTTAATTGTGGCTTCATTATTAATAAGAGCCACAACTGTTTGACCATTTTGAGCCGTGGCTTGCTTTCGAAAAACAACATAGTCTCCGTTTAAAATCCCCTCCTCGATCATTGAGTCACCTTGAACCTGGAGCACAAAATGATTACCGCTACTCATCCTGGATCCCGTAGACACATCCCTGGTGATCATAAAAGAGGGAACCTCCACAGTACTTTGAATTTCTATAGCTTCGATGGGTCGACCTGCCGCCACCTTTCCTAAAAGAGGAAGCTCAAAGGAAGTTCGTGTGTGCCCGACTCTTGTCCCTCGCCTCGCATTCCAAGATTTTTGGAGATAGCCCTGGCTTCCCAGTTGCACCAGATAGTGCTGAACTGTGCCGAGAGATTTGAAACCAAAATGCTGGGCTATCTCCAATTGGGAGGGTGAATAACCATGGCTCTCAGCAAAACGTGAAATGAAATCGAGGATCTTTTTTTGTTTTGGAGTGAGAAAGCTTTCCATGAATTTGAACGTACTCGTAAGTTTCTCGTAAGTCAAAATAAAAATTAAAAACTAGACTAATACCCGTTCCAATTAATTCACGCCTTCGATTGCGAAGAGATTTTGGCTTTTAGCGAGGCGCGACGACGCGCGCTAGCAGTTGCGCTAACGCAAGGAGAAGCAGCGAGGCTAAAGATCAGCAAGAAAGGATGTGAATTAATCAGGACTGGTATAAAAACTTAAAAGGCCAATATTTTCGATTTAAACTAAAAAATCGTGAAAAAAAGTGGCGCCATTTTGATCCCTTACACTGTAATTTTTTTAAAACCCCCTAAATTAATTATTATTGGAATATTTAAGGCCCCTTAATATCGCCCTTCTATTGTTCTTAGTTTTAAGCTGAACCTCAAAAAAGCCTCTTCGAAAATGGCATATGAATTGAATTTGCGAACTCTTCAGAAAAATAGAGGGGGAGTTCATGACGCCAAAACGCTTGGGGAGTGTTTTACTTTTACTTAGCTGTTTATTTTCCACAACTCCATTAAAGGCCGAAAATAAAAAGACAAAAAAACCTTGGGCCCTCTTTACGTCGGCTGAGGCAGATGCCGATTTCAAAAGTCAAAATTCCTCCCAAGAACCCAGCAAATCTCTTCGTCCAGAGCTAACAGACGATCAAAAAAAAGCAAAGCTGCAGAACATTCGTAAACGGCTAGAAGACAACATTATCGGTCAACCCGAAGTGGTCGAGCGCTTCTATCAAATGGCTCTCAAAACATATATGTACGGCGAGACGCAAAAAAAAGGTGAACAAATAACTCTGATGGGCCCCCCAGGTACCGGGAAGGACACTTCTGTTCATGCTTTTGTTGACGCCCTAAATGATGAAGACGGTGCTTGGGAAAACAATAAGCACATGTTTGAAATGCCTGTTGTGAAAACCCAAGCAGACCTTTGGGCCCTACTGGGCTCTGCGACTGGCCACATTGGCTCAGAAACATTGACTCCGTTTGTGAGATTTATTATCAAGCACTCCGGAGGAAAATACAAAGAAGTTATAGTGAAGGATCCCACATCAGGCAAAGTGACCAAAGATTATGTAGAACTTAATAAAGATTGGAAAGAAGGAGAGGTTTGGCAAGGATATTATGCTCCGTCAGAAGGGATGATTTTTGTCAATGAAAGTCAGCACTGGTCAAAAAAAGGAAAAGATCAATTGCTGAAAAAGGGGCTAGATGGATCAATTACGATTAATAATCCAGATATGGGTGAAAGTGTGATTTCAGTTCCCGTAACATGGGCTTTCGCTACTAATGAGGGAGAAAACCTGATCGTTCCACGAAAACCTAATGGGCAGTCCGCTTCGCCCTGGCCCCTTACTATCGAAGAGCAATTTAGGAATTGGCAATCCGCTCACAATGACGAAAGACGGATTGATGAAGAAATGCGAAAAACAAACGGCTTAAACTCGGGTGGAAAAGCCGAAGAAGCCGAAGGGAACTCAGAAGCCTTTATAAGTAGACAAAATAATAAAATTTTATATCGCCCCTTATTCCCAGATTCTCTACAGAAAATTGCAGAAAAAAAATTAGAGGTATTGCGAAGAAAATGGATCGGAAGCTACAATCTTAAATGGAATAAAGACTTCGTCATAAAGATCCAAGAATTTATGTATAATGCCGAAAAAAACGGCCGCCCCATGGAGAATAAAGTTGAGAAAATGGTCGAAGTGCCTCTTCTCCAAGCCGTAAGTGATGGGCATCTCTCCAAAGGCGCGAAAGTTGATCTCACCTTAAGCTTTAAGGTTAACCCGGATAATACTCTCTCTCTTATCACCCAGGGCACCGGAGCAAATCTTGAACTTCCAATCAAATACTCTGAAAAAGACAAACTCGTCCCCCTAAAAACTGACGAAGAGCTAGATAAAATCGTCGATCTCCCGCGCCGATTAAAAACCCACGTCTTCGGGCAGGATGTCGTCGCCGACGCCTTAGGGAAACACGTTCTCGTCACCGATGAAGGCTCAAATGCGAGCGCCACTCCCGAGACAGCCACTGAATCAGCCCACAATATTATGTTCTTGGGCTGGACCTCCGTTGGAAAAACTGAACTTGCGAAGGCCCTGGGCCTTGAATACTTGGGATCTCGAGAGGCCGTCAAAGTCTATGATTTTGGCCAGGTCACAAACAAAGAACATATGAAAGAGAAAGTTTTAGGAAGCCGAGATGGGTACAACAACGCCGTTCCATCTGATTACATGATGGAGTATGACGTTCACGGGGGACATATTATTAACGTCCTCGACGAGGCAGCCAACGCCCCAGAAGAAGCTTTAAAAGCTATTTATGATGTTCTACGAGAACCTGTGGTCACAACGTTCTCAGACGGACATCCTCGGATCATGAGCCATGTCTGGAATATCTTCACCGGAAACGCTGGTGAGGAGTGGTATAGAAATATCCCGCCAGAACTCCCCTTAAGCCAGCAAATGGCTGCGATGAAGGAAATTTATAGAAACGCCATGGCCAACCCTGGATTCAGGAGAAGAACCCTTGAGAGGTACTTCAGCTCAGCCTTCATTGCTCGGATCGGAGAGCCCAATATCCATTTCTTCAGCCCCATGACCTTTAAAACCATAAGGCAAATTTCTCAACTCAAACTCTCTCAACAATTAGATGATCTACAGAATGCAAAAAATCGAAGAGCTTGGGATGTAAACTTTGCTTCAATGGACGACTACACGAAAACCCTAGAAGTCATCGAAGAGGAAGGCTTTGTTGTTAAAGAACAAGGGGCATCCCTTGACCGGTTTGTAAAGCAGACTTTTGGGATGGACTTGAGAGCCTTTCTCTTGACCAATAAAGTACCACATCAGGCTCAGGTGACTCTGGTTAAATCCGCCGATGGAGGCTCTAAGAACTATGTGACTTATAAAACCCTTATCAATGGCCAAGATAAAAATCTGAATTTTCAAATTCCCAAACGGGTAAAGGAGTTCGCCTTAGGGCAAAATGTTGAAGACCAAATTCTTACGGCCTACCATGAAGCCGGACACGAGCTTGTCCGCCATATCCTTTTTGGGGACCGTTTTACGCCGGTAAAGATTTCGATCATACCTGGCGTGGCCGAAATTAACGACCATATGATTGTGTACGAAGGCATGGCCTCCTCAAGCCAAGAAAAGAAATTTTATTACACAAAAGAGGCTGTCCTTAGGGAGTTAGCGGTCAAAATGGCCGGCACGGCGGCCCAAGAATTGGCAAGTCGAAACTTTATTCACGATGCTGGAAAATCAAACGATATAGAGAGGGCGACGGCTTTGGCTCAATTCGCCATTTTAAAATGGGGTCTTTCTGATATTTGGGGTTCCGAAGCTGTCCCGCCCGATCTTTCAATTAAAGATTATATGGCCACATTTTCTGAACTCAAACGCCAACGTTATGAAAGCGCCCTCAACGAACTGTTGACCCAAGCTCGCCAAATGGCTGACGCCGCTTTACTGACAAACATGGAAGTTCTCAAATCTTTAGGAGCTGAATTAGCCCGGCGCGGTATCATGGTCACAGATGATCTTCTAGCCCTTTATTCCGCCAATAAAGATAAAATCGATGTGATCGGATTTGATGCACTTTTAAAATCAGCAGATCTTTTGAAATCTGAGAAAGAAAAGTGGATCGATGACACTCCAACAATCGGTCGCCCTCTTAACGCGACACTTTCGAAGCATATGCTCCGTCCTACCTCAGTTGCTGATATTGCTAAGATTGTTGACGCGCAAAAAGCTGAAGAAATTGCGAGCGTTCTACCCCCAGCCAAATTAAGGGTTTCAAATCTTATAGCGCTCCAAATTTCTCATGAAGGGAGCACGAGCGCAACTTTGACTCAAGGGTGTGAAGAGAAACTTGGCCTTTTAAGAAAACTCCATAAGTAAATTAGAACTCAAACGAACGTCGGACTGGGTCAATTTACCCCTGATTCATTCAGCAGGGACTTCGCCCAAGCTTTAACTTCATGGCCCCGTCATTGCAAATAGTAAGGTTTGCAAACCATTTGTAAACGAGAGGAGTTCAAAGATGAATTTCAAAGAAAAAGATACCCAAGAGAATCAGGATCCGCTGAACAAAAAAGCGGCTAAGGAGCAAGGCACCCAATATAATCAAAAGGCTGGCTCCCGAACTTCGGAAGCCGGAGAATCGGAAGATTTAAAATCTTCTAAAAAAGAAGATATTAACACTTTCGAAGAACAAGACGACGACGATATATATTGATCGCAGTCGATTTTGGGTGAGGGCCAAGTTTCAAAACTGGCCCTCATTTTTATATCGACAGCTTAAAAAGCTAAACTTAAAATTCTTGGATGTGGGTCGACGGTCAAAATATACAATTTGATGAAATAAATAAAAAATATTTTGAAATTCTAATTCATCTTCGAACTCGGGGGATCGTCCCTTTGAAGGGCGAGGACCTCTCATTTACGCTGACTGGTCTACCCATTTTTTCGTATAAGGATCTCAAGCAAAAAGAAGCGACCTATTTAAAAAAAGCTAGAGAATCGTCTCTTTGGCTTAAAAAGGCGCATGGAGGGGGCGGAACTTCAATAAAAAGAACAGCCTACTTAAAGATCATGGGGAAAGACCCAACCATTGGGGCCAAAGGAACAGACCTCTTTATTTCTCTGGGAAGCGAAGATGAAGACAAAGACTTATTTCCTCTAGCAGAGATCCAAATTTTGCAGGCCATAGAAAGTTTAAATTCAAATGAATTTGGAGAGGTTTTTCTAGATGACCTCGTCAGCGAAGAAAGTCGGTATGCTGTTCAGAAAATATGGTCAAAAAATTCATGGATTGACAACAGACTTACTTATCTAGAACTTAAAGAAAAGTACAAAGCCTTTCACAAATTTAAAGAAATTCGACAAGCCTCACTTCCTACTCTAAATGAAGAGGGACAATTCACGACCAAACGTATGGCTCCCGGGGGGCATGCCTTCTTTGCCTTTGAAACCCTTTTAACCGCTCTGAACGGTAAGGGCCCAAATTGTCGATTTGAGGACCTCATCTCTGTGGTTGGAAATGGTGAGGATCTGGGAAGCACTCCCGATGGCGTCGTGGTCGGATGGATTATCGATGAAAAAATTCCCATTGCCATGGTCACAACGGACAAAACGGAAATTGACACAAAAGGAGGCCTAATTGCCCGCAAGAAAGAAGGCTCTCTCACGACGGTCACGATAGTAGAAAGAGCTCAGGCCCAAGAAGCGGGAATTCTCGATCTTTTCCAAAAAACGCGGGGATTTTTTAATACTAATGTCGCGATATTTAATTACAAAATCCTTGTGCCAAAGTTAAAAAAACTGAGAGATAAAATTGGCCAAGATGGTTTTGAAAAAGTCATTGCCCCCGCCCTCATTAAAAATGTGAAATTTCAAGAAGAAACCGACGGAATTCATAAATATGAACAACTTGAAGGCGCCATGGGTTCTACCCTTCTAAACCTCGACAGAGCCTACAGACACTCTTTCCATGAACCACTCGTAAGCTTTATTAATATCGACAGAGAAAATAGGACGCGTTTTTTTTCACCCGTTAAAATGGCTTTTGATTTTTTTATGCTCTTTCATTCCGATCGTTTTTCGTTAAATAGAAAAAATTTTAAACTTGTGGACCATCGGCCTGGGGCCCTTCCCTTAGTCTCCCTTCCTCAAAAATACTACGAAGAGGTCCAAAATATTCTGGACGCCTTTAATGAAACCCAAATACTGGATCTAGATGAGTTAAGAGTAGAGGGGGAGCCCGTCATTTTGGGTAAATTGAAACTTATTGGAAAAGTGAAAATCATTAATACGACTGAAGGTCTTTTCAACCTAACGCTTAAACTTAAGG
>JABDDW010000041.1 GCA_013287405.1 Deltaproteobacteria bacterium
TCTAGGGCTTTTCTCAAGGCGACAAATTAGGGGATAAGCTTAAGCGCTAATCCAGTCATTTGATTGGCTTGTGCCAAAGTGGCAGTACCAGCCTGGAGCAAAACTTGGTTTCTGGTTAATTCGGCAGTAGCATTGGCAATGTCCGTATCACGAATGCGGCTGTTGGCGGCTGCGTAGTTTTCCTCTTGAATACCCAAGTTCTGAGTCGTTGAGGTTAAACGGTTTTGCAACGCGCCTAATCGGGCACGTGCAGCTCCAATCGTGTCGTGAGCCGCGTCGATGGTGGCCAAAGCCGTTTGGGCTCCTTCCTTGGAGGTATAATCCAGACCAGAGAGACTGAGTGCATCCAAAGTGACGTTGTTTTGGCTTGAGTCAAATGAAATGCGGTCCTCTTCTGGGCTGTTATGTATACCCACCTGAAAGTCGAAAACGGGAGTCGTACCATCAAGGAGGTTTGTTGATTGCCATTTCGTAGTTACGGCAATTCGCTGTGCCTCACTCTTGATTTGCTGAACTTCTGCATCAATCATGGCTCTTTCACGGTCACCGACAGTGTCTGAAGCCGCTTGGATTCCTAATTCACGCAAACGAGTTACGATATTAGAAATCTCTTGCATGCCGCCCTCGGCCACTTGAACCATTGAGATACCGTCGTTAGCATTTCGGTTAGCTTGCCTAAATGATCGAATATCTGCTTTTAAATTCTCTGAAATTGCTAGTCCTGCAGCATCATCAGCGGCCTTATTGATTCGATTTCCGCTAGACAACTTAGCATAACTATCTTGCATTGCATTCTGTGACCCTATCAAATTTCTTTGGGCGTTCACGGAAGCAATGTTTGTTGAAACTCTAAAACCCATGACTATCCTCCTGTCATACTTTCTAAACTCTCCTTCCTTGAAATTCCCTCGCCCTCTAGAGCGGGTGGGCATCCGAGCCCGTGGTTAATCCAGTTACTTGAGCAAAAAACTAACTCCATTTAATACAAAAACTTTGTACTGCTCTTCCGGCCGGACCTCCTTTCAAAGTAGGCGATAGTCGTTATCGCGATGCCCTTCCAGAGTGGGCATGATGGGTTCATTAAAACTCACAATAAACTTTTCGGGAATGGCGTGGTTTTCTTGACACGTTTTGAGTCCAGTTTCGAATCTTTTGTAAGTTTCTTACCCGATTGTTTTTGAAAACCTCCATCATTGGTCTAGTTCTGTTTTGAGAGTTTGAATTGAGGCTCAGTTGATCCTCCATCCATATGTGACGGTATGGTGTGGAACAAAAAAAGATCCAGTTGAGTTAATTCAAAACGAGATGGGACGGTTTTACAAATGCCCGGCAGGAGTGAGTGCTATGGGCACATTCAACGTGGCTCAAGGCTTGTTAGCTAGTGATCCTCACACCCTGAAGTTATGTTCAGCGAGAAAATATCTTTTCCACCACATGGACGCAAAAGCCCGGTTTGAATTTCGAAAGCAATTCAATGAATGCAAGGATCTGAAATGACTCCACTCTCCTCTGTCTTTAGTCGATCTCTATAGCTCGGCAAAAAGCCATTTCACCCAATGCGTGAAGATCGCTTATTTGAGTAGCTCTTCGAAATGGTTCTGTGGGAAATCCAAAGGTACAGGTTTCTGTAGAAGCATCGAAATGGGTACAATCCTCGCAAGATGATGCATACTTCTGGGCATAAAATCGCTCCAGGGTGATTTTATCTTTAATTGGAGTTTTAAATCCACTTGACACCTTGAAGAAACCTCCCAAGTTATTAGTAAGGACCTATTTTTATTAAAGAAAGGATGAGTAGTCACCAAAAATGAAACCCAGCAAGTTTACCACCAAGAGTCAGGAGGCTGTAAATGAAGCCATTAGTTTGGCAGAAAGCCACGGCAATCCTGCCGTTGACGGTATTCATCTTCTTGTTGCTCTACTCACGCAAAGCGATGGGCTTGTTATCCCGACGCTCGAAAGAGCCGAGGTCAACGTAGCCGGTCTCCTAAGTGAAGCCCAAGCTGAATTGGAAAAGGAACCTACGGTTTCCGGTTCATCTAAGAGTGGAACAATCACCGGCGCTTTAAAGAAGATTTTCGATGCGGCCGAAAAAGAAGCCGCTCAGTTTAAAGACGAATTTGTAAGCACGGAGCATCTTCTTTTAGGTTTGGTTCAAATAGAGACAAGCGCACAAAAAATACTGAAAAGAAATAAGGTTAATTTAGATAGTATCAGAAATGCATTGGTTTCGATACGTGGAAGCCAGCGTGTTACCGACGAGAATCCTGAAAGCAAGTTTCAAGCTCTTGAAAAATATGCCCGCGATTTAACTGCGATGGCCATTCAAGGTAAACTGGACCCCGTGATAGGTCGAGATGAGGAAGTAAGAAGAGTGGTTCAAGTTCTCAGTCGGCGCAGCAAGAATAACCCCGTACTCATTGGAGAGCCGGGTGTCGGAAAGACCGCAATTGTTGAAGGGCTAGCCCAGCGAATTGTGAAAAAAGATGTTCCTGATACATTACTTAACAAAAAACTTTTAGCCTTGGACATGGGCGCTCTTATTGCCGGCGCCAAATATCGGGGGGAATTCGAAGATCGACTTAAAGCTGTGATCAAGGAGGTCACCTCAAGCCAAGGGTCCATAATACTTTTTATAGATGAGCTTCACACTATTGTGGGGGCTGGAGCTTCTGAAGGTGCGGTAGACGCAGGGAATATGCTCAAACCCGCTTTGGCCCGCGGAGAATTGCGCTGTATTGGCGCCACGACCCTCGACGAGTATCGAAAGTATATCGAAAAGGACGCAGCCCTAGAGCGTCGCTTTCAACCCGTATTTGTTGGGGAACCAAACTTAGAAGACACAATAAGCATCTTAAGAGGTCTCAAAGAGAAATATGAGGTTCACCACGGAGTACGAATTAAAGACTCTGCTATCGTGGCGGCAGCCACTTTAAGCCATAGATACATTGCCGATCGTTTTCTACCGGATAAGGCCATCGATCTTATCGACGAAGCAGCAAGCAAATTGCGCATTGAAATTGGAAGTTTGCCCACAGAAATTGACGAAAAGCAAAGACGGATTATGCAGCTTCAAATTGAACGGGAGGCTTTGAAACGAGAGAAGGATGAGGCCAGTCGTGATCGGCTTGGCCAATTAGAAAAAGAGCTTGGCCAACTCGAACGTGAGGCTGAAGATCTCAAAAAACATTGGCAGGGCGAAAAATCAGATATCACGAGCATCCGTCAAACTAAAGCTCAAATTGAGAAGATCAAGACCGAAGCCGACAAAGCCGAGCGCGAAGGTAATCTTGGCCGAGCTGCGGAGCTCAAGTACGGAAAACTTCCTGAGTTAGAAAAGCGTCTCCAAGCTGATGAAAAGAGGTTAGAAAAGGAAGAAGGCCGGATGCTCAAAGAAGAAGTCGGAGCTGAGGACGTGGCTGAAGTTGTAGCTAAATGGACGGGGATTCCCGTCTCTAAGATGCTCGAGGGCGAGTCAGAGAAGCTTTTGAAGATGGAATCGAGACTTGAAGAAAGAGTTATTGGTCAAGACCACGCTTTAGAAGTTGTATCAAACGCTATCCGTCGAGGAAGAGCTGAGATTGGTGATCCCAGAAAACCCATTGGAAGTTTTATCTTTTTAGGACCCACAGGGGTTGGAAAGACTGAGACTGCCCGGGCTCTCGCTGAATTTCTTTTTGATTCTGAACAGGCTATGCTTCGAATCGACATGAGCGAATACATGGAGAAACATGCCGTTTCAAGACTTGTGGGGGCGCCCCCTGGATATGTAGGTTTTGAAGAAGGTGGCCAGCTCACCGAGGCCGTAAGACGACGACCTTATAGCGTGATTCTTCTCGACGAGATTGAAAAAGCTCACCCCGATGTTTTTAATATTTTATTACAGATTTTAGATGATGGCCGTTTAACCGATAGTCAGGGGCGAACGGTCGATTTCAAGAATACGGTTATTATTATGACAAGCAACGTGGGGAGCCAACTCATTATAGACGAAAAACTCTCCGCCTCTGAAAAAGAAGAGGGCGTCATGAAAACCCTGCGGGGGATGTTCAAACCCGAATTTTTAAATAGAATCGACGATATTGTTATATTCAATAGCCTCGGCGAAAAGGAGATCGGTCGAATTGTTCAAATTCAACTTAAAGATCTTCAAACTCGTTTAAGTCACCGTAAAATAAATCTTAAAGTAGACGATAGCGCTATTCTAGCTCTATCTCATATTGGTTTTGATCCCCACTATGGAGCCCGACCCTTGAAAAGGGCTATTCAAGATAAGGTTCAAAATGAATTGGCTCGGTTGATTATTTCTAGAGAAATAGGTCCTGGAGACATGGTACTCGTGAGCGCTCGCGATAATAAAATAGAGCTCAAAAAACAAAAATAAAACCGCTCAATGGCAACGGCCATCGGTTTGGGGAGTCAGGGCGCCTGACCTGATCCCAGCTTACCTGTGACCTTAAACCTGGTAACAGGCTACCAGGTTACACCCCAAGAATTCTAAAAAGGACGTATTTAAGGCTGCAGATTTGCAATCTTAAAACAGGCGGTATGACCCACTCCAAGCCAGAGCCGCCATTGAAGCGGTCATGATTAAGCGATTAGATGATTTGGGTGCTACGGTGGTCTTGAACACCACTAATCCGGATGTGGCCAATGCCTTAAATATTATTGAACGCGGTGTCTTTGCGAAAACAAGTCACAAAGAGAAATCTACGGTGCCCCAGGGCCTTGCGAAAGTGGGTCCCTTTCAGATTTCTCATTTGGATTCTCAACATCATTTACTTCCAGGAGCCCTCAACGATGCGAGTGCGGTCGCTGAGTCTGTAATTGGAGCCTTGAAGCTTGCAAAATGGCCGGAGAAATATCAAGAGCTTTTCAGTAAGGTCTTTTGGACGATGAACAACTGATCATATTTTTGATGGCCCCATTTGAATTCATATTATTAAGATGCCCCCTTCGGTGCAGTCTAGTGTCATTTTGCGTTGCCCTTTTGAAGCAAGCGCCAAAGCTTTACAACGAGGGCAATTGGAAATATCATTTTTGCGAGGTAGCTATGACATACATAAGACTTCTAGTGATTTCAGTAATATTTACGTCGGGAGCCTTTGCCCAAGAGCCGGGATCAAAGAAAGATGACATGACCCTTTTAAAAGACCAGTACGAAAACGTCAATCTCCCCAAGGTCGAAAAGATTCCCTCGCAGCCAGTTAAGTTTGAGGCGGGGAAAACAAACTTTGTTCAGGGGGATAGTATTAAGATTACATCGATCCGCGGCTCTAGCAGCGGTATAAACACCAACGAAACTTACAAGATAGATGGTTTCTACACGCTAAATTCCCATGACGAAGCAATGCTAAGCGCTTTTGTAACAACCAATGAAAACGGTGGAAGATCTACAATTGATTTGAAACAAACAAAAAAAGTTTCCAAGGGCAAAGGGAAATTTAGTCTTATCCTTACGATGCATAATAAGGGTTATCCTCACGTTAGCTTTTATCCTAGGCTTGGGGGCGAGAGTTTCGGTGGCGTGTACTTTGGTACCGGAGATTCGGTTTTACGCGACCATTAAGGACTTATTTCGACACCAAAGACCCAAAATGAATAATATATTCTTCCTGATTTCGGAAATCGCTGAAAATCGCGATCACGAAGATCTTCTGACAAAGTAGCCGGCAGATTTCTTTTAGAAAACCCCAATTTTGATGTGCTCTTTACCGGTGGCCAAATTATAAGGATCTTTAAGACTAAAGTTTAGTTAAGGGGACCAATAACAGAACCGATTATAAATAGGTGAGAGCTACCTTTGGCAGTGTTTTCTTAGCATTTGCCGCTATGCTTATTTTCCGCACGGAGGCGTCGCTGGCTGATTCATTCGTCCACTATCAAGGGAGGATGAAATGTAACTCAAAAGCGAAAAGCTGCTCCCTCATTGTCAATCCTCATACCACACTATCAGAAAAGACGTTTCGTCTCAAAATACCTGGGATGAGTTCTGACTTTTACTTGCCGAAACTGAACGATTTGGATCTTGAGGTGTCAGGGACCTTGCATAGTTACAATACTATTGAGGTCTACGGTTTCAAAGACGTCATACTTAATTTGGCAATCGGTCACGATAGAGTCGCGGATACCCACTGATGAGACAGCTCGGTGGTTGTCTATTTATCTATTTTTTTCTTCCAATAGTGGCGTTGGGAATTGAAAGTAAAGGCGCGGAGTCCCAATACCGTCTTGTTAACATAAATGGTGGATCGGCAACTGGCGGACGAGATTTTGCTTCAGAACTCATCGACGATAAATGCATGATGAATTCCGGCTGGAAAGTGTCGACACTTCAATCTGAGAATTTTGTTCAGGATATTTCAAAAACATCCAACATCGACCCTAAACAGGCTAAAGCCTTGGAGGAGATGTTCAATTCTGTAAACTTCGATAGAGTTTTGGAGTCTTCAGGGGAAAATGTAAGGCGTTTCTTACCCAAAGTTAAAACGGAAAAAGACGCCCTAAACCAAATCCGCGAACTGATATTGGACTCGGCTAGTTCGCTAAACAATAAAGATCATCTGCTCATTAGAGTCACAGCCCATGGTACTTCTAATTGTGACGCCCAGATTAATCCGGACATCTTAAGTGGTATAAGAACTGATCAAGGCGCAGGTCTAGATCAATGTAACCTCCAATTTAGTGTTACTGCTCCGTGCCTCGAATGTGAGCCAAATCATCAGCGAGACATCGGTATCGGTGCCTCTGATTTTGCAAAACTCATTGGTGATCTACACTTAGAAAAAAGAGGGATCAAAGTAGGTGTTGAAGTTATAAGTTGTTTTGGCGGAGCAGGTTTGAAGGATTTTGCTGCCCACGGCATCTGTGCTTATGCCTATTCATCTCCGGATACACCCTCTGAAAGCTGTCTAGACGATCCTTCCGATGACAACGACCAGCAGAGCTCACAAGCCCTCTCAGATGAAGACCGTAAACTCAAAACAATATAAGAGTTGCCTTAATAAACCTGAAAATAAAAATCTAGCCCGAGCTAAGAGCGCTTGTGAAAAATTCGATCTGCCCTCCGTTGAATAAAACTTTATCCTTTCAAAGCATAGTCGGGGAAAATTTTTATCCGACGGCACCCATGATAGCGTACTTTTTGGAATGAAGTGGCCATTTGAGGGGATCACAACGATCCAAAATTTTTCTCTCATTTAGCCGACTCTCGTTTGCAATATAGGTAAAACACTCTGAATTTGATTATGGGACGTCAAAAAAGGTGGGTCGTTTTTGGTTGATTATAAAAGAGACCAAATATGTCAAAAGTCCTAAGCTGTAAGTCTTGTTTACGTTTTCCTAAAGTTTCTCCTCTCGCCTTGAATGCCTGGCTTTGGACTATTTTTTTCTAGTCTACGGTCTAGATCTTTCTGGACTAAGGTCGGTCTATATCTTCGGATAGAGCGGGGTCCTGTTTAATATTTAGGCATTACAAAACAAAAGTCATTTAGTCCGAAATCTAAAGTCCTTTCCATAACTAAGGTCTTAATCCCTAGGTCGGCATGTTTTCTGCTCTTAGGAGCTCCGGGGGATAGATGCTTAAGTCCAATTTGCTTCTTATAGTTCTTATATCGTGGGCTAGCCAAGGCTTTACACAAAGCGGTGGTCCCGGTCCAGGTTACTATATCGGCATAGCGCCAGCGGAAGATCGCTGGGTGACGTTACCTATGGGAGCAGTCTATCAAGGAGTAGAGATTAGTTACCTCTTAGGTCAGAAGCTTTCTGAAAGCGGAAAGTTTATCCCAGTATATATAGACCCGCCTCCGGTGGCCGTGACACAAGCTCCGTTAGCAGCGCCACAAAATTATGTGCCGCAGCTGTCTTCGAATATAACTAGCTCTGAGGCCTCAGCATTGGAGCGGCAAGCGCAAATTCCTTCTGCTTGGACAAGCTGGTTACAAGATTCCAGATTCGCGACCCAACAAGAACCCTTATATTCTCTTCGGGTGCAGCCCGTCGTGGAGACTCTGATCTACTCAAGCGGTGATCGCAGTGACAGAAGCGTTTACGGATTTTCCCCTGATCATACCAACCTATTTAATCAGGGAAGAGCCGGTGCTTTAGACAATACCTATGTCGCAAGTTTTGACCAAACTCAAAACTGTCAGAAGGCTGACTTTTTTAATGGCCAACTTAATCCGTACGGCTATGGGCCGTTTAGTTCAAACTATGGTGCCAATTTTGATCAAGGGGTTAATTTTAATATTTTAGGCCAAGGCTTTGCTTTCATTCTCAAGAAATTTCAGATTTCCGATCAGATTCGTTTTCTCATTGATGATTTAAACCTCGGGACCCATGAGGAACTTGTTTTTAATACAACGGCTAAAGGAAGCGATGTTTATGTTTGGGGAAGTTACCAAAATATCAGCGGAAGCATCGATATTCAGACTCGAACAACGATGATCGCCGCCCTCCAGAAATTACTGCCTCAAGTGGTAGACGACCTTATCGGTCAAAAATTCTCTGGCCCTTGGGAAACATCCATCACCTCTATAAGTGGAGAGATCACAATCGGGGCTGGTCTTAATCAAAATGTACAGCAAGGCCAACAATTAGCATCGGCCAACGGGAATATTTTTGAAGTGCAATTTACGGGTCCTCAGTCGGCAAGCGTTATTCAGATATCAGGCTCAGCACCGGTAGAAGTGGGAGATCTCCTCCAAGCTTACTTTGGCAAGCCCCTCGTTTGGGCCGCTCCAACTCCGCCACCAGCGCCTTCGCAGTTACAAGGACCTCTTCTTGTTCAAGGGGCAGGGGCGCGGGCCCTAGCTTCCGTGTCCACAAACAATACTTCTGCACAGGGGGCCAATCAGGTCCAGATATTCTCGTCGCAAAAGACAGTCATTTTGGATCAAACAACCCGAGCCGCAGAGCAAGTTGCGGCCGTGGCGGCTTGTGTGGATAAAAAGCCAGATATAATCGAACAGACCCTGGATTCACTTTTTATTCCATATGGATTCTATCGCTACGCCGAGGTTTTTGATCAGGCGCCAAAGGCTCCGAAGGTCACGCCTTCTTCAACGCCGCCACCTAATCTTGACCTTCCTCCCAGTCCAGGGGCGAGCAATGGCCTTCGCATTGCCATCATCGATTCTGGTATAGATTTTAAGGATTCCAAAATCAAATCTCACCTGTCTTTTTCGAACCAAAATATTTACGAAGGATTTGATTTTATCTCTTGGGATTCAAGACCCAGTGATGACAACGGTCACGGGACGGCTGCCGCAAAACTTTTGCTCTCTCTTGTAAAAAATAAGAAAGTTTCGTTTCTTTCCACCAAGGTCATTGGCTCCCAAGGTGAAACATCAAGCTCTGCCATTTATGACGGGTTCACTTTCGCTGTGAAGAGCCAGGTCGACGCCATTGTTGTTCCTTGGTCGTCTATCCCTTCGACGCTTGATGCTTATATATTGGGAGCTCAGTTCGCAGCGGATTCAAATATTCCGGTTTTTGTAGCGCCAGGAACTGTGCCGGCGCAATCAAATATATATGTGGGGACCCTCGGGACCAAGAGTTTTAAAACTTCGGGTCTTGAGGCCAAAGTTAAATTGCCGCCAGAAGGCGTTGCGGCAATTCAAGCTTTGGCAAATTGGATAAATTCTAAGAAGTAAGAGGAGGTTCGTATGACTCACAAGTTGGGCGTTAGTTCTGTGATGTTCGTGCTATCGGCGGCCCTATTTGGAGTCGGTTGCGCGAAAGGTGTTAATTTCAGTGGGCAAGCTTTAAATGCTCCAGCAGGAGAAGGTGGTGTGGTCACGGTGACTGTGCCGGCCTGCGAAATCAATATTCCCCAGTATCTTATTGAGGGAAATGTGAACTCTTTTGAGTTTACGGGTTCGGGAGGAGTGACTTTTGGTTATAACCAAAGTGGAACTCACGCAGGAGTCGGTGGCTCAGCCTCCGTTCAGATTTCTACAGCGAGCATGAGTCTGAGTATGCAGGCGCTGAATCCGCTCAATTTTTCTCAAATTTATGGAGCTACAGTCTCCGCTGATCAGACCTCTACCAATCTCAATGCAACCATTGATTTCAGTCAGTTTAGCGTTAGTCCGAATTATTACAATAGCACTCCACTGAGTTCCGTAAGCGCCGATGGGCTTTCTCAAGGCGTGAAAAACCTTAAGAGCCAGGCCGATGGAGTATCTTGGATTGGACGAGTGATCCAAATGGTTAACGTTAACACGGTTATGCTCAATGGTGGGTTTGTCACCGGGATAGTCGCTGGCGACACCTTTAATGTTTATAACGATCAGTTTTTCTGGCAAGACAACAGCCGACCTTGTGCTTCGGGAAATACATATTTAGGTAGCCAACATGTACCTTCCACACCGGTTGCAGTAGCTACGGTGACGTCAGTAGACCCAAGCTCAAATATTGCCTTCGCCACCGTAAACTTGAATGGTTCTACTCCTATCCTATTGGGAGCAGAGGTTATTCCACTTAATCTAGTAGCTCCGGCCAAAGGTCAGCCAGCAAGATACTTGAAGAAAAACGTTCTTGTAGGCAAAGTGGCTGCCAAGTCCTTTGCTCTTCCCGGCGGCGGTAATTTTGACTTTGGGAGTGCTGTAAATGGTCAAATGACCAGTGCCATCAGCAGCAACGGATTTGTGGTCACCAACGACGAGTAATTTTAAAGCCCTTCATATTGACGATCTCCTTTAATACCGTTACCCTTCTTCTACGAAGGGTAACGGCATTTATTCTTTGAAAAGAGGATCGTTATGAGGAATTTTATTTTTGTTGTCCTAATTTTTTTAATAAGCATCATTGTTCTTTCCGATCAGAAAGTCTCACGGAGGGAAGTGGCCGCCAGTTCTAGTTCTAGTTCTGGAGATGTTCCATTGGCCTGGACACACATCCTTTCAAGTACTGCTGTTGTTCCCAGTGGATCCTACGTTTTGGGAACTACGGTGGGTTTTGGAATGTTTGATCTCCTCGATTTTACCAGCAACCTTGTTTATGATTTCGAGGGCGTTTTTAATATCGGGACAAAATTGGCACTTTACCACGACCATGATTTTGCCTTCGCGCCCTACGTAAGCTATTCCAGCCAAACCTATACTTCCACTGATCCGAATACGGGCATTCAGACAAATGTGAACTCGACAGCGTGGACGCCCGGTGTGACTTTTTCTTATCGACTGCTGCCATCGATTGTCGGCCATACGGGGGGTACGATCGTTATTCGTAATCCAACCATTCCCAAGAGTAGTGTTCAAAATCCGAGAACGGCCCTCGTTCAAGGAAACACGGGTAACCAAGAGTTCACCCTTGGAATCACTCGGGTCGTAGCTCTTTCTACAGGTATATCCTATGATTTTACTTATGATATTTTTGGGGCGGGAGCCTCCCTTCACATTTCAGGTTTTCAAATTGGGGGACACTACTATTTCAATGTTTCCCAGGGTAATTTTCTTCCCATACTAGGCGGAGGTTATTCCGGCAATTTTTAACCACTTCAACGCCAAGCGACACGTTGACCTTTTTGCCCATTCGAGCTAAAACACCATTCATGAGTGAGATGTTCATGCTTGAAGCCATAAAACTTGCAACTCAAGCTAGAGGGATGACGGCTCCCAACCCCATGGTGGGAGCCATTGTAGTAAATAGAGAAGGTCAAGTTATTGGGCGAGGATTTCATCCCAAAGCCGGAGAATTTCACGCCGAAGTCTTTGCCATCCACGAGGCCAAAAAAATTCAGAATGACCTTTCAAGCGCTTCTCTGTATGTCACCTTGGAGCCCTGTAACCACTATGGCCGAACGCCCCCTTGTTTAGATTTAATTCTTTTAGAAAAAATCAAAGATGTAAAGGTGGGAGCCCTTGACCCCAACCCTTTGATGCAAGGTAGAAGTATCGAAAAATTAAAAGTAGCTGGAGTGAAAGTTGAAGTAGGAGTAGGGGCGACCGAGGCTGGAAAGCTCATTCGTGGCTTCAAGAGCGTTCTGCTCAACTCTCGTCCTTATGTCAGCTTAAAGTGTGCTACAAGTTTGGATGGAAAAATTGCCACGCGGTCAGGGGAATCTCAGTGGATTACCGACGCTCCCGCTCGGCAGTTAGCTCATGTTGAGCGATCAGAGCACGATGCGATCATGGTAGGAGTGGGAACGGTGATCGCTGACAACCCCCAGCTCAATGTGAGATTGCCCGGGTCTAAAAAATATAGCCTTAAAAAGATTATTTTAGACTCAAGACTTCGTACACCGGTGGATTCGAAGCTTTTCTCGACTTCAGGACCCGTGATTATTTTTTGTGACGATCAGTTTTCTTCGGAAAGAAAATTGGACCTCGAAAAAGTCGGTGCCACTGTAGTGCCCGTGAGTGCGGGTGACCAGAAATTTAATAAGGATTCACTGGATTTAAATACAGTCTTAAAGAAGCTGGTTTCCTTCGGAGTTCAAGAACTTATGGTGGAGGGTGGAGCTAGAGTTCTGGGGGCTTTCGTTCGCGAAAAACTATTTGATCGACTTATTTATTTTATAGCCCCAAAGATTTTGGGTTCAGAAAGCCGCGACGTTTTCGAAGGCGTAGGCATCGATAAGCTTCAAGACAGTTTGAAGTTAGAAAATATTTCAACTCGGATCGTGGGAACCGACATCATGATTGAAGGAATTCGAGAATGTTCACTGGTTTAATTCAAGATATGGCCGAAGTAAAAAAGGTGTGGGAGAAATCCCAAGACGGGTTCAAATTTCAAGTCTCAAGGCCCAAGGATTGGACAAACTTGAAAACCGGTGAAAGCATCGCTTGCGACGGAGTTTGCCTTACGTTGACAGAATTTTCTGATGATTTTTTGGAATTTTTTGTTGGACTAGAAACGTTGGATAAGACGACCTTCAATACACTTTTACCCGATCAAATTTTAAATATGGAGAGGAGTCTAGCCCTTGGAGACCGGCTGGGAGGCCACGTGGTTTCTGGGCACGTCGACGGTGTTGCCAAAGTTTTGGAGGCCAGACGAGAAGGAGGGTGTCTCCATTTGGGACTCAAGCTGCCCAAGGGGCTGTTCCGTTATGTAGTTCCTAAAGGGAGTCTCTCTTTAAACGGAGTGAGTCTGACGATTAATAAGGTTGATCGCGAAACGGATATTGTCGAAATATTCTTAATTCCCGAAACCATGGTCCGTACAAATCTCTCAAGAGTTCAGGTGGGGGATTTGCTAAATATCGAGACAGACCAGTTTGTAAAAATCATTGCCCATCAGATGGGGAGTTATCTTGAACACAATCAATGAACTTATTGAAGAGATAAGACTGGGTCGGCCTGTGGTCCTTGCCGATGATGAAGATCGCGAAAACGAGGGTGACCTTGTTATCGCGGCGGACGCCGCCACTCCCGAAATCATAAATTTTATGGCCCGTCATTGTCGGGGCCTCGTTTGTCTCTCTCTGAGGAATGATCAAGTCAGTCGGTTAAAGCTCCCCATGATGGTCGACGACACCTTAAATTTCTCCCCACACAGGACTGCCTTTACCGTGAGTATTGAAGCTGCGACGGGAGTAACGACAGGGATATCTGCAAGTGACCGCGCACGAACAATTGCCGCGGCCATTAATCCTGAGGCTACACCCAAAGATATCATTGTGCCGGGCCACATCTTTCCCCTCAAGGCCCAAGACGGTGGCGTTTTAAAGCGGGCCGGACACTCCGAGGGCGGTGTTGATTTGGCGGCCCTTGCAGGGCGTCTTCCTTCTGCGGTCATCTGCGAGATTATGAACGATGATGGCACTATGGCACGACTCCCCGACCT
>JABDDW010000042.1 GCA_013287405.1 Deltaproteobacteria bacterium
TTAAGAGGTTAGCGAGGCGAGCCCCGCCCCAATAGAGTCTTTCGTAGATGACTGTGATGTTATCGTTATAGTACTTTTGACCGACCTCAAAAGATTGATATTTTCCCCCATCGCCTGATGTATTGGGCCGACATAAATTGGGTGGGGGAGGCACGGCGGCTTGAGCGACATTTCGCTGAATGCGTTTTCCATTCTTTGCATTGTTCAGGAGGGGATTGGGCGGCAAAGGATGGGATTGCGGCGTGGGCTGTGGATCTGGAAAAGTGTAAATCTGTGGAAAATAACAGGCTGACTCGTTAACCCAAGTCACTGGGCCGTTATTTGGGGTACGGGAATTGTCATCCATATTATTCTCAGAAAGAGAAAGAACAGGAGCGGACTTCATACATACTTCCGATCCATTTTTGAGAGTGGAACCTTGCTGTTTCTGAGCCATGGAATCTAATATTTTTTGGGCGTAAGTACTCGCAAAGCTTGACGGGACTCCCTTCTTGTCAGTGCTAAGGTCGTTCATAACTAAAAGTGTAGTATCCCACGCTTGATGAAGCTCGTGGTTAGTGCATGGGGCCCCTTTACCGTGACACCAACCCTCTGCCATGGGATCCTCGGAAGCGCCAAAAAAAGTAATATATTGAGAGTTACCGCCGCCGTCGCAGGCGGCCCCTGAGTGAAGAGGTTGGTGAATATCTCCCATAAAATGAATTACAAACTCCAGGGCTTCTTTTTTGCAATTGTGATTGGGAAGGCTTAAACAAATTTTCTTCCAAATGGCGTAGGATCCCACTTCTTCCAAAATAGATGCATTCTCGTTTCTCAAAACGTGGCTTAAGCCTTTGAGGATTAAGACCACGTCGCCAATAGAGTAAGGACTAGGCTTGCCGTTAATAGAGGTCGTCGCAGGATATTCGTAACGGGACTGACCTTTATCAGCATTAATTGTTGAAAAATGCCATTTGGCCGTTGCTGCATAAGCATTGCAGACTTCACTTCTCTTCCCATTAGACATCACAAATGGAGTATTTGCCTTGTCGCAACTTGTAGAAATATCTTTAATCTTGTCTGGCCACACGGCGGCTTCATCTATTGTTGTCTGCCCCAGAATTGTGTTTATAACCTTAAGAGCGGTCATGGCCTCATGGTCTTTTTGTTGACTTTGATTTTTTAGAATTTGTTGAGCGATCAGAGCCGTAATCTGATGCCCCTGGGGACCCCAAGCCAGTCCAACTTGGGAAAATAAAATTATGACGGTTAGGACTAGAAACCTTTTTTTCATTTAAGCTCCCCTAGGGCGGACCTTATCCGCCCCTGTGTCGACAACTTTGTTTCGGTGAAAACAATCTAAAACTGTGGTCCGGAATTGATACCCAGAGCGGTGAGAGGTGGACGAAATAAAAATCGTGGTGCGTTACGGGGGGTATTCTAGGCGACCGCCATGCCAAAGTTGCATACCGGTGCTTAGGCCTAGTTCCATCATATTAACCTTCGTCATCCCCTCGTCTAGGCAAAGGATCACTTCCTGGCTGGCTCGCGTGGGTTGGATGAGGGCTAGGCCGGTATTTCACCCTCGCCGAGATGACTGACGAGTTTGGCGCGCAAACGAGTCACAGCTTGAGCATGGAGCTGGCTTACACGGCTTTCGGTGACGTCTAAAACGCGACCAATCTCTTTAAGATTTAGATCTTCGTAGTAATACAAACTCAAAACTAACCGCTGCTTCTCTGGAAGCTCCTCTATGGCGCTAGTGACGATATCTTTAATGGTCTTGAGATTGAGTTGGTTATATGGATTATTAATTTTACAAGTTTCTAACAAATTCAAAATAGATTTCTTATCAACATTTGAAAAGGTGTGACTATCGTCAATGGATAAAAGTGACACAGGACGAACTTGGTTGATAAGATCGTAAAATTCTTCAATGCTTAATTTAAGCTCAGCAGCCACTTCTTCGTCGGTCGGCGGACGCCCCATGGATTGTTCGAGCTGGGAGTAAGTTCTATCTAAAAGCTTAGCCTTATCTCGCACCGACCGAGGCACCCAATCTTGGGCCCGAAGTTCGTCCAAAATGGCTCCGCGAATTCGAAACTCAGCATAGGTTTTAAATTTGTTATCTCGACTGGGATCATATTTTTCAATGGCGTCCATGAGTCCGATGACACCGCTTGAAATCAAATCATCAAGTTCAATATTAGAGGGGAGTCGCACGGCAATTTTTTGGGCTATGAACTTAATTAGAGGCGCATACTCCATAATAAGTTTGTCTTTTTGCTGTGGAGTGAGTTTATTTGGTTCTTCCTTATACTTCCGAAGAAGATTGCTGCTCATTTTATGCCCCTTACCCTAAATTACCGCCCTAACCATTATTGTACCAAAAAGGCCGCCTACTTCGTATACCCTTTTCACCGTTGCCAGGCCCTTTTTGCTCAGGCCACACCCATAAGTTGTTCCCAGAAAAACTGGATACCGCCTTTGAGCTGGCCCGAATTTTGAGCATTGTTTATTTTATCTGCTATTCGCTTTATAGCGCCGCTCGCAGGCGTTTCAGGAAGATTCTTCACGAAGATTTGTTGACTCTTTGTCGCCCTTCTTACCCCGACATCATTGGGTATGGCGCCGATATAATCGAGACTAACGTAGAGAAACTTTTGGCTAACATCACTTAGACGTTGAAAGACAGCCAACCCCTCTTGCTCGTCGCGTACCTGATTGGCAATTATCGAAAATCTCTTCTCTTTATAATAGGTGTTCAAAACCTTAATAACCGCATAGGCGTCTGCAAAACTAGACGGATCGGGAGTTACCACAACGACTATTTCTTGGGCAGAGGTATTAAAATACATGACATTGTTGTCTATACCCGGGGCGGTGTCGACAAGCATATAATCAAAATGTTGCTTGAGATGACTCATTTGATCGAGCAAGACTCGTTTTTCACGGTCGCTTAAATTTTGAAGTTCTGTAAAACCACTCCCCCCAGGGATCAACCAAACTCGGGGATCCACCTGCAGCAGAATATCCTCGACCTTTTTTTGTCCTGTAAGAACGTCTTTTATAGAATATCGGGATCTTGTTCCAAACATAATATCCACGTTAGCCATTCCAAGATCCCCGTCGAGGATCAAAACATTCTGGCCCGATCGCGCGAGAGAGGTCGCTAGGTTACAAACAATGCTCGTTTTACCGACCCCACCTTTCCCGGACGTGACACTGATGGTTCTCGTTTGAGAAGGGTTCCTTGTTAGAGTTGTCAACGCAGACATTTAAGTTTCTCCTTACTTTTTTGTTATTTCGTAAATTAAGTCCAAAACTCGCTCTCGAGTGGCCAGCTCTATATCTTCAGGAATTTTTGTCCCTAAACCAAAGGCGCAAAGGGGTCTTCCCGTGTTCTTTTGAATATTAAAAAGAAATCCATGACTGTGACTCTCATCAATCTTGGTAATTATAAGATCGTCAAAGTGAGTGACTTGATACCGTTCACCCATTTCGTAGGCATCTTGATCTTTGCTCGAACAGCTTAAGACAAGATGCTTCTGGGTCGAAATATCCGGCGACGGCATAATGTAGCGAAGCTGATCAATCTCTTGAATATCTTTGAGAGCCAAGCCTGGATAGTCCACGAGTATGACATCGGCCTCGGAATATTTTTTAAGAATATGAGAAAATTCAATGGAGTGTTTCACTATTTCAAAAGGCGCGTTTAAGATTTGGGCATAGATCTTCACCTGATCTGTGGCACCCACCTTAAAGGTGTCGGCACTTAGAATCACCACCCGTTTTCTTTCGTAAACCATAAACTGGGTGGCCATCTTAACAAGAGCCGAAGTTTTTCCTTGCCCACTGGGTCCAAAAAAGAGATGGACCAACGGTCGACTGGAGTTTTGATTTTGAGACCAATTTCCTAAAACCTGCGTATGACTAAGAATAAAACGGGCGACCCAAGCATCAACGAGGGATCTTCTTTTCTTTTCGAGGGCCGTCAATTCACTGTTTGCTTTTCCAAGTATTTCCACTATGTACTTGTTGTCCAGACCCGCATTTTGAAGTTTCTCAAAATTAGCGCTCAGCTCAAAAGGGAATCCGTGCTCGGCCCCAGGGTATTGAGTCGTATTCATCCCCGTGGCCCCAGATTTTTGCATCTGGCTCAGAAGATCTCTTAACGCGTAAACCTCTTCTCTTAGGGTGGTGACTTCGTCTTTTGACTCTTCTTCTTTAATTGTTGCCGAAGGTTTAACGAATTCAGAAAGCAAATCATCAACTCTTCTCCCACTTAACGCCGCGGCTTGACCTACATTTTCTTCTTCATCAGCAATATCAATATAGCGTCTAGACGTCATGGGTCTTTGGGCCACTGCGCCGATTCCAGCTCTCGGATCTAAATGGCTTACACGAGTTCGCCTCGCTATACTGTTTTCGATGTAAGTTTTTTGAGCCTTCGCACTTTGAGTTCGAAATTGTTCTTTAGCCTTAGGTTGGAGACGATTTTCGACATATTGTTTTTTGCTTAAAGATTTTTCTGATATGGCCGCAGTGATTTCAATACTTCCTCCACCCGCCAGGCCGAAAGATTTTTTGTGATCTTTAGCACTAAGAATGATGGCCTCAGGCCCGAGGGCCTCTTTCACCATTTGTAAGGCCTCTTTCATAGTTTTAGCTTCGAATTTCTTAACTTGCATCTCTTACCCTCACAACATCTACAGATCTCACATTGGCCGAAGCGGTTAACTCATTATGTGACAAAATAACCAGTTGTGGAATAAACCGTTCAGTTAATTTTCGAAGATGTCTACGAATCGTCGGACTTGTGAGGAGCACCGGTTGTCCCGCCAGTTGCGGATTAACTTCAATAGATTTGGTAATGCTTTGGAGCACTTGATGGGCGTATTGAGGGTCCAAAACCAGTTGAACCCCCGCCTCCGTCTGAAGAAGAGAATTTGAAATCATTTCTTCGACTTTTCGGTCTAGGGAAAGTACGGGAACAAGACCTTCGTCTGTGGTGTACTTCTTTGTGATTCCCCGGGCCAAAGCTCGGCGGACGCTTTCCGTAAGGACGTCTGTGTCCTTAGATTTGATACCCTCGTCAGCCAACGTTTCAAAAATAGTCAGCAAGTCCCGAATCGAAACTTGTTCTCTCAAAAGATTTTGCAGAACGCGAACAACAGCCCCAAGGGGGAGAATTCCAGGAATGAGCTCTTCAACGACCTTTGGATAATTCTTCTGGAAATTCTCGATCAGCCTTTGCGCCTCTTGGCGGCCCAAAAGTTCGTGCGCGTGAATTCGGATCACTTCGGTCAAATGAGTGGCGATAACAGTCGGCAAATCCACAACCGTATATCCCGCAAGCTCGGCTTCTTCTTTCTGGGCTTTCGAAATCCACAGCGCCGGCAAACCAAAAGCAGGTTCAGTCGTTTCGATTCCCTCAATGGTCTTGCTCACATTGCCAGGATCCATTCCTAGATAGTGTTCCGCCATGAGGGCGCCGCCAGCCACCTTAACCCCTTTAATAAGAATCTGATATTCCCCGGGTTGAAGCTGTAGATTATCCCGAATATGGACGCTGGGAACAACGATTCCCAAATCCATGGCAAATTGTTTTCGAATACTTACAATTCGCTCCAGGAGATCTCCACTCTGGTCACTATCAACGATATTAATCAGGGCGTAGCCCACTTCAAGTTCCAGAACATCAAGAGGAAGTAAATTTTCAATCTTCTCTTTATCAGGCTTGAGCGCGGCTTCTTCGCTACGTTTTTTGGTATCCGACGCCTCTTCTTTTTGCATCCGACCAATCGTCCACGAGAGTCCAGCGCCTAAAAGAGCAAAGATAAAAAAGGGAATTTTTGGCATTCCGGAGATCAGACCTAAGAGAAAGAGGATTCCCGAAACAATGGCAATAGCTCTTGGATGAACTAAAAGTTGAGATGTGAGTTCTTTACCCAGGTTCTTTCCAGAAGAGGCCCGAGTCACCACAATACCTGCCGCCGTAGAAATAATTAGAGCAGGAATTTGGGTGACTAGACCGTCACCGATAGTCAATCGCGTATATGCTTGCGCGGCATTAGCAATAGCCATATTTTTTTGAATAACGCCAATGAGAAGGCCACCGACGATATTGACAAAGGTAATAATAATACCCGCAATTGCATCTCCTCGTACAAACTTACTAGCACCATCCATGGATCCATAAAAATCGGCCTCAGATTCAATATTCTTTCTTCTCTTACGGGCTTCTTCGTCGTTAATGAGACCTGCATTAAGATCAGCGTCAATGGACATTTGTTTACCTGGCATGGCGTCCAAGGTAAAGCGAGCTGCAACTTCAGCAACTCGACCAGAACCTTTAGTTATAACGACAAAGTTAATTATGACTAGAATCGTAAAAACGATGATTCCGATAAAATAATTGTCCCCAACGACAAAACTTCCGAAGGCTTGAATGACCCCCCCCTGCAGCAGAGGCCCCTTCGTTACCGTGAGCTAGAATCAATCGCGTAGAAGCCACATTTAATGACAGTCGAAATAACGTTGAAATAAGGAGCATGCTTGGAAAAACACTAAACTCTAGAGGTTTAGTCGTATAAATGGCTACAAGTAAAACAAGTAAACTTAAGGTAAACGAAAGGGTCAAAAACATATCGATCAAGATCGGAGGGATAGGGATCAGCATAACAATGAGGATGCCGACAAGACCCGCTGCAATCATGACATCGGTGTTTCGGGTGTACTTATTTAATCCCTTTAAAAATTGGTACAGATCATCCACTTTTTAGAGCCCACCATTTTCTTCGAGGCCACTTTCTCGACTCATTTGTTGTATTTTGCCTTTTAATCGATAAACGTAGGCCAAAACTTCGGCCACGGCATTGTAGAGAGCCTTAGGAATAGCTTGGCCAATTTTGAGATTCTTAAATAAATTTCTAGCCAAAGGTTTGTTTTCAACAACCGGCACATTATGTTTTCTGGCGATTTCTTTTATTTTCTCTGCGATTAGATCAGCTCCTTTTGCGACCATCACCGGAGCCACCATTTTCTCTCGATCATATTGCAAAGCCACAGCTATATGAGTCGGATTTGTTATTATAACGTCGGCTTTAGGAACAGCCTCCATCATGCGCTTCTGGGCGAGATCTCTTTGAATTCGCCGAATTCGAGACTTAATAAGGGGATCCCCCTCACGTTGTTTAAACTCTTCCTTAACCTCTTGCTTTGTCATGCGCATCCGTTTTTCTAGTTCCCAACGTTGATAGGCATAATCAAGACCGGCGAGGAGAGCCATAAGTCCACTGATCGCCCCCACAAGTTTAAAAGTCACGTGTCCCATATAAGCAAAGATTTGCCCCACAGAAAGTTGGACAACTTGCGGGGTAAAAGCTATTTCTTTTTTTATAGTCCAGTAAGCCGCAAGGGATATAATTCCGATCTTCAAGAGAGCCTTTAACCCTTCAACTATGCTTCGCATCGTCAACAGTTTAGCCAATCCAGAGACCGGATTAATTCGATTGAGATCAGGAGAAATTTGATCCCACGCCGTGAGAAACCCGATTTGAGCAACGGTGGACCCAACACCAGCGATAAGCGTGATCCCAAATACTGGAGCTAAAATATAAAACGCCTTCGATAACGCCATTTTCATTGGAGCAATGATTTCTCCACTTCGGGCGGCAACTACAAGTTGGTCGGTAAACGCCGTAGTAAATAAGGTTGTGACCTGATCTAAGAATTCCCGAGAAAGAAAATAAAAGACACAAGCAATGGCCAACATGATAAGCACGCCGGCAATTTCTCGACTCTGAGCCACCTGACCTGATTTTCTAAAATCTTCACGGCGCTGCGAAGTCGCTTGTTCTGATTTTTCTTCTAAATTCTCTTCACCGTCAGCCAATTCTTACCTCAAAATTCTTTAATAAAAGTCATGATCTGTTGACCTAGATTTATATAGTCTGACTCCACCACCGTGAGCAGAAGGGGGATACTCACCATAAAAATAAAAAGCCCCACCAAAATATTTACGGGAAAACTGATGACAAAAACGTTAATTTGCGGGACAGCTCGCCCAATGACTCCCAGGGCAATGTTTAAGAATAACACAACGGCGATCATAGGGCCTGCTAGCCTTACCGCTATACCCAGCACCTCTTGAGCCATCACTGTTATCGAATTGATAGCAGTTATTTTAAAAGATAAAATACCCACTGGAGCGAATTGAAAACTCCTGAAAAGGGCTTCAAAAAAGATGTGGTGTCCATTAATCCCTAAA
Organism: Deltaproteobacteria bacterium; assembly: GCA_013287405.1. The sequence goes on from JABDDW010000042.1 coordinate 8,252, forward strand.
AAAATCAGTGTCCCCAATACGATTTCAAATTGCTCCATAACCGAACTTGATTCACCAAAGGATGGATTAACCAACTGGGCCGCACTTAAACCGATCGAAAAACTTAAGATTTGACCAGCCATCTCTATTCCCATAAAAATCATTCGTGCTAAGAAACCCAGAAACACGCCTAGAAAGGCTTCACGAATGATCAAGACAAGAAGATGATCCTTCCAGGCGGCATCAATGGGATTTTGAATGCGTAAAAAAGGAAACAAAACCAAGGCCACTGAGAGACTAAGCAAGATCTTAACGGGATTAGGAACCGTTCGAGTCCCAACGATAGGCATGGTGACAAGCAAACTACTCACTCGCACCAAAATGAGTGCAAACGTTATAATCTCGATTTCATTAAAGTGATAAACTTCAAGCACGTTTAGACCCTATCTCACGTAAGTGACAATGTTTTGAAACAGTGTCGTTGTAAAATTACTTATGACTTGCAACATCCATGGCGCACAAATGACGAGTGCCACAACAACTGCTAGGATTTTTGGGATGAAAGACAATGTGGCTTCATTAATTTGCGTTACCGCTTGAAAGATACTGACCATCAAACCCACCAAAAGAGCGCAAAGCAAAAGAGGAGCCGCTAAGAGTAACGTGGTTTTAATGGTCTCTTGGCCTAGAGTCACAACAAGTTCTGGCGACATAGTCTTCCTTATCCGAAACTTTTTACTAGTGACCCGATAATGAGCCCCCAGCCGTCAACTAAAACAAAAACCATAAGCTTAAAAGGCAAAGAGACAACTATGGGTGGAACCATCATCATCCCCATGGCCATAAGGACGCTGGCCACGACCATATCTATAATAAGAAATGGTAAGTAGATGATAAATCCAATTTCAAAGGCGGTTTTAAGTTCTGAAATAACAAAGGCGGGAATCAAAACCATACTCGGAACATCTGCCCGAGTTTTGGGTTGATCAATTCGGCCCATTTTTAAAAATAAGGAAAGATCTGTATCTCGGGTTTGAGCAAACATAAATTTTCTTAGCGGTCGCATCGCCTGATCCGCAGCATCTTCCTGGGAGATTGTTCCTTTTAAATAAGGTTGAAGGGCTTTTGAATTTATATCGTTTAAGAACGGAGACATAATGAGAAGCGACAAGAAAAGAGATAAGCCGACAATCAGTTGGTTAGGGGGCATCTGTTGAGTCCCGAGAGCCTGTCGTAGAAAGGCCAAGACCACCACTATCCTTGTGAAGCTGGTCATCATTATAAGTATGGCGGGAGCTAAAGTGAGGATGGTCAAAAGAACAACAATTTTTACAACATTGACAACTTCCTCTGGTTTTTGTGTCGAGGTAAATCCCAAGCTTAAAGTAGGAAGAGTGACTCCATTAACATTTTTTGCTTGAGCCAAAACACGACTTGAACCCAAGCCGATCATCACCGCAATAAGGACTCCCAACAAAAAAGGAGTAGAGATCTTTTTCAAAATCATTAAATCTCCCTCATATTCTTTAGACGGTCTCCAATGAGCTCTTTTAACCCCTGCATGCTAAACTCGTCTTCACGAGGCCTTCGCTCGGCTTCGACCTTCTTTGTTACAGTGTTAAAGAAATTTTTATCTTCACTCTTCTTCAGCGCCACTCGTGCTTCTTGGGTCTCCGAGGGCATGTCGTCATCAAGAAGAGAAAGAGTTTTAAGAAGTGTAATATTCACATCAGTGATCCCAATAAGTACGGCCTCTCCAGCAACACGGACGACGGCAAGTGATCTTTTAGGCCCTAAATATTGTTGATTTAAAATCTCAATCATTTTTGTACGGGGGCTGATTTTCCTGGGACCTCGCAACCTTCTGTAAACGAGAACTCCACACGCAAAAACACCAAGGGCAATGGCAAGACTTAAAAACATACGACCCCAAAGATTTTTTGGAGACCCACTGGCCATTGGGCTGATCGAAGGATTGCTGAAAACGGGTTGGCTGGCTTCGGAGTCAGGCCCCTTGGAGGTGCTTTTATCAACAGATTTAGTCTTGCTTGGCAGAGCGTCCTCGGCGGTGACCACAGATGAATTTTTCTTCATCATTTCGTCGATGAGCTGCCCCGCTGGGTTGTCACCAAAGCACGGGGTGGCCGAAGATACAACCAAGGCCACAAACGCTATGAATTTCATCATACCAGACTCCCAAGTCTATTTAAGTTGTTGAATGCGTTCCATTGGGGAAATAATATCCGTGAGTCGTATTCCAAATTTCTCGTTAACGACTACGGCTTCACCACGCGCCACGAGCTTGTCGTTTACAAGAACCTCCATAGGTTCGCCGGCAAGCTTATTGAGCTCGATGACACTCCCTTGTCCCAAGGCTAGAAGATCGTGAACAACCATTTTTGTACGCCCTAACTCCACGGTCACCTTTAACGGTATGTCCATGATCAAATCTAGATTTCGAGGCCTTCCTGCTGGAGCTTCTCCCTCACCGACCGGCGCCGCGCTTAAGGTGTTTTCTGCCGGCTTCAATTCTGTAACGGTCGCTCCTTGGCTTGGATTCGCATTTTCTGCTGCCGCCTTATCTGCCATTTACCCTCCCTCGTGCCTTCCTTGAAGTACGCGTGTGACCTGAACAGCGACATTGCCGTGACTCACACCGTAATAACATTTAAATTTTTTAACGCTTTCGACGTCGACATTTAACTCGCCGGTGGCATCTGCCTCCAACGGAATAACATCACCCACTTGCATATTTAAAAGATCATCCATTGAAATTTCTGTCGTTCCCAGGCTTACCCGCAGGGTCACTTCCGTATCGAGAAATTGTTCTTCGAGTATTGCCGTCCAAAGTTTTTTGTCCGTTTGATCCGATTCGACCTGAAACCCGCTGGCCAACTTGGCCTTTATGGGTTCAATGGTTGAATAGGGAATGACCAAAGTGATCGTCCCGTTCGCATTTTCTAATTCCACATCAAAAGTCGACGCGATAACAACGTCAGTGGGAGGAACTATTCCGACAAATTGCGGGTTAACTTCTGTTCTTACAAAACTAGCATCAATTTTAGAAACGGAAGCCCATGCGTTTTCTAGATCAGCAATAGCCAGCTCGACCACTCGCCTAATGATGCTCAACTCAATGGCCGTGAATTCTTTGCCCTCAATTTTTGTGTAGGGCCTGTCGACTCCCCCTAAGAAACTATCAACAAGAGCATACGCTAACTTACTCTCTACCACTAAGAGAGCAGAACCCCTCAAGGCATTGAATCTCAAAACGCTCATGCATGTGGGAATGGGAAGGGTATTTATGAATTCTCCAAATTTTAAAAAATCTGTGGAAGAGTGATTCAGAGAAGCGATTTTTCTTAGAGCGCTAGAAAGAGAAACTCGAAATGCCCGCATAAACTTTTCATAGATAACATCCAGCTGGGGCATTCGACCGCGGATAATGCGATCCTGACTGGTCAAATCATAAACGATGACATTTGAATCAAGCGCGTCGTTACCGCCAGAACCTAATTCTGAATTCACCTCTCCCTCAGAGACGGCTGCTAAGAGAGCGTCAACTTCATTTTGTGAGAGGACCTGATTCATGAGTCTTAACCTCTTTTTCTAATTCACAATGAAATCGGTAAAATAAACTTTCTTGATTTTTCCTTTTACAAGAAAGCTATTCACAGTATCTTTCACTTCATCCCTTAGAGATTCTTTACCCTCGCGGGTTGTCACTTGGTCGTACGTCTTGCTGGAGAGAAGAATAATAATGATGTCACGGATCTGAGGTTTGCGGTGGTCGATCTCGTCTTCGACTTTAGGGTTATCAACTTCGAGTTCCATATTAATTTTAACGAGTTTATTACCCCGGGTTCCGGCAAGGTTAACGAGAAACGTTTCCATCGGGACTAGTTTACCTACGACATCATCTTTAGCTTCCCCACTCGCTGATTTAGCTTCAGACTCTTTCTCTCCTTGAATAACATCTTGGAGTTTCGGTTTTGCTTTTTCGGCCTTGTAAGAGGTATAAACAACCCCAACCACCGAAGCCATCACGAGCATGTTAAGAACGACAACTATTATAAGCAGTAGGGGTTTTTGTGGCTCACCACCGCCCTTTCGCTCCTGAGGTATGGAAATTTCTTCTTTTTCTTTCGATGCAGCATCAGCCACAAATAATCCTCCCCATCCGTAAACGAGACTTGTCGAATCTCAACAAAGCAATGGCGATGCCACATAACTTTGGTCTAGTTGGAATTTTGTAAGCACTTGATTTTTCTAGAAGGGGTTTTAAGAATTTTGATCGACAGCCGCCAATGAACTGCTAAAGTTCAGTCAGAATTTTGGCGCAATAAAGAAACCTTTGTTCTATAGTGAGCAGTGCAACTTATGTTTAAGGGAAACTTTGGACTCCTTTTGAACTCTTTTTTTAACTCTTTGAAGCCATCTAAGATGGGCCTACTTGTACTCAATATCATTTTTTCATCCGTCCTTGCTTCGGCCGAAACCCTTTCCACCAAACCTCATATTTCTGCAGAGCTGGTCACCGAGAAAGCCTCAGTTAAAGCGGGACAAGATCTAGAGGTGGGAATCAAGTTTGTCTTAGAATCGGGGTGGCATATCTACTGGGAAAACCCTGGCGACTCTGGGGAAGCCCCGCGGATTATTTGGGGACTTCCCTTCGATATCACTGCGAGACCAATTGGCTGGCCGGCTCCTGAGAAGATCATCGTCGGTCCACTGGCGGACTACGGTTATTCAGGTCAAGTCCTCCTTATTTCAAAGTTCAAAATTCCAGAATTTCTTTCTGAAAAACCTTTTGAGATTAAAGCCAAGGTCAAATGGCTTGTTTGCAGCCAAGTTTGTATTCCAGGAAGTACGGATTTAGATCTCTTCTTGCCCGTCATTAACTCCGAGCCTCTATTTACATCAAATCATGATCTTTTTGAAAAAACACGGGCCTCCCACCCGTTGCCCCTCCCAGAGAAT
>JABDDW010000043.1 GCA_013287405.1 Deltaproteobacteria bacterium
CATACTTAGGATGAGCATTTTGTTGGCTTTTAATCGGCAGCGCTCGGGCGCCCAGGATTGCCACCCTTCTGACCGCATTGGTCTAAAAAGGGGTCCGCTTTGAGTTCCTGGACGCCTGAGAGGCCGAGAGCTGCATATGACCGCAGTGGGACGACTACCCCTTTTTCTTTGGCCCTACCATGGGCCAAGGTCCCTAGGCTCTTCTAAGCCGCTACTGGCTCAGCAGTTTGGACATTCGGAAATTCTGGCGCTTTATTTTCATTGCAGAGTTTTTCGATGGCTTCAGCTTGTTCCTTTGCAAGTCTTGCTGCTTCCTCTTTTTTCTTTTCTTCAGCCAAAGCATCTTTTTTCATCGCGACCACCTCGGCATGGACTGAACCGTGCGAACATTTCGCGATGCTCGCCACGGCTCTATAGGTAAGTCCACTCTTTATAAGCTTTCGGATTAAATCTGAATCGCGAAGTTTTTTTCTTCCGATCAGCTTTCCTTTGGCTCTCGCATTTGCGAGACCGTTTTTTACGCGCTCACTTGTAAAAAAATGCAAGAAAAAAGTTAAAGCAATTCCGTTGGAGTCATCCATGGCTCCTCAAGTCCTTATTTAAAATCCCTCTTCAAAGTTCTCTAAACTACAATTTTGTTCGTCTTAATTTATATTGTCGTAAAAAGAGAATTCACTTTCATTCGCCTGTCTGGGCATCAAGTGCCATGACTATATTGGATATAAGTAGGAGGTGGACAGTCGCACTAATATGGGCCTTCCAACTTCACAGTCTTTTCAGTGACCGGCATGCATAAGCTGCCACCCATGAAGAGACCACGGCCATGAGCGTTAGTATGGTCCTATTCTCCTATCCTGATAAGCTCCCCAAAATCATTTCAAGAGAACTCGTCAGGAGAATTATTCTTTAAACGACTTTCTCACTATTTCTTCGTCGTATTTTGTTCCTTTTTTCATAACCACCAAACAAATGGCAGCAATTTTACGCGCGAGTGCTTTATTGGCTTCACGCTTATCGAGACCTTTTTTGTTCATAAGATGCAGATAATAATCTTTAAGCGCTGTATCTGCGGGTGAGATGATTACTCTTTGAGCTGCACCCATAAAAGCATTCTTCAGTTCAGACCGACCATGCGGTGTTCTAGTTCTTAAAATATATCCATCACTTTCATCTCGGTGACGAATCAGTTTTGCGTATGACCAGAGTTTATGTTTATTTTCAAACCTATGACCCGTGCACATATACGCCGCAATCGCATGTGCTCTCACGGGACCAACACCTGGTATGGAGCCAAGGTTTTTAATGACAGGGATTTCAAAGCGATTTGCTTTAAATTCCTCAGCCCATTTCTTTTTATTCATTTCAAGTTCGTTCATCTCTTTGAAGAGCCGTTCAGCTACGATGCGTTTTGAGGGATTTTTAAATTCTTGCCACTTGTTTTCATTTCTTGAGGTCAAGTGACTCGATTGCGTTGAAAGACCTTCTCCTCTTAAGAGCGCCTTAAAATTTTGCTTCAAAATGCCAAGTCTCACAGCTGATCCTTCGTAGTGATTTACAATGGCGCGAAGATTCATGAGCGGGCTGTCTTCATGGTGGACAGAAGTATAATTGCCGGCTCGAAGTTGCATCACCAGGTGCATAGCATCTCGGTAATCGTTCTTAGGCCCTGACTTCTTAGGTAAATGAGCAGGGTGACAGACGATAAGTTTATCCACTTCGTTTTTAAGAACACAGTAAACCCACTGCGCGATGTTTGTTTCTTCAAATATCAGGGACTTTGGACTCTGAACTGAGCGGGCAAGATCTTTAAGATTTCTCTCGGTCGTATTAAACGTGCCTTCCTTAATAATCTCGCCATCTTTATTCATAACGACGAAAGTACAGGTTTTACTATGCGCATCGACTCCGATATAGTTTTCCATGCAGATGATCTCCTGTTGTTAAACTGTTTTGTCTCGCAACAATCAGTTTAATGGCAGCTCCCGGTTTTTTCCAATTTCGGGAGCATCTGCATTTTTTTATAGCGTCGCAAATTAAATCGCGTTCAAGTTGCGCGATAGCTCCGATAATTACGAAGACGGCCTTTCCTATGGGGGAGTCAGTTTCAATTCTTTCTGTGAGGCTGACAAAACTTGTTTTTTGCCGTTTTAGTTCCTCAAGCCCCTGAAGCAAATGAGTAACAGACCGCGCAAATCTTGAGAAAGAATAAACAACTAAACAAGAGCATTCACCATTTCTAACGGCTGCCATCATACGATCAAGAGCGGGGCGAGAGGCCTTTGTTCCAGATTGATTTTCGTCAGTGAATATCTCATACTCTGTAATCTTATTCATGGCGCAATATTCTTTCAGAGCTCGGACCTGAGATTCAAGGCCCCCAGTTTGCTGGTCTGTACTAACTCTTCCGTACAAAAAAACTTTTCTTTTTTGAATCATAGACACCTGTTATTGAATGTATTTAAGTTCAATTGTCTTTTCAACGCTATTCACCGATCAAACCCCACCGAGTGGCAAGGGCTTTTACAACCGCTACCTGTAATTTCTGATCCATTGCAAAAGCGCGGTCGAAAGGGTCAGCATTCGTTGACACTTGGTCGCACCAAATGGCCTTCGCCCACGAGAGGGCCGCCCAATGGCCTCCGCCAAAATCATTCTCATAAATGGAATCCCAATCGATTTCTTGGTGAACAAGATCGACATGAGGGAGAGCTTTATTCCTGAGTTCTCTATCTGCTTCAAGAATCAAAAGCACTGCTCGTAGTTCAGGCGAAAAAGGAGCGGGGTTGATAGTCTCCTCTTCAATCAATTGTTGTTTGAAAGCGCCCATATTGTTTCTCACTTTAAATTTATCTTTTCCTGTGAATTGACCTTAAGTGCACTTTTTCTAAAAGTCCAATTTGCCTCCTGTCATTTTCTGAGTGGCGGGTTCTAAACGCCCCAACCCGTGAGCTGTTTTTTCAAATGCAGCCTTCTGGCTCCAAGCAAGGACCTGTTGGATAGTGTAGCGTCCGCCAAGGGCTAAAAGGACCACTGAAACCACGGTTAAAATTCCATCGATTAGCTTTTCCATTCCTAACTTCTTTCTCGCGGAGACTTCCGCGTTTGTTTATAGAGACCTTCTCTTTCAAGAATTGCTTTGACGACTGAGTGGTCCCACTTTTTGCCTTGTTTTTTGGTAGGTACTCTCATCGTGTCTAAGATTCGGGCAATGGCCACAGGACCCAGATGGTTGTCCCGGTACATCTGTTTGATTGATTCGATGACTTGGGTTTCGCCCTTGTGGACTTCAAAAGAATGACCTTTGATCCTCTTGCCATATGCAAGCTTTTCACGATGTACAGAACCGCCAGGGCCGCCCTTTGAAAGGCCGTAGAGCCTTAGATATTTTTTGACAGCAGTTAAACTACACCCGAACTCGGTCGCGATATTCTTCGCCGAACGACCTTCTTTGACGTATTTTTGGTGGAGAAGAATTCTATCTTGATACTTCGGAAGTTCTAAAATATTAATATTATCAATTACATAACTGGTTGGAGAAGAAAACTGGCCTTTTCCCAGCGATTCCCGACCATTTCCCCCCTTTTAGGCCAAGCAGTTTTAGCTACCGCAATTGAATCAATAACTTGTTAAACCGCACCTGACCAAGAGACCGAGTCTTGAAATGTCATGAAATGTCGGCATATTTCAAAGCTATGCTACATTTTTGCTACAAGTTTGCTACACGCTAAAGTCAGAATCACTCGCATTTTAATCACCACCGCCAAACTCAAATAAAGTGCATTTGAATCAACCAGAGGCGTCTACCGGTGCATCTATAGCAGCGTTGACGCCTCATTTCACGGAGAAATTTATGAATCCAATTAGCTTCGTCTTTAATCTTATTTCAGTAGGCCTGGGTCTCCTTTGTGCCGGGACACTTGTCGAAGTTCTTGTTAATCTTGAAAAGAAGGCAGCCCACGATACCGAGATTGGAATTATTTCTATTGGAGAATTTAATCGGCAACTCTATGGAGAACATCCACGACAAAGTCATACCCATCAAGGGAAGGAGCGGAACCATGCCAAGAAAGTTGAAAGCAACTCAGCCTTTTAGTTTTACTTCGATGAATGTGTAAAAGCTTTTTGTCCCATGTTCTTTGATATATCTGGAAATAGAGACATGGCCACGGGCTTGAGATAATTTATCTGTGGCCCGTTTGTCATGCTTCAGATGAAAAGCAACCGCTCTTGAATATTTAGCCAAAACCTTTTCAACGGTCGTATCTGTAGCAACGCAGCCTATGACTTTTGGAGAACTTGCGTTAAAACAGTTCTTAGATTTCGTAATAACAACGGGGATTAAAAAATTGCGGCTCACTTCTTTTTTTGTAGGCCTGCTTGCTTGAGAATGCTTTTTTGATTTTTGGGACTTAAGTCATCATTCATTGAATGTACACTAACGGTCACAAGGCCCCCTTTCCGGGGATGACAAAACTGGTGATGACTTCCCGTTTTTCTTTTGAGAAGCCAACCATCATCCCTCAAAAGTTTTAAGACCTCGCGGATTTTCATTGATCTCCATGAGAGTCCCACAACTTTTCTTTTTTAAAGAGCAAAATTGCAAACTCTACTTCAAGGGGCCGGCACCTCCGATTTTTCTTTTGGAGGTTTTTCTTTTTCGGTCTTCAGGCTGGGGATCGCAAATGAGTCGATCTGGGCTTGTCTTGCGGCTTCATCGGCTTTTGCTTTCTCAAGTGCCTCGCGTTGCTCACGTTTTTGAGCTAAAAGTTCCGCATGCACACTCCCGTGACTGCATTTTGCAATGACTGCAATTGCCCTATAAGTTAACCCAGCTTTCCTGAGCTTTCTTATAAGTTCTGAATCCCGAAGCTTTGCTCGACCGATATGCTTGCCCTTGGCTCTGGCATTTTTTAATCCGTTGCGAACCCTTTCAGCGATCAGGTCCCTCTCAAGTTGAGAGACAGCTCCTAGGATCGTGAAAATGGCCATGCCTAAGGCGCTTGAGGTATCAATCTTTTCGGTAAGACTGACGAACGCAATATTTCTCTTCTTAAACTCTTCAAGGGCTGAGAGAAGATGTGTTACGCTTCTTGCAAATCTTGAGAAGCTATAAACAATAACACATGAAACCTCGCCACCTTTGACAGCAGCCATCATTCGATCAAGTGACGGTCTGCTTGATTTTGTCCCACTGATGTTTTCATCAGAGTAGAGTTCAAAATCAAGGATCTTATTGTGCTCGCAGTATTCCTTAAGGGTTCTGACCTGGGCCTCTAGGCCCGTCGCCTGCATATCGGTACTTACCCTTGCGTAGAGCGCAACTCGCTTCTTTGGCTCTATCGTACTCAATTTACGCTCCCTCGGGCAAGCTTTTGGTAGGGGCTTTTGACTTGAAATGCGTGTGTCTCCATAGGCAGTCTCCTTGTTAAAAGTTAGGGAGATCTCAATCGTCTCCTCACCTTTTTAAATTGCAAGAAAACCAGGGTTTCATGCCAAAAGGAGATCGTTAATCCTTCCGCGGAGATGGACAGGGTCCTCTTTTTGAGGGAATACAAACCGTCAGATTTTTCTGACAGTGCGTCCTAAGAGTAAGACGCTAGAAAATTTTGCAAAAGGGTTTAAGAGAAAGACAAGCGCTTCAATCGAGGATGGTTCGCGGGCAGTGTGGCCAGGTTCAAAGAGATGAGGGTCGATTTCTTAACCTCGATCAAGCGCTCAGTGATCTCTGTTGCGGGGAGCAGGCCATTGCGAAGTTATGTGGCCATAGAAGGAAAAACTTTCAATCGTAACTTATTGTAAATATATTTGATTTAATGAGTCCCGAACGTCACTGACGAAGAAAAATTCCTCCAAAACAGGCAAGTATATTGCGAGTTCTGGTCGAAAAAAATCTAGTTTTGCGCGGATTTCATTTACAAAAGCCGGAAAAAATTTTGGATCGAAACCATGCCACCATTTGAGCGTGTCCCTCACAAAGATAAGCTCTCCATGGCACCGCCGAAGAAATTTTTATACCGGTGTGGCCATCAAAGATATATTTACTTGCCTAAATCTAAAACCTCATACCCCTTCGCCGAAAAAGAAATGGCTTGATCATCACCATTGGCCGCAGGATCAACCCATAAAAATCCTCGGGAGTCATCACTCAAAGTAAAACTAGAAGCACCTGTATCTAGATTCGGGGCCAAGACCACTTTGGTTAGCGTTTTGTCTAACCCTATAGTCACGAGGGCCATGTTTCCATTTTGGTAATTATGCCACGCAGGAGGTAGTCGGGCTGCGTGCACCAATTGAAGGGGTAAGGTCGTTACTGACGCGGGGTTGGTGACGTCCACAATTTTGTACTGGTTCGGTGTAGTTTGATAAATGAAGACCGTTTTACCGTTCACCGGATTTTCATTCCAAACATTCGTGTACCCCGGGTGTTCTGCCGAGACCGACTTATAGCCTGGCGTTTCAGCCTCGGGGTTCTTGATCTCGTTAAGCCCTGTATGATGGCTCAAGTCCAAAACGAAAACAGAGCCATTATCGGCGGCTAAAAAGTCTTGACCTCTCGAGGTGGTGTACCAATGAAGATCAAACCCGACAGCCCATTTGGTAGATGCAATTCGAATTGGTTCATCTAGGTTGTCCATGTCCCAAACATCTAATTTGGCAAAGTCGTATTCGACTGCCAAATAAACTTTACCCTTCGGCGAGGCGTACCATTTCAGGTTGGTGATTTTTCCGCTTTGCGACGCGAGTGGAAGTCTCACGTTGGGGTTCTGCATATTGTAAATGCCCAACCTCACATTCGGGTCATCATTTCTATGTTGAACTACGGTAAAGGCGCGTCCATCAGAACCCGCTTCCCACATCTTCATTGTGTATGACTGCAAATCAATGGCCAGACCCAAAACTTGCTTATCATTGAGTCCACTGTTGGTCTCTTTCGTGATGTCGTAGGTGTAGATATCATTGCCGTTAACGGCAGGATAATAGTTCTCGGTCAGTCCGACATAGGTACTACCAAGCTTATCGGAGAAGAAAGCACCATTGGGGTTCGAGGGCTCACCAAAATTCTCACTGGGTCTGAAATAGGCTTTGGGGTTAGCCAAATCAAAAATCACCGCCGCCCCATTGATCTGTTTCGCCATTAAGAAAGTTTTTCCGGTGGGCGAGGAATACCAAGAGAAAATCTTAGGAACAAAAGGACCCATCATGGCTTTCACTGGATTTTTAGGGTGGGATATTTCGTAAAACTCCAAGACCTGATGTTCGGTGGGTGTCGATATATTCAAAACCAAATATGTTTTTCCCTTTGGTGTAGAATACCAAGACGAATTCAGAAATTTGGATTGCGGCGGAAGAGGAAGTACTATTGGTTTCTTGGGGCGATCGACATCGATGACGTAAAATTTGTTATCAGGAGGGTAAGCAATCGACGCGTAGATTTTCCCCCGGGGCGTTTGATGCCAATGGAGGTCTCCAAAATACTCTTGTCGAAAAGACTGAAGGGGCACTTTCGTATAGATCGGAGTCAGGGGATTTTTTGAGTCTAAAAACATGACTTTTCCGTCGCTCGAAGCGATGGCGATGAGGGAACGGCCACTAGAGGTCAAGAAACCCGGTACAGAAGGCACGGGTGTGGAGTTACCTGATTCTCCAGCTGGATTGGTCAAATTGGTGCCGCCCGTTTGGATGGTTTGAATAACATGTATTTCGGAAGCGTGGCTCTGAGTAGCAACCAAGAAAGAAGTCACAAACAGAGGTACAAAAATTTTTGCTGAAAATTTTCTGGTGATCAAGAAAACTCCTTTTGGTTTTTGAGACACGATCAGAATCCTTCGATGTTGTGCCAAATATGAGAATGAGTTGCAATGGAAGAGATTACAATTTGATGTGTCGAAGCTTTTGACAGTTACCTCCCTCTGCGTATTTCAGATTCCTCACGCCCCCATCTCAAGATGGAAAGATTTCGTTCAATTGAAATCTTATTGATGGTCAGCGAATGATAAGCAGTTTTCGTAATCCAAAGAACCCAACGGAAACACGCGCGTTTCAATCGACGGTAATGCTTCCTGTGGCGGCCAGCTCCAGAACGTCTTTCGATACGGTAGATCAGATAATTGCCAATGACTTTACAGCAGCCTCTTAACTCCTTCCATCGGGAGTTCAGGAAAACAGTATCTTTTTGAACGAGTTGCTTTTAACTCGACAACCTTCGAGACACCGAGCCCTCGACACAGCCTAACTTAAATGTTGTCTGGCTCACCATCAGGGAACACTTGAAAGTCAGGGCTAATATCTGAAGTAGTGACGTTTCTTACTCCACTAACCATTGCGCCAGCAGCTTTTGCTAAATCTTTTCCGATACTGAGTCTCGTACTTGTGCAAGAAATGCTACCTGCAGATTGATCTTCAAGGTCCATTTGCGCCAAATCAGCGGGAGATCCCCAACCAGTTGGATCTGCGAAATTTGCATCTTTTGATAATTTAAAAACCCTTCCAGCAGGGAATGCCACATTACGATCCGTGGGAGTGGGTCTTAACAGTTTAATATCGCATCCTCCTATTTGAACCTCCGCAATACCCCTTGGTAGAATGACTCGATGTTTTAATTCCAAAGCAGCCCCCTTTTTAAGGGTGGCCAACTCAAGGTTATTGGCGCGAGCTGAAAATGGTACTAAAATAATCAGCGTTAAAGTTCCAATCATTAAGTTCTTCATAATATTCCTCCTGCACTTACATGCAATCGCGTGCCAGGTTGTATCTGCTTCTTTTCTGTCGAGTTATTTTTCACATTTAAAGCACACAGGTGTTTCGTCTGTTATTTCATAAGATTAGACGACTCAATTGATTGACGTCAAAGTTACTTCCTGTGGCAACGCCTACCGGAGACGCGCGGCGGTCGGCGCCGCCGCTCCCTTCACCACTTGCCTGATGGCGGCTAATAGCCTACCATCCGACGACGTGGGGACCTCTTATAGTTTCTGGCTTCTTTCTCTAAAACCTGCTGAATTTACAGATGACCGGCTCGCTCGAATTCCAATAGTACCTTATACCTGTCATAATATTATGATTGAGGCGGACAGTCTGTGTTACTAGCGGTTCAACCTTGAGAATACTATTTATTGAGACAAGGAATGAATGGGGGTTGACTGGAGAGGGGATTGATTTGGTTCGAAATTCTCCACCATAACCTGTGATATACTTATGAAAGTCTGGCCCAGGGGCCCCTTTGTAGTAGCTACTTTCGCTACTCATAATAAAGTAAATTGGCGTAGATGAGTCCTCCTGGCTTGGTGTAAAGTCTTGAGCCACAAGTTTGAGCACGCGCAGCAATTCGTCGGTTCCGTTGTTGTCGGCGACACGATCAATCGCGTAACGACTCTCGAAGGCAACGACAGGGTACCCTCCCTCAGCGAGGGGGGCAGGCAACTTGAGGTTAAATATAAACGCGTCTCCATTGAAGTTCTTACAGGTTAGCGAAACAGTTACTGACCTTGAGATCTCAGCTTGATCCCCCTGTAAAGATGGCGATACCTGACCGTGGTTGCCAGAGGCAGGGTCATTAAGAAGTGTTTGAGTTTGTGCGTGAGCTTGAAAACTAGAAACGCTAGTCCCAAAAAGCATCGCAAATAACAATTTAGACATAAAGAAAACCTCCAAAATAAATTACAGTGCTTTCTAACAAAAAAATGATGGCATTTAAACGAAGCCTGCCTCCGGCATTAAATATCAGGGTTTTACACCGGAGAGCCACCTATAAGAAGTAAGGAGCGGATGATCCGTCGGGTCATCCGTGAAAAGAAAAAGCGCTCCTCTGAATTCGGCAACGAGTGGACTTGTATGCAGTGGGGGTTGGACGACCTTTTGCTGACTGCCTGCCATAATCCACAAATGTCCTTCCGGGATGGAAATAATTTGATTCGTTTTTTCGTCTAGAGCAGCAGCGCCAGGACCAAGTAAGTTGAAAATAATAGTAAAGTAACTACTGTCTCGATGCCAATTATAGGGATACTGAACGCCTGCACCATAGTGAGCTTTGACAAGCATCCTTTTTCCAGGAAGTAAATTCTCTAACCACTCATAAAATAGTAGAAAGCCAACACTTGAGATGCCTTTTACGGCGCCCCATTTTGTAGTGTCTCCTGTCCACAATCCAACTTTTGGCGACTCGCCATCTTCTCCTCCATGGGAATGAACGCGAAGGGCCATGAATTTCTCATGCCTGTTAGGCCCAGCCCCAATACTTTCTGCAATATTCTGAAGGTTTAAATTGTCAAAATTCTTTAACCTTTGTTGTATCGTAGCACGCATTTCAGTCGTAATCAGGTCACTGAGATCAATATCAATAAGTCCAGGGATATTGTTTTTAACATGAATTCTCTTAATATCTGCAAGGACCTCATTAAAAGGATGACTCCTAAAAAAAGGAACGAGTGGCTCAAAAGGATCTTCAGCAGAAGTCGTGATGGGTAAATGATCTTCATTTCCTAAAGAGGATAAATAAAATCTACATACAGACCCGACAAGGCTCGTCTTAGAGACGAAAATTTGTTCAGCGAGGCTTGCTTGGGAAAATAATACGAAAAGAATAAATATCTTTTTCATCGAATCTCCATGATGAGAAATACTCTTAAAAAGGCTACAACTTCCATGCCAAGGGCCCCTCAAATGAAATGTTTATGTTCACAATGGTGAACATTATATGAACAAAAGGTCCATAAATAATGAGGGTACAAACACGATCCGCATTGATCAAGGAAGTCGCCTCACCATAAAATTGGAGCATGAGGGCGTTCGTCGATATAACGGAATTCCGAGATCCCATTGAATTTCTTCATGCGTGGCTGTCACACGCCCAATCGAAAGGATCAGCTTTTTCGCTTCGAGCACTTGCAAGGCGTGCTGGATTTTCCTCTCCCTCTCTGCTCTCAATGGTTCTTTCCCGCAAAAGGCGTCTCTTTTGGGAGCAGGCTGAGCGATTTGCAAAAGCAATGAACCTCTCCCACATTGACACTCAGTATTTTGAATTTCTAGTAAGATCCGTCAACCGACCCCCAGATCGAACGCAAGGGTTGCTCGCTCGGGAGAGAAGACATTTTTCGCCCGTTCACTATGATGTTTATCGCGACAACATGAAGTATATAGACCGCCCACCCGTTTCACTCATGCGTTGGTTCGCCGGAAAAACATATATTATTTTTGGAAGTCCGAAAGTCCATGGAAAGACTCGCATTTGGCGGCATCGGTTTTTCATTGATGAGCGTAGCGCAACTTTACGTTGCTTCAGATCCCACGGGCATCCCTCTCACTTTTCTGAGTCTATTGTTCACTATCCAAAGGAAGTTGTATTTCAGCCTGATTCATATTTGTATATTTTTTGGGAACCCCCGGTTCCTCAGTTTCATGCCTTACCTTTAACCGATCGATTTAAAGCAGGTAAAACTGTCATTCTCTCAGATAGTGGACTGATTTGTGAGGCTAAGCTTGAACTTTAATTTTAGAAAGGCGTTCCTATACATGAAAAATCCGTTACTGAAATTAGGGTCCGTTTTGATTTTAGCTCTCACTTCTGCCTGTGCTCATATTAACTTAAGGGACACACGAAACCCCAGTTCAACCTCCGTGCTACCAAACTTTATTCGCACCAAAGCACCCGTTATTGCTCTTATCAATTTGAGAGTGATCGATGGAAGTGGTACTCCCGGAAAGGCCAACCAGAAAATTATTCTGACCAATGGAAAAATTTCAGCTGTGGGTGAAACTAATGTCGCGATTCCAGAAGGAGCAGAGATCATTGACCTTGCCGGTTCAACAGCTATTCCAGGAATTGTAGGAATGCATGAGCATCTTCACTATACCTACCTACCTGAGGGATCGCCTGATCGATATTTAGTCCAACAAACCTGGAGCTTTCCCCTTTTATACCTTGCCGCGGGAGTTACAACGGCGAGAACTGCGGGATCTTTGGAGCCTTATACTGATTTGGGATTAAAAAAAATGATCGATTCGGGGCGCTACCTAGGTCCAAGGTTATTTCTTACTGCACCTTATATTAACGGGCCAAAGGCAGACCATTTTCCTTTCCAAGACTATCCTGACGCCGCATCGGTGGCACGAATGGTAGACTACTGGGCGTCAGAAGGCTTTACTTCGTTTAAACTCTACGACGGTGTGACACGAGCCCAACTTGCCGCCGCTGTTAAAGCGGCTCACCGACATGGCCTGAAGGTAACTGCTCACTTGTGGTCTGTTACTTTTCGTGAAGCTATTGATCGCGGAATCGATAGCTTAGAGCATGGAATGTCATGTAGTACTGATTTCTATCCCAATAAAATCCCCGACCAATCGCCTCCTGAGGGAAGTCTTGATTACCTCAAGCCCGGGAGCCGCGAGATGGGGGACCTCATTGATGATCTGGTAAAAAAACATGTGGCTATTACATCAACCCTTGCGAACTTAGAAGCAAGTAAACTTGCATTTAAATTTAAGCTGGACCCGCGGCTTATGGATTTACTCCCCCCACCGGTACAACAAAGCGTCCTCATCCGAAAAGCCAAGGCTGCTAAAGAGACGGGGCCCAAAACAGAGAATGAATTTAATTTAGAAATGGAATTTGAGAGACGATTTGTTGAGTCCGGTGGACTTCTCATGGCCGGGAGCGACCCTACGGGATACGGCGCAATTATGGCTGGCCTTGCCGATCATCGCGAAATTGAGCTTTTGGTAGAAGCCGGGCTTTCACCTGTGAAAGCGATCCAAATTGCTACTGCAAATGGCGCCAAATTCCTTGGTATTTTTGATCAAGTGGGAACAATTGAAGTGGGAAAACGAGCTGACATTGTTATCGTGTATGGCAATCCCGAAACCCATATTTCTGATGTTAGAAATGTGCAGATTGTTTTTAAAGACGGTATTGGTTATGACCCCGCGAGCATCATGAAAGTGCTAAAAGGTCGTGTTGGTATTCAGTAGATTCTAAATAATCCGTTGGACTGAAATGAGATTACGTTGACGATTTTTTGGATTGATGAGTGAGCAATTCATGACCGTCGCGACAAAAACCGAGTAGTCCAACTTGGCAGAGTGGGATAATGGAAAAATTAGTTGAAAATCTAAAACGCTGAGGGATT
>JABDDW010000044.1 GCA_013287405.1 Deltaproteobacteria bacterium
CGTATAGATGAAGATCACTTGAAATTGATTGATGAAATTACAGAACAGGCAAGAGGTTCTGAAATTGAAGCCAAGTTCAATCAAGTCCTAGAAAAAACAAGTGATCGCGTTCTGTCCTTTTATTTGGACCCCATTTTACGCAAAAGAATTACTGTCTCGGAATTTCTGGAATTCCTGTCCGAGCCATTACTTCCTTCAAAGCTGCCATCTTTTAAGCATGCATATGATTATGGCCTCTTTGTGAAAGCCATAAATGGTGAGATCTCCTCGGAGATCAAAGCCTTTGCGTACTTCAATTGGAAGAGAGGTTATATTTCTCACCCCCAGCTATCAGAGTTGTTAAAAGAGATAGCCAGCTCTAAGGAAGTAAATATCCAGGGTCATAGGGAAAAAAATAAAGCCGTCTCATTTATATGGTATCCGAACAATCCAACGGGCGGCCCCACATGGACTCATACTAAGCTCATTATTGACGGTCAGGTTTGGAGTACAATGGGTGGTTACGACAATATGGGCGATGAGGCTAGCTTTCAGAGACTTGCCAGAGCCCACAGAGACGATCGTTATTTTGAATTCAAAATTAGGACTAATGAAGATGAACTCGAGAGAATAAAATATCTTGTAGAAAATAATGAGAGGTCTGGAATATCTTGTGTTCAAGGTGCATGCGGCGCCCTAAGGAAAGCTGATATCATTTTTATACCCCCTCCATTCGATCAGATACCTTCACTCGCAGCAATTTATCTCACAATAAGAAGAGTTTTACCGGGCGGAGTAAGTAGCATTACATTTAGAGGCCGAAACGTTGTTGGATCCTTTGTAAGTGCAGATATCCTCATGGATGGTTTTTTTATCGGCGCTGCTACATTTGTTGTTGAGAAAATGCTTCATTAGGTATCCTTTTAGAACAGAAAACATTCTCGGCTCACCTTGGCCCTGCCAGGGTGAGCTTGTTTTTCGGTCCGACCTGCCATGAATGGGGCATGATAATAGAGCAAAAATTTTTTTGAGTTTTGACCGACTCTAGCTCGCGATTCTTGAAAAATTTTCAAATGATTTTTTCGGAGGCAAGACATAGCCGACACTTCTCGGTGGGAGTTTTGCCTCAAAAGACGGACCTTTTTGTCAGAATCGACTAAAAGGTTGTAATTCAAAAAATAACTCCTCAATTTCCAAAAAATGGCGTGTCTCTTAATAGAATAGGCGAGAAAAAATCAAAAGTTTTCAATAGTTGTCTCCATGCGGAACATTGGTGCCCATATTATAGACGGGAAGCATTGGGGCGTCTTTGCTAACTATCTAGAACTTAAGGAGTCCCGCTGGCTTGATTATTTCATCTCTGGGAAGGCGTGGATAAGTATATATTTTTAGCCATCTTAATTCTGATGCCAAGGGTTGCAACTGCCGGCGGTCCAGCACCTCAACATTTAGAATTAAGAGACATTAACGGTGGACGAAGATTTAATGAACTTTGTGAGGACTGGCTATCGCATATCGCTAGAAAAACAGTTAGCGCAGTGAGGCATAGTTTTACTCCAGAGAATACTTTTGATGTCGACCTCGATTTAGTTCGAAGGCTCGTTGAATTTGAAAAGCTTTCGAGGCAAGGAGTTTATCCAAATCTTACCCTCATGGGTGTGGAATATGCGACGGCAGCGATGTATATCGCGGAAAATATAGATTTGAAGATCGGAGTGAGGCTTCTTCGGATAGACAATGATAATTTTCATCTTTATCAGCTCGCGAAAAAGAAAGGCGATTCTCAAATAATTGAGCAGATTAAGGACAGAGTTCGTAAAGAGATCTCAGAGGAAAAAGTAGAAGCAAAAGAGTCAACGCAAGTGGATTTCGAACTGCGCTCCGGCAAGACACTCCATCCCCTTCAATGGGATCCGACCAGATATATTGGCCAGATTATTGACGTCACTTTTGGAAACGGAACAACCATAGCAATGGAAGTTCGAACTGTTTATGACAAACCAATTTCGGTGAGACGAATATTTCAACAGGTTCACTCCCATGCTCGGCTTGGGAAGGAGGGTGGTAACCGCACTCGAGAAGTAGTTTCAGATATTCTACTTTTTAAAAATGGCGACGCTCTTGCCTCAGCGGCTACATCCAACATGCCAGATACAACGAGCGGCTCCCCCGAAAGTGTATTTTTTGTGGAAGACTCCAAAGAGCCAAATATTAGTAAAGTTCTGCATGTGCACACCCATCCAAGTGCTGTCCCATTTTCCTACGCAGATGTAGTTAGTGAGAAAGGGTTAAGAACTCATTTTGAACATCAAGTACCTTGGGCATCGTTCGAAACCATTGTGCTTCCTGAATGCAAGGGGTGTGACGCAATTTATTATACCTACAATCCTGCGTCCTCAAGAAATCTGATTTTAGATGACACATATGAGTCGCCTCGGTAGCCCCAGTGATAGAAGATTTTGAAGCCGGAAAATCAGAAACCATACGATTTTAGGAGGGGTTTGAAGATTTTGAAACCTGTAAAGGTCATGCGAGCTTTTCTAGAATTTTCGCGCCTGAGATCGCAAGCCTTTTCTACGGATTCGAGGGAGACTTTTGTCGTTCGAGACTTTTTGTGAGCTTCATAAACGTTTAAACTACAAAAGAAAGTCATAAAAATTCAAAAAATCTTTGACGCGCCTCGAGCTTTCAAACACTTGATTCGACGCTATCAAGTGAAAATGAAAATATATTAATCCTGACTTTCCAGTCTCACAAAATTTGTTCAACATTGTGGGGATTAATTGAAAACGTTGAGTCGGGTCTTAGCCCTCTGGAAAAACGGATAAATCACGCCTCCTCAGAGCTGACTACAAAAGAGAAGACTTGACGTCCAATTCCCCCCCCAAAAATAACGAAAAAGCGGTCTATCCTTTGCAGTATTCTCTTGGACTTATGAAATATGTACCACGGCTAATTTCTGCAAACGAAAATCAAAACCTTTTGTCTGCGGTGCTTATCTGCGTCTTTTTGTCGACGAGTTCGACAGGGGGTGCTTCGGAGGATAGCGTTAAGACGCCTCCATCTCCCAAAAGAATTGAAATTCCAGCGTATTGCGAACCCCTAATCGCCCGGTTAGCTGAAAATCGTGGAAAGAAAATTTCTGCTGTTATTGAGAGTAATCGATTTCAGGTTATGAGGGGGCTTAAGAAGCATGAGGACTTCTTTGGTCCACCCTTTAGCCGAATGCTAGCGCGCCTTGGGAAAGGAGATATCTTAGTTGACGTCGGTGCGGGCACTGCCTCTGCCTTACTGGATTATGAAGACGAAATCAAATTCGGTCGATACGTTAAAAATCCTGAGGATCGACCTGAGGTCGTGAGTATCATCGCGAGCTTACCAACGAAAGAACATTACACGCCTTTGCCCGGCATTAGCCAAACAGATTTCAATCGGGCCATTAACCGCTTAAGTATTGCCATGACTGAGTTGAGTCCTAACGACTTTAGGGTCTTGCATGGAAGATTACTTGAAGATATTCCGATTGAGGAAATTGCAAAACCCGGGACGGTCGCCGGTTTAATAGATAAAGTTGGTGCGTGTGCTTATACTGAAAATCTTACCGAAGATCTTAGCAAAGAGATATCTCTTTTGAAAGAAGGCGGAGAAGGCTTCCTCGACTTCCATAATTTTACGCAAATTTATCCTTACTTAGAAGAGGGATTTGATTTACAAACTGTGCTCGGCGCCCGGAACCCAGTTCAAGATCGAAAGATGTCTATTCCTCAGTTTCTGTCGCATGTGCAAGGAATAAAAGTAATAGACGCCGACCAGTTTGGTCGCGTCTATTTTATAAAAACAAGTGAGATAGTCAAAGTGCCTCTCCTTAGACTTCGATATATTGACGATGAAACTCCACCCCCCACACGAATCTTTACTTTTGATCCGCCTTTGAAATGAGTGGTATTTCAAAATGAGATATGGTTCCTGGCCGTCGCTGGATAGAAAGAATCTTCAGCGACGCCAATGAAAGTTCTTATTTTAGATTTTCTCGTTCGACAGACTATGCCTTAACGAGCTAAAATTCTGTGAGATTTTGCCCGACTTTTCCTTGCGATACTTGAAAAAATCTCCAAATTTAAAAGTCGGTACACACCTTGAAACTCGAACCTTCTCTACGGAAAAATTGGATTTTGAAAATGTCTCGATCGATTTTGAACTTTTAAAACTATATTATGTGGAGTAGTTACTTATGTGGAGTTGGGCCCACTTCCCCGAGTGGAGGGGCCCGTTTGGACGCCACATAATATTTGGTGTAAACCGGGACCTTTATTTTAAGGAGGTCCTATGTTTGAAGAATTATTTCACGCCCCACTTTCTCTAAAATTACATCAAATGATGCCGATGGTTGAAGAGAGGGTTCGGTTCCTAACCCATTTGAAAAGTCAGGGCTACGCTCGTAACTCGCTGATTGTTCGGGCATCTTTGCTGTTGTCTGTTGTGGATGCCATAGCTGTCAGCAAGGGAAATCCCATCTCTAGGAGTGATATTGCCAATCAAGTAGAGCGATGGATTCAAAAGAAGAAGTTCCGCAATCAGGCTCTTCGTCGGCGGATGGTAACGAGGCTCGCAATCCAGTGGGTTTTGTTTCTTGGGAAACTTAAGACTGAAACCTATGGGAGCAATCTCACTCCCTCACACTTAGACGCTCTCAATCGGTATCTTAACTTCTTGAAAAATGAAAAGGAAGCTGCGGAAACGACAATTGTGAATAGTCGACGACTTTTATCGGTCTTTTTGCAATGGGCCACAAAAAATAACATTCAGTTGCGAGATCTGACACTCCAAAATGTGGACGAGTATATTAAGTTTAAAGGGTCAAAGTTGACTCGGAGATCCATGTCCACCGTAGTCGCTAGGTTAAAGTCGTTCTTAGCTTTTTGTGAACAAAACCAGATTTGCCCAGAAAAATTATCCCAAGGCTTACATGGGCCGCGGATATTTCTTTATGAGAATTTACCTTTAGGGCCGTCATGGGCATCAGTTCAAAAGCTTCTTTCTGAGCCAGACTTAAAAACGGCCCAGGGGAAACGCGATAGAGCCATATTATTATTACTGGCCGTCTATGGATTAAGAAGTGCGGAGGTTGTGGCGCTAACGCTTGAAGATATTGATTGGTCAGAAGAAACTATTAAAGTGGTCCGGGCTAAAAATGGCCGCCATCAAGTGTTCCCTCTGACAAAAGAAGTTGGAGAAGCCATCGTCTTATATCTTAAGGGGGCGCGACCCAAGACAAATTACCGGGAGATATTTTTATCTATCATAGCCCCTTGGGCTCCGATGTCACCTGGGAATGCATGCGTGTGCGTCCAATTTGATCAATAAGAAAGTTTCTTTAAAGGGGATCGCTGACCACTTGGGGCACCTAGGAATGAAGTCTGTCAAGACTTATGCAAAGGTAGACCTAAACGGGCTTCGTGAAGTCGGTGATTTTGATTTAGGGGGACTGGCATGGGGTACGTGTGCCCTGAATGGCTGAGTCTGCCGAATCTTCTTTTACAACCGACCCGATTTATACCAAGGTATTTACAGAAATCTCATATCCTTCGTCGGCGTCATTTTCGAAGCTCAGCGAGAAGTAGTCCTAGGTGACTTTTCCCTAGAGCTTTTTAGGGCGACAGATTTTTTGATCTTGGCCACGTGACCCAGAAATTTCATTTTACCGGAGTTACATCGATCAAAGTTTCATCTTAATCTAATTGGCTGCAAAGGTAATTAGCACACAAATTATGGTCTTCATAAATTTGTGCCCAACCGTTATATTTGTTATCGTTTTGTATCCATTTCATTATATCAATGGGGAAAATGACTTTATTAAATGTTCCGTGGCGATTTTTGCGAAACTTTTTTTTGTCACTGCCACCAGAGACTGACGGCATCACGGAGAATCTCAAGGTTCTGCCTGTGCAAGATATAATGGCTAAGGTGGTAAATCTATTCCCGTCCGGTCAGAAATAACTTGCCAAATATGGTAACTTTTGGTAGTCTGTTTATGATGAAGCGTCGTGAGTATGCGATCAGCATTGTGGTGAATCAGAAGAAGATCACTAAGCTTATTATTGATCCCCACTTTGAGGAAAAGCATGCTGCAAGCATCACTGACGACATCATTATTGAACTGGTCAAGACGCTCGATGGTCAATTCATCGAGCCTGACGACGAGAATCTACCGTTCAGTTATTTTAGTACCGATAAAATAGAACTGAACGGCAAGTTTTATAAACTTGTATGGCTTCTCGAAGATGACCAAATCTATATTGGCGTCGTGAACGCTTACCGGAGGTAAACCATGGGTTTTCCAAGTCAGTCTGAAATTAAGCGAGCTCTTAAAAAGCTTGAAAAAGCTGAAGGCACACTGGCCCCCCCAGCCAATCCAACACCTCTAGAGAAATTCCGTCATGATATTCAACAAAAGTTTGTGGGCTACAAGCTCACAAAAAGAATATCACAACGGGATATGGCTGAGAGGCTTGGCGTGGATGAGGGCAAGGTCAGTAAGATCTTGCACAATCGCATCAGTGAGTTTTCAACAGACAGGCTGATTCATTTGTATGAGAAACTCGACCCAAAATTGAAGCTGAAGGTCGGCTGAACTCAGTTTGGCTGTTCTTTGGCTTCTCGAGCACCTAAAGGCTTGAAATCATTTCGATCGGATCGAATCCGCCAAATATTTTCAGGGAATTGACCCAAGAAGCGATAAATAGTGAGAATCAAAAACCAAAGGCTTCAAGGGGTTATCGAGGTCGCAAAAGAAGAACCGTCACTCAGCGTAGGCAGTTGTCAGTGTCATGATCTGAGTTTTGGCTGAGTGGTGTCTGAGTAGGGACGCGGTTTCTTTCGAGGTTAGCCACGCTATTTTCCAATAATTTGTTTGATGAGACGTGAGGCGATCTCAAGATGTTCGAGATCGCCGGGGTTCAAATCCCTTATTTTTTGAGCCAAGTACTGAACTCTTTTTTTGCGGCCATTCATCATTAAGCTTGTCCCTTTTTCAGTGGAATGAATCAGGATGGCGCGCCCATCTTTTGGATCCGTCTTTCTCTGGACAGTGTTTTATTTTATAGCTCATCGTCATCATCAAAGGAATTTGAGGTAATACCAATTTCCTTAATGGCGCCGAATTCCCTCTTAACAACCTCTTTGTGGCGTTTTAGGTGCTCGCTTGCTTTAAAAACAGAGATGCCTTTGAGATGAACGAGCAAGCAGGTTTCTCTTAAGCCAGCGGTACTTAATCCATTCGTCACCTCAACTTCTTCGGGTTCAACATTTCGTGCTAAATAATACTCCAGCAATGTCTTTCGAGCGTTTTCGTCAGGATCTCGAACTTGGTAGAGCTTATCGAAACGGCTCGGGCGGTCCACTACGTTGCCAGGGAGCCTTTCTGGATAATTTGTCGTAGCCAAAATCAAACACTTATCTAAGCTCATTTCTCCATCCAAAAAGGCCAAGGCATGATCAAGATCGGAGTTCTTCAGGGTTAAGGCAAGCTCTTCAAAAATAATAATTTTGAAACGTCCTGAAAGAGTTGCTCGTATAACATTGACGAAGCGTCGTGGAGGGATAGAATCCAAAAATAGGACGAGTGCCTTGTCAGGTATTTGAGTACGAATAACTTCTCGAATTAGGCTTGTCTTACCATTCCCCGGAGGTCCGTAAAGGAGAATTCCTCGCCGGTATTGAAGGCCAAGTTTGCGGTAAATATTTTCGCCTTTTAAGAAATCTTGGATATCTGATGTTATACGTTCAAAAATTCCTGACAGTTGTACATAAGAATCCGTTCTGAGCGTCATTGGTTCCAAACGACTAGGGACAATGTGATCTGTTACTTCATAACTATAGACTCCGCCAGGAAGGTCAACTGGTTGGTCAGTCGTATCTTCAAAATCGTGCTCAATAAGAAGCTTAGCGCCCTTCTCTAGTTCTGCTTCGGGATGTGCCTCCAGAGCTGTTGCCAGTTCGCTGGGAGTGGGATCGCGGGCCCCAGTGCCAGCCAAAATAATCTTGCGCTTTGAATGGCGTTCGGGCGTGTAATAGGCCGTGCCGTCAGGTAAATTTCGTCGGTACCATGCCGAGGCGAGGGAGCTGTTCTTTCTTGAAAAGGCGGCTCTTAACGACATCTATACATCGTCAGCCGAACCCGTCAGGGCTTCAGAAAGAGTATGTCCGAAATGATTACACAATTTTTTAAGGTGAATAACAGTTCCCGTGGGATACGCACCTTGCAGCCAACCGTGAAGGACAGAGGGTGAGCATCCGCCAATTTCGCACGCTTCTCGGATCGTCAGATTTTTCTCCTTCAAAAGTGTTTTTAGAAAATCTTCTAAGGGACTGTGATTATAAAAACGGCGGGGTTCTGAAATCATAAAAAGTTGCAAACAGCCTTCCCTTGGTTAACAGTAGATTAATCTTATACAAAGTGAACTGATTTTCAACTTTTGTTCACAATTCTGAACACTGTTTTTAACTGATTTTTGGAGAGGACTTGAGTAGCTTAATATCCAGCTCTAAAGTATCAAGACGCTTTTCATGTTTATCAGTGATTTTATGGGAGGATTTTACCATTTTTTTTAAATCGTCTATCAAAATGGTTTGTTTCTGAAACTCCCTGTCCATTTTATGTTCTAAGGCGGTTGTTTTTGCGTCCACTTTTAAGTCTAAGGCATGGACTTCAGCTTTGACGACTTGTATTTGGCTTGTAAGGTCAATTTTGACATCACGGACATCGGTTTTGACATTACGAATATCTGTTTTGACATTACGAATATCTGTCTTTAACTCTTCGAATATCGGACCGATATAGTTGACAAGCCCTGCAAGGGTCAAGGGTGGGTCGGATTTCTTTTCCGTCATATGACATCCTCCTAAGAGATGGACTTCTAGCACAACCACCTTCCTGCGATCAAGGCATGACATGGTATAAGCACGTGGTTTTCACTGGACTTCCCAAGTCGCTGCTGCACAATAGAAATAACCATGAACCTTACACTTAAGTGTTGTGTTTTATTATTTAGCTTAATTGCGATTCTGTGCGCTTGCGCAACACCATACACTGCCTTCTCCAAACTACTTCACTCTTGGGGAATCGTTTTGGAATTCAAGACGACTTGGCCTTCACATGGGCCCTAAACAAGAATTTTATACCGAGAAATCTTTAAGGCCGATAATCGAAAAGACTTCTTCGCAAGGAGCCGACCTCTTTAATAAGTCTGACACTATCTACGTTTGGTCACTGGTAGCATTGGGAATAGCGGTCTGATCCACGGCAGTTTGGGGTGAAAACTTAGGGTATGTTTACCATTAGACAACACTTTGTTACCCAAATGTAAAATATACTCTATAACTTGCCCGCAACCTCACATATATTGCGCCCGATGTTAAGGGACAATGTGGAAACGGCCTCTACCTTTCTGAAGGCCATTTTCGAGACGAAAGTTCAAAATAACAAAAATTTTTCCCTTAGAGCCTTTGCAAGGGACATAGGACTCTCTCCGGGCGGGTTAAGCCAGATTTTTTCTGGCAAGAAGCGCCTCTCTGTTGATAGGGCCGACGACATATCTAAGCGTCTTAAGCTTAATGCCAATGAAGCCGAAGTTTTTCTAACTCTTGTGGAAAGAGGGAGCACTTCGAGCGATTCAAGAAGAGCCGATCTCTCTGAAAAGATATCAATCCTCCGAGGCGACAATGCCGCTTTAAATTTAACATTAGATCAGTTTCGCCTTCTTTCATCTTGGTATGGTTTTGCCATTTTGGAGTTAATCACTGTGTGTGATCCAACACTTTCCAATAAGGCTATTGCCAAACGTTTAAATATCTCTGCGACTGAGGTCGAACTCACACTTGAGCGTTTACTTAGGTTGGAACTTATTGAACCTGGCAAAGGCAAACAGAGATTTGTCCGTACGAGAGACAATTTTTTATTTTCCACAGAAGTGCCAGTGGAAGCTTTGCAGCGTTACTACAAGGACGTTAATATTCTTATTGAAAAAGCTGTGATGACTCAAGGTAAGAAGGAAAGAGCGAGTGGGGGGCAAGTCATCGCCTTTGACCCAAAACAATTGGAAGAAGTTCGAAAAAGAATAAATGCATTTTTAGACGATCTCAACGCCTTTGCAGAAAAAGGCAAGAATAGAACCGAAGTTTATCAAGCCATAACCCATTTTTTTAAGCTTACAGAAGATAAAGGGAGAACTCCATGAAGGTTTTTAAACCAATTTTTATTTCATTGGCTCTTGCCACCATCGCGGCGCCACGGGTGGGCATCGCAGGGGCAGGCGTGCGCGGGGGCGAACTCGTTTTTATAAATGGAAAGTACATCAACCGTGATTTTCTAGAGGCCAGAAAGAACTGTTGGGTTTCTGGAATCCAAGTGGAGGCTGAGAACCCCGGAGTCGGAAGGGTTTTAGAGTCCTTATCCAAAGTAGACTGGTATTTTGCTCTTGTTGTAGAAAAAAGACTTCACAAACTTAATTTCTGTTTTGGTGGCCCTCTAAAACCAATCGAGTTTGACTCAAGACAAAATATTCGACGGGCTCCCAGGTACCCAAGTTTCTTTGTGGCCCTTCAAACAACAGATGGAACTGTTTTCGAAGACGAAGACCTCTTTAAAAAGATATCCGATCCGGACCTTTCCGATGAGGACGCTAAAGGAATGCATCTTATCCATGAAGCCATGCATTCTTTTATCGCCCCAGATACGGACGATGCTACTCGCCGCCAAGAAGTATTCTCTACCCTTTCGGTGATTCGAGACATCCATCTGAAAAAGGTGATTTCACGAGATGTTCTCTACACAAATCTTTCTGCGAACAACATCTTATTTCCTCTGACGGGGTCTTATCTCGATCCGTTCAGAGCCCAAATCATTTTTCTCCTTGGCGATGCCACTCAGCGTGACCACATTTTTTTCTCAACGAGCGGTTTAGATGTGACTCTCAGTAAGAGCATTCGATCGGTAAGTAACCTTGTTGAGGACGAAGATCGATTCATGATGAAACTAGATCCCCTCGAAGTTCTTACCTCCTACGTCGAAGAGGTTCTGCGCTTCGGTTCAGAGTCTCAAGTGAGCTATGTGTTTAACAAAGCGGGTCTCACGCTCATAGACCCGAATTTTTTGTCTCTAGGTATTTACGAAAACGTAACTTCTGAACAACAAGCTAAGCTTTTTAGTCAAGTTTCTGTGAAACCCGAGATTGACCGGGCTATTGCGAAAATAGCCACGGCTCAAGCTAGAGTGAAGATGGATCTTCTCTATGCCAATAGGGAACTTAAAAGCCTTTCTAATCAAAATGCCGAATCGTCAGCACAACTTGTAATGGCTCTTCGACCCCTTGCGGGAGGAGGAAGCATTCCAAGAGAAATTAAGTCTTTGGCGGTGGCCATTGCCTTTCTCGCGAATAAAGAAGATTGGGCGGAACTCGGAAAAGAGATTGGCGAGAACCCTCTCTTCTACGGTGCAATGAATTTCGACCAAGCCAAAGTGAGTGTGGGGCAAGCCAAATCTGTTGTTCCACGAGAGAAAGACTATGCCCTTGCGGCCCTTGAAGCCCTTCGGGGAGGGCTCGCCACTACTCTTCAGGATTATTTGCGGGGAGTTTTGACTACTGCCTGTTTTGAACAAGTTTTAAAAGTTATTCATTGGGATCGTCTCGGCACAGTTACGAAGATTGACCCTGAGAACGAAAATTAAGGAGCACAAAATGTTTTTAAAGGGATTTCTATTAATTGCGATTTTGGCGTCACCAGTGGTTTGGGCACAAAATCCTGAGACGGCGGATAGCGTAACCAAAACTATTTTGGCACAAGCTCAGACCACCGAACAAAATATTAAAAATATCAAAGACAAGATGGTGAGTTTGGAGCCTGGCCAGGTCTATTACGATCCTGACCATGATCTCCTCGCCAAAGAATTTCTAGACAACATCAACCAAGCTATGACCCTGTACGATCAAGGGATGAAGCAGGTTATTTTAGCGGAGGCCAAACACTGGCTTGACAATTTTGCTGCAACACAAAAATTTTCTCCAGAAGAAAGTTATCAAAAAGACATTGCGGCCAACACGAGCGCGCGTCTCGTCGATGTCTCAAAAGATTATCACAATCTGGTGGCCGCTGTTTTTGAAAAAGCTCTTGGTCAATTACCCCAATCTGTAGCCGAAGTTTCAATAGAGCCCAACGCTGAGGTTTGTGGGCATTTTACGACAAGTTCACAGCAGACAAAAAAAGGGATAAAATATGGAGACCCCCTGCCTCACGGCAACGCTGTGGCGAAGGGTTTAGCCATTACTGACTGGCGTGGTCAACAAGAAGGTGTCCCTCAAGTTTCCAGATGTGGAATAGTAATAGAAGACACCAAACGGGGTCATACCTGGCTCTGGAATCTTTACTTTTTTATCAACGGAAATTTCAGTGAGGGTCCAATCCATTCTGACAGTCGAGATTGGAGAGATAACGATTTTTTTAGGCATCTCCGTTTAGGGAGAGAAATACAGGCTCTTATAACGAAAACTCTTGATGACAAATGGCTCGGTGGATGCCATTCCGAAAAGTGCAGGCAGCTTCGTCTCAGTGACCTTAGCGACTTCTTGAGTGTGGCCAAGGTCACCCTTCTTAAATCCATCAAGTTTGATATCAGGTCAAGTGTTCCTCTTGAGTTGTCGGCGAGTCCTATAAATGTGGATCAACTCTTGGAAGCCACACGAAAAGAGTAATCAGGA
>JABDDW010000045.1:0-857 GCA_013287405.1 Deltaproteobacteria bacterium
GGATCGGCACCCACCAGTTTGGTTCAGTCAGGTGAAGTCGATGGAGTACTTGCCATGTCTAGGGTTCAAGTCCAGACGCTTAGTGAGAACTGCTCTGTTTTTTCTTAACCTAAATATTCAATGTCAGATTGTTGGATTACTTTTAGAACTGCCGCCGGATCGATTTTATTTTTAAAAAATATAACCTTATGGCTCTCAACCAGGCCTTCAGACAGAGTGCAATTTAGTTTTTCATTAATGCATAAGATTAAGTTACTAATCTTAGCTTTTTGTAGTCGTTCAAGTTTTTTTGATAAATAGTCAGCAGTCCAAAAGCCAATGATCTCAAAAAACCATACCTGAGAATGATCGAATCTGTGTTTTATTAGGAAGTCCGGAAAAATCAAGGTTCCCGAAGCTTCGATTGGATTTGGTTCACGGATAAGGTCCCACTCGGTTGCGAGTTTGCGAAACTGCAGAGCAAAACGTTCTTCAATCAAACTATCGTAGGATTTATGGTTTTGTGCGGGGAGAATGGGATCTCCTGACTGAAGTTTTAAAATAAATTCTCTCTCGCCTAAGTGAACTTTAGCCGCTAATTTGTAACTGTTGCAGTTTTGGAGAAAGGGAACGAGTTCCCCAAGGGCACGACCATAGAGCAAGGTTCGTCGAAAAATTGAATATGGCCCAGAGATATTTAGACAGATATTGGCGTCATCTACAGTGGTAAAGTTCTTAGGATTATTGCCGGCAACGGTGCAAATCAATCCATGAAGTTTCGCATGGCGTACGACAGGTCGACTGTTGCCGAATAATTCTATTTCAATGGACGATGCTCTGAAAAGAAAACCTTTGATGAGATCTAAATTGGCACGTAA
>JABDDW010000045.1:912-12610 GCA_013287405.1 Deltaproteobacteria bacterium
CTTTGATTAGATCTAAATTGGCACTTAACGTAAATTCTTGAATAGACAAATTGGAGAGTGATTGAAAATTTAGTATTCTTTCCCCCGGTAGATCAGCAAATAGAGAATCGTCAAGGGCCATTGGGTTTATTTTTAGGGTCTGAGCTACGTTCGATAGGATATCCGCTCTCGATTTAATTGACCGAGTAGCCTCCATAAAAACTGCGCTCCTGGCGCGCCTAGGAGAAAGAATTGCTTTAATTTCATCCCGTCCTAATTTATCTAAAACAAATTGAGCAAATTTTCTTTTTCCTGTTGGATTTTCAAAAGGAAATGGTTGCTCAAGTCTTTGTCTAAATTCATGTCGAGGACGCTTGTCAAAGCTTTTATACTCTTCTAATAAAAGTCTAATCCAAGGATGATCCCTTTCATCCAAAAAATGCGGCAGGATCTGATTGTTCTTTAGGCTGTAAGTTAAAAGTGTTTTTGGAACCAAGACCTTTCCTCCTCTTTTGGGATTGTCGCACCTCTACGGTATCGTTACAGACAAGTTCGTAAATGCACGCCCGTTTACCCGGCTTCGGTCTTAAAAGACGTCCGATACGTTGGATATGTTCCCGCTCTCCGTGCATGCCTCCAATTATGATAGCAACCTCCGCATCCGGAACATCCAAGCCCTCATTTAGAACGCGGCATGAAACAAGGGTGTTCAATTGGCCACTACGAAATCGCAGTAAGGCTTCTTCACGTTCTTTTCTTTTAATATCGGCCGTTATTGGCATGACGAGATATTTTTTTGATATCTTATATGCGGTGTTCGTATCAGCGGTGAAAATCAAGATTTTATTGTGCCGATGGCGGGCCAACATAGATGCTAAAATCTCCTCCTTTCTAACCGCAAAGTTAATAATGCATCGCGCTTGATGTAATGCTTGAAGACTTTTACGGCCCTGGTCCGTTCTGGATGCCCAACATGCAAAATCTTTCCATGATGCCTCTGGAAAAGATTTTCTAAAATAACTAAACACTTCATTAAAAACCCCAATGTGAATTTCGTAGCAGTTCCTCTCTGCAGGGGTAAGGTCAAGTTGAATTTTAATGAGATCAAAGTTAGAAAGGTAGGTACCACTGAGATCACTGACGGTTAGTTCATAGATTGGAGGACCCACGAGTTGAGACATTCGATCTATAAGATTGGTATCATGTGGCATGGTTGCAGTTAGTCCGAGGCGAAAGGGAGCAAGGGACATCTCTAATGCTTCATCGCGTACTCCATTCCCGAAGTGATGAACTTCATCAATAATAAGCTGCTCAAACTGATTTCCAAAATGACACATATGACGGTAGGCGCTTTCGAATGTAGCTACAGTTACAGGGCCTAGTTCACGAGAGCTATCTCCGTAAACCCCAACTTGGCCAGAAAAAAAATGAATGAGTTGCTGATGCCATTGCTGCAGCAATATCCGGGTTGGAACAAGAACTAAGGTTCTTCTTGGGTTTCGGGCCATCGCTGCAATTGCAACATGAGTTTTTCCGCTACCCGTTGGAAGGACAATAATACCTCTCTGACTTCCCAGGTTCCAGGCACAGAGGGCTGCTTCTTGATAAGGTCTTAAATCTACTTGTTTCCATTGACCTGGGAATGGAGGGAAATTCCAAATGGTCTTGCTAATTTCAATATCATTTTGAGCAATGTAATGTTGAATTGTGGGAAGGTTATATGCAGGGGAGCGATAGGAGTTGACCCTCGGGTCCCACTTGAGCCCTGAAATCTTGGAAAGATCAAGGCGAGGCGGAGGATTTTGCAAAAGGATTGTTCCCTTGTCAAAGATAAGATCCATATTGAAAAGTAAAAAGCAAATTTCATACAAGGAGAGAAGAAAAGCAAAAGCGTCTTGGTCATTTTTTATCCGGTTATCCGAACGGACACTCGTAAACCGGACAAATAGATATTCCGTTCTTAAGACGCCGTCGGTGTTCGAAAGAGACTCGAGCGACCCTAGCCTTGAGATTCGAAATAATACACTGAGCCTCATTTGATTTTAAAATCTCTTCATTGGTATTAAAATTCACGTCCCCAGACCCATCAAGTTGATCGCCAAGGTACTGGTTGACTAAGTCGCCGAAATTTACCCCAGAAGACGGATAATAAACGGTCGCAACCTGTTTAGGC
The DNA here is from genome assembly GCA_013287405.1 of Deltaproteobacteria bacterium. Next base: position 3,065 of record JABDDW010000045.1, read on the forward strand.
GAAGGAGCTTGGTCATTAATGCGAGACGAGTAGTGTTTTTCTAAATAATCGATGATGATTTTATCAACTTCTAAGTTGTCAGAGCGCCCAATCGCGTGACCGGCTTCGTGACCGATTGAGACGGTTGCAAGTTCGTCGGAAATACCAAGGGCCTTGGCGCGGTCAATATCGATCAATATTAAGGCCGAGACATCGGGGTCCGTCGAAAGGATCGGATCTATTGGTTTTCCATAAAGCTCCGCCTTTAAAGGCTGCTGTGGGTTAGTAGGATCTGTATTGTACCAACAAAGTTTTTGCTCGAAACAGTTCTTTTTGTCAGCTTTAGGGTCCGGGGTAAGAAGCTTAGCTACCATTCTTTGCCGCTCATCTCGGGTAAAATACTTCTTTAAAACGTCACTCTTATAAATCTCAACGATTCGCTTCCTACCTAAAATATATCGATCCTTCATCGGATCATTGCCATGACCTGTATCTCCCGCAAGAGCTAGATGGGTAAAATATCTAACGGCCAAAAAGAAAGCAACTTCTCCTGATAAACTTAAAGAGGCCCATAAAAAGTCGGAACAAACAGGAGATCCAGTTCGGCTCAAGGGGGATCAGGCAACGGACGATGGTATACGGGTTTGCGATGAAGAAGAACAAACTGCGGGGTGGTGGAAGGCAGCTCAAGAGGAACCGAAATTTGAGCGTCCATCGAAAAATGCAAAATGAGAGTTGAATTTGCAAGCGTCTTTGCTCTTCTACTTTTTTACATTCCGTCTTGGGGAAACAAAGTCGATCCTAATTGTACGTCGGATAATGTTATGGATGGAGGCTATATCTTCCGCTTTTTTCCTGATAATACAGTCTCTATTGGCGAACAGGGAATTAGTCCTGTTACTCCTCTAGTAAGGAAAAAACCCTTCAAAATGGAGCCAGATGGCAAACCTGGTTTATGTAAGCTTAAAATAACTTTTCTAAACGAAGATAAAAATAACAGCCTTGAAATCAAAATAAATCCCGCCGATGGATCAGCCCATGCGAAAGCCGTCATTGATGGGAAAGCTCTGGACCCTGATTACCTCTCTCTAGATTGTGGCCCCTTAGACCCCTTCAAAGCTAAGTTTCCAACTTGTACAAACTCATCAAACTCCACTTCTCCTAGCGGGAACTCCGAAGGATCTGCCCGTTAACCTAATGAAAAAGGCCTGGAGACCACATGAGCATTTAATTGGTTTTTAGATCAAAAATAGCGGTTCAAATCCAACTCGACGACAACGTCATCGAACAGGTAGGGATAAAGCCGGATATTGAAGTGCCCTACCCGATAACTCATGTTATGAAAGAAGACCCTCAGATAAAGGAGGGAATAAAATCTCTCTACAACATCACGGGAAACTAACTTAAAGAATTGTAGTGATCTTGAGCTTTGGCTACGTTGTGCTTAAATGCCAGGACTTTGGTCTTAAATATTATTTCTACTCTAAATAATGCCGAAGAGAATGCGTGAAAGCATCTTGTTTGATTGCCACTATACTTCTCACTTTTTCTAATGGATTTGGTAGCGATCAATTTCAGATAGGGCCAGCATGGTCAACGAAAACAAAATTGAAAATTTACAAGGCCCGAGGTGATGCTCCTGTATATGCAAGAGCTCTTTCGTATTTAGAAGATCGAACGCCTTTAAAAATAATCTGGAACATGCATTTTTTAGGATTTAGCCAGGAACAAAGTGCTAAAAAAGTCGCTAATAACTGCAAACTTCAGTTTCGAAATCAGCCATGGCACCAGATCAATTGTGTATCAAACGGTGTTCATAGTTTAATTTTAACCGCCAAAATCGAAGATTACGTAACGGCTTGCCAGGCCAATGCTTGGACGTTTAAGCTCGCTTTTGAAGCTTTGGAGATACCCCATTCTGAAGTGAGTCTTGCCGAAGGTGATACCTCAGCCGGAGGGCACGTCATAAATAAGATCTCAGTGAAAACCAGAGCCGGATCTATTTTAGAATATTTGATCGATGTCGGTTTCTATCCGAATATTTTATTTCCCTACTCCTCTTTCACTAAAGCACTTCATGACCCCAAAAACGTCGGGACGACAGAGGTCGCTGTTCTGCGCAGCCTCGATATGTCGGAACCAGACACGCAGGTGGAAGCATTTTAGGTTGGCTGCAATTGTAGCCAAGATGTGAATAGCGAACGGGAACGCGAAACCTTAAAACAACAAATTCAACAGTTAAGAGAAACAATGGAGCAAATCTCGAAGCAACAAAAATAATGTCATTTTAATTAGTATTCTGATCGACCTTGAACAAAAAGACTGGAGATAATGACCACATTTTTGAAATGAGGGAAGTCGTAGGAATTTTTTGAAACAAATGCCTTATTGGCCAATTAGCTCGCATGAAAGTTTTCTGTGGACCGTTCCGCCGTTTGTATCGAGGGTGATACCGACCGCAGTATTTATATCATCAATTGCCATGACCCCAAAAATACGGACAGCCCAACTCATATCAGCGACCCCAGTGTTCGGATTCACCGGCTTGATGATCAATCCAAAGAAGCTTTCTATGGCTAAAAAGGAATAAGTAATTCCGTCACGTGCAATCGTAATGCTACTGCTATCGATCTTGATGCTATTGAACGAATCTGCACAACTCAGAATGGGACTGGCGGCCCCGAAGACTTGCGGCGTACAAAAAACTGAAAAGAAGAGGATAAGAAAAGCCTTCATATATCTCGATCTCCCCCAGACGATGAAGCCGCTGCAAAAATACAAAAACGGCCATGAGAATCTTCATAACATCATTTTCTAACCTTATCCTCACTTTAGATATTTTGAAAGGCAAAATTAGAAGGATTTTCATTCAGATAGACGTAAAATTCTATATAGATGAGTGGTTACTTTACCGCCGGCCTCTGAATTGAATTTCGCTCTGTAAGTTCTTCGTCCACATAATTTTGTAACAGTTGAATTTCGTATTTAGTGAACTGATGTTTTTTGGGGTTACCATGCATTTCCTTAATTTCGGCGTCTTTAACCTTTATTCTCCATTTTATCTGAGAAAGTTGTTTATCTGACATAGTTGAAGCCCAGTTTTCTTGATCAAGGTCAAACACTTTCAACGCCTTTGGAGTTTAAGTGAGAGAGCTGCGAGCGTCTGAATTCTGAGCAGCCATTGTTCGACGGCCAGAATTGGAATGCTTAGGAAACACTCTCCAAGCCTTGAAAAGCGTAGATTTTGAAATTGTGATTAGTCAGGTATAGGAGAGTCAAATGGCCCGGTGGAAGCGCAGTTTTTAAAATCCAGTTACAACACAAATGGTCACGGTCCCCAGAACTGGTTTATCAAATGATTTTCATTTTTTTTCGAGTTTCCCGACGATGCCCACAAAGACTTGAAAAACTGATTTCTTGATCGACTTAACTGAATGGCTTAGGACGAATCCTAGAATCCTTCTTCAAGATTGAGTCATCGTCAATTCCTCGTAAAATCGAGCCTAAATTGGAGGCCAGTCATTACTTTTAGTCAAACCTTTCAGCCTAGCTAAAAAGTGGATGACACTTCAGCTTCATATATCTATCATCCTATCTTTAATGAGGAGGTGGCTATGATGGAAATCACAAATAAAGAAGTGTCACAAATATCGTATTATCAAGGGCCTGGCGCTATCGACGGGATAAAGTTTAGGCAAGCAGCAAAGGATTTAGGCGTGACTGCCTGGGGTATGAATGTCATCGAGATTGATTCTGGCTGCTCCGAATATCCTGAACACGATCACATTAAAGATGGGCAGGAAGAGGTCTATGTTGTTCTTCGCGGAGATGGCTATCTTCATAGCGGAAATCAAAAAATAAACCTTCAAGTTGGAACTTTAGTCAGGGTAGGTCCAAACGAGAAGCGAAAGTTCATTCCTGGTTCTAAAGGAATAATGGTACTTGCACTTGGAGCAACGCCCGGCCAGGCGTACAAACCTCGTCAGTAATATTCGGCTTCCAAAAGGACTTGTTTTGACCACTAGAGACGTAAATCTAACTATATTTTTATCGGGCACGGAATTTACCAGAAAATGGCTCAAATCTCATTGGGTATCCGGCTGACTGTTTCACAGAATATAAATTGGTGAATCCTAATTCCCAAGAGATTTTAGAATTGCGGCCATTAATGCGGGCCTCTTAATCCGGGGCTAACAAAGTGCCACAAAGTGCAATTGTTACGAAAATGTAAATAAGAAAGGATCGCTTGCATAATTGACAGCTGAGGACCTTCCATTTCGAGTTTAACCACAGGCGTATTTCTTGCTATACTTAATGGTTATGTCAAATCAAAAGCTGAGGAACTGCGGAAGAATTCAATCCTATCTGCTCTTTTATTCTCTATTTTACTGCATCTCATTTTCCGTTATTGTTAAAGCATCTCCTTTTGAGCTTCAGCAGTGCATTGTTAGTCTCGATGAAATCAAGCTTCTTAACGCCCCTCCAGAGGACTTCAAACCAGTACGAATCCCAGAGAAGGTAGTTGTGACGTCCGGTCAACACCTGGATCGCATTTACGATTCAGGCGCATACCGATGGCCTGGCGAAATATTCTCGACTGGAAGAAATGCCGAAGTAGACGATCTAAAACGCCTTGACCAGCACAGACCGTTTAACTTTCTTATAGATATGAGTGGGCTCACTTTGTGGGAATACAGGGTTCCAGATCTGTCAGTTGACCCCGGAATCGTAAATTCAAAATATTTTGTTGGCCACATGAGTCTTTTTCATAAAATGCAGGAAGTGTTGGGAAGGGAGCCTGTAATAGTGGGTTCTGGAGACGGAATAAAAATGGCTGGGAAGATATTTATAACAAATAGATCTGGGAGTTTTCGGTCAGGGGAAACTAACTTAGCGGAGTCAGTCAACCAATTAAAGAAGTATGGGCTGGGCTATTATGGTGAACCAATTCAATCAGTTGCCCTGTCCCAAGGATATTTTTTGTACCGAGAGCCCACACACTCCTCAGCCTACGAAGATGCTAATGCCACACTTATCGTTGGGAAAGACTCAGACTTGCGGAAATTGACGGACGACATATGGGGTCTGAAGGAGAGTCTAATGCCTCGATATCTAGACGAAGGGTTCAACTTAGATTTAAAAATTATTCGAAATTCTATATATAAAGAAATGAAGACCGTATCAGACCTATTTGCACGGGCAAGGCTATCGGGACTCGCAAAATTTGTCGGCCATTTTTCCAACCCGAGTGCGCCATGGATTGCGATCAAAATAGTGGATCAAGATTATGGGCCAAGTTGGAACTTTGATTCACTTTCGAAGGAATTGTTAAAACGACTTGAGGCCGCAGAGCATGCTGCCGACCAGAGATAGAATCATAGCATTTTAAAGCTGCATCATCCATACACTATGAAACTTTTAACTATCGAGTCGTTTCATCAAACAGAGCTTCCGCCACGTGCTGTACTGTATTGTCGCCACTATTCCAGACGGCGGCCGAAATCGCTTTGTAATCGATATGATATCCTGTCAGCCGCAGTAGTTCACCCGCCACCCTCATAAAATAGGCAGTATCATAAGGGGATATTTTGTCAGCGGGGTCCGGGTTCTTATACCTTGTCTCTTTCATCGCTATTTCCTCGCAAAGCATTGGAGTTACTGGCTGATACAGCACTCGATTAAAGCGCTTTTTATCACCGTAAATTGACCCTGTTCTTTTTCTTGCGTAAGTCTCGGCTGCTTCTAGGTTATCTCCTCGCTTTAGAGCGATGCGTACGTACGCCTCGTGAATTGGAAAAAAACCTTGCTCAAGTGGGGACATCTGCTTTTCCAGAGAGTCTGAATAGGTGACCGTGCCGTCTGGATCTTGAATTGCTAGCTGCACTTTTTTACAGCCTTTAAAAAAAGCTCTGGCCCTGGACACTTTGAAACCAGTGGGGAGGTTTTCTAGAGGTCCGATGGCCTCCTTCCAAGTGAGTTCTTTAAGAGCCGCTTCGATCTTTAGTGCCTCTTCTGGACGGTATTGTTCTAAATACTTTCTCGCCAGGTCGGTTGACTGCCCTGAAGACAAAAAATCAAACATCCACGGACTTTTGTTTTTCACGCCAGTGAAATCCGCCAGCTGAACTGAACCACTTCCGAACCAATTTTCGCAAGACACACTGTCGGCTCCGCCTTTTCCTTCGGCACCAGCCATACAATTTATCGAAACTGTAAAAACACTCACAAAAAGAAAAATCTTGATACCATTTAGAAACTTCATGGGTAACTCCTATAAATCATTTTCCGCATCGTTTTGACACGGGATAAAGTTGAACACCTAGATTAAAGACACGAGTTTTGGGACCGTCTTCCAAAAACTCGCACAGTTCACGTCTGAACTGCGTAATTCGTTTTCTTGCCTCGGGTAATTTTCGCTCGTCGATGGCCATCGTCATTGAAGTAATATCCTTTTCGACCAATGGAACTTCATCGATGGCATCTAGAGCTTTTTTTAGGATGTGGCGTTGTAGTTGCTTGAGAGCCGAGCTTGTAACGCCGTCTTCAGCATTAGTCACAAAGCCATGAGTTTTAATTAAAGTTCCTTTTTGTTCTATGAGGAGATCAAGGCGCAACAACCTCTCTACGGCTTGTCTGGTTTCTGTTACTGAAATTCCAAGTTGTTTCGCGATCCATGAATAATCAAATTTAAAATTCTCAACTGTGGTAAGCTCTAAGATGGTATAATGATACCAATCAGAGATTAGCTTAAAGCCATCCAATGCAATCATCTCATATCTGGTCTCTTTGTTTAATCTGTAGTCCTTTAATGCTTTATTTTTAAGGGACTTCAGAATGAGCTCTTTCTCATGGGGATTCACATCCAACTGTTCAAAGAGCCGAGTAACGAACTTTAATGAGGGCTTTCTCTTCCCTGAGAGAAGATGAGATACACTGGCCGATGCCAGTTTTAGGTAATTTGAAAATGCACGAACCGAATAAGCGCAATTCTTATTCCTGCGCTTCAGATACTCCCGCTGAAACCAACTCTTGAAGTCAGTGACGGGAGATTCAAATTTTTGCTCAATGTTCTTTAATTGCATTGAACCTATATAGCCTACGCCGCTCTCGAACGGAAGGAATTTTGCCGCAAAGTGCAGCAATTTGGCTTTGCTGCAGCTCTAAGATCATTTGGTTATTAATGACGATTTATCTCCCGGGGCAGGCGACCCAGGCGTGGAGGCTCTGACCAAAAAGGAAATGAAATCCATTAACTTTGAGGGCGCTATAGCCAGGAATTGACGACGAACAGGTATTGGGGTTTCAAGGGGCCAAAGTGTTTGGCTCTTATGAAATTTCATGGTTAGAAATTCGGGTTCGCACCCCTTTGTGTCCAGAGTATAACGGATGCCGTAGTGAACTTGGGCTTCCGATAATGGAAATTCTGAAGCTCTCGTCCAGGGGTCTAACATGAATCCGGCCAGATTCGATGTCTACCGAAAGTCAGCGCGAACATAGATTTCGGGGCTGGAAAAATCACCCAACGGAGTGACTCATGACTAAGGGAATTCGCTCTACTTTGCCGATTCCCTTGAACCTTGTCCGGAGGACCCAACCTTGCGCGTGCAAACGTTCGTACGCTTTTCATCATCGATTACAAAGTATTTGAGGTTGTAACCGTCTATGCATTCCGTTCCATTCCAAATCGGTCTGCTACAATTGGTAGAGGTAACTCTACATTGATTGAGTAGGAAAGTACCGTTGGCTGGCCCGTCATTTTGAAGTCGTTTGCAAAGATTATCAACGGTGTCCGTTGTAATTGATGTATCTTCTTTAAAGCGACAACCAAAAGCATTTAGGGATCTTATCCCCTCTTTGAGGCAGTTAGCCTTATCCGCTTCTTTATCTTTGGAATACGTTAGTCCGTGACATTGCCATATGATCACATTGGTGGGTTCGGTCTGAGATATCTTCACGTCCTGGGCAAAGGCGTTGAGACAAACGATTCCGAGGCTCACCAAGATCAAAGTTTTCATATTTTCTCCAAATCCAATTCCTATTTTACTCAAACCTTAGTTGGAAAACTATGACCATCTGATTTCACGGCAAAACCAGACCAAAGCGCTGATTAAAAACTAATACTTCTGGGGAAATTTTATGTCGGAAACTCCAGGGCGGGTCGAGCAGCCTCTTTTTCGACCCTGTTCGGGTCGAATGACAGTTAATGGCCGTTGGATTGCTGGGGTAAGGCCAAGGGTACTTTCTCGCTCTAAAAAGGAGCCAATTTTAGTCACTCGCACTAGGCCAGCCAACATACCTCGAGTTTTCGACAAAGCTTATCTGATCCTTTAAATCTTGAGCTTCTTCAAGTCGACCAGGTCTATGTGTTGTCCTCCCAGACTCTTAACCACAGCCCCTAAATCGTTGTCACGGGTGATTAGGGTAAACTCATTGACAATGCTTGTCTCGGCAATCAGGGCATCTTGGATATTATTTATTTTTCCGCCATTTTTCTTATCAAGTTCCATTTTTATTTTTTCGTAGAGTTCTCCCGAACTCCATTTAGCTTCATCCCATCGTGAAATATCCCAGACCATGGTTTCAGTTGGTATTTTCTTTCCAGATAATTTTGATTCACCCAAACGCGACACACCTATAACTGTGGACTCAGTTGGAATGGAATCACCTTCAATTAAAGAGTGAAAAACGGACAGTAGCCGACTTCGGCGAAGGTCATCTTTTGTGTTATTTATTTCATCCAACTGGATGTGGGTCGCAAATACTTCTGCTTTGGGAGGCAATGTCATAACATCTATTTTCCCATCAAGAATGTCATTGAACACGTTTGTGTCAAACATCAGCTTCATATTTTTCAACTTCCGCTTTTTGTGGCGTCTTTTCTCTCGCCTGTATCGGGGTCGATCTGGTCAACAAGATTATCAGTGAACTTATAAAGCTCCTCAATATCTAGATCATATCTCTTTTTGAAATACTCTTCTTTGCTTTGCAGGCCCGCTTGCCTAGCAGCTTGTTCAAAGTTTCCATGAAGGATCGTGTTTCTAATACTTACAACCCGTTCAATTGTAATGTCAGCATTATCTCCCGGAAGATTTAAAACCTGATTTTCAACAGCTTTTTTTAATAACTTGCGAAGTGTGTCTGAGTCAGTTCCGCCCACGCCGGGGAGCATTCTCAGGAAGCGCTCCAAACTCATAATCACAACACCTCCCTCGGCAAAAAGTAAGAGCTTATCTTGGGGGGCGTTGGATCCAATTGCCAGATTGTGTTTTCTTAGAATGTCATGTTCCCGGGCAAGTTCTTGGAAGTCTCTAAACTTCTCTTTGAAAGTGACGTCCGCCATTTTTTAGCCTCGCTAACCCTAAAGGTTCTATAAAAGTAGAGTTATCATAGTTTAACTTTTCACGTCAGTATGCCGCGAACAAGTGGCCAGGATAGATTCCATTGGGGTTTAATGGCTAAATGTCTAGAACTAGGGCCTTTATGACTGGTCAGTCCGAGGGCTCTCAATTAGTCGTCGCGTGGCTAAGCCAAAAATTTCCCCAGAAGGATTTGGTTTTAGGCCAAAGA
>JABDDW010000046.1 GCA_013287405.1 Deltaproteobacteria bacterium
ATCCCCAAGGTTGCTGAACGTCTGCCCTAAGGGCCAGTTGCAGAATTCGCTGAAAATCGGATTCAAAAATTCCGATACAGATTTATGTCTCAGCCCCTTAAGAACGCTATTTTAGGCCTACTCCTTTCGGTGAGCTTCTTATTCCCCGGCGATCACTCGAACGCTTTATATAAAGGCTCTGGCCTCTCTCATTCCGTATTTGAAACAGTGATTACTCAGAACAAAAACGAAATCCCTTATCCTTTTCCGGACCTCGTAAGATTCCTCTTCCAGAAATCAGGAACGTCCAGCCGACGAGTGACCATGGTTCTTGTTCCCAAATCCCGATCTCTCCAAGCTAAATTTATCGATTTTAAGCATCCCAGGCTCTTAACCTTGGTCGGATACCAATTCCCCACATTCTTGGGATACGCTCCTACGACCAATCAAATTGAAGTCATCAGTTTTAATTCCAAAGAGGCTCGATTTGAGTTCCATGAAGTCCTAGATTACAAAGAAGGGGGCCATCCTCATCTTGTTCAATCTAATAGAGAGCTTTGTATTCAATGCCACCAACACGGTGGCCCCATATTTCCCCGTGCGCCATGGGGAGAAATGGTTCAAAGAAGAGCAGGCTCAGAAGAAGCTTTCTTTAAGAAACATGGGCATTTTGACCTCATACCCTCCCATCAAAAGGATTTCAATTTAGTGGCCGAGGCCATCATCAAAGCTTTAGGAAACCAAAAAACATATTACGGGGTTGACCTAAAAAACTACCAATCTAAAGAAGACGCCTTTATCGGTCCAACCTTCCGAGGGCCGGCAGCCACCTATGCTTTCGATCTCCGACTTACCAACTGGAGTGCCCAGAAGAAGTTTATAGGCAAAGTCCTTTGCGGGCAAGATATCGAGTGCCGTTTAAAGCTTCTTAAAACAGCACTTATCCAGCCAGCCGTATGGCTAAAACTCGGCAAGATGGATCATCAGGCCAGGGATCCTATCCTGAAGAATTACTATCAAAAAGTAACAAGTGAAATCGTTGATCACTATTGGCCTAAGGATGGATTCGAGTACCCATCGCCTGTGCTGCCAGACCGTAGTGCATTGAAAACCAAGAACGGGAAACCCGTCGGATATTTGATTCGGCCCTTAGTCAAAGGCGCAGATTATACTTTCTTTGACATGCTCAATGATTACCCACCATCTGAATTTTATTATCTCCATTCCCTCAATCTCATCGATTTTAAAGGCGTGCCTATCGAAGAGTTCCATGCGGAAGAGACAACGGACTCTATGATACTTGATCCGAAGACTCCGCGTCCGCCCGTCGGCCATATTTCACGGGATCAAGCCGGGGAGTTCCTTTTCTTATCGATCTCTGAGGGGCTCAATTTCTCTATCCAGGACGAAGGTGTCTTAGCTCCCCTCGAGGTCGAAAAGCTTTCGAAGGTTTTGGAACAATCGAAGTACAGAGAATTCGTTTATCAGTGGCCTCCAAATACAAACCTTGTCATGGCCGAAGTTCTAAAGGATATGAAAAGATTTAAGGAGTCTGAAGTTTATTTAGCAGCGTCATCGGAGAATATTAACAAGGTCGCCTGGATTTCTGAGGAAAGCCTTCCCGCACGGAGCGCAATCCACGGAACATTATTCACCCACTACTGTGCCTCCTGCCACCTGCAACAAAATCTTGAAAGTTATAATCTTCCTCTAAACGACTTGCAAAAACTGGCCCTCGTTCCAAAAATCTGCAAGGATCTTTCGGAAAATAAAATGCCACCGCCAAAGAGTTCAAGGACCCCTACAAGCGATGAGAGAGTTCAAATGATCTTAGATTTGAAATGCAAAAAGTAGGATCACCTACTCCACGTCAAAATCAAAGTACTTGTCGGTGAACGGTTCGTGCTTAAAGGTGTAGTGCCACCACTCTGGAGCGAAGTTATTAAATCCATGTTTTTCCATTATGGCTTTTAGAATAAAGCGGTTCTTCCTTTGGTCGGCAGACACTTCAGGCGCCGTCGTATAAGAGAGTGGGTCAAAACAGGCATACCCTGTTCCCATATCCACGGAATTATCCCCAAAGCGTTGGATCTGGGGAAGCGTACAATTTTTTAATTTCATTTCCTCTGAAAAAGTCTCCTGCTTCGCAACTGGCAGTTTGACCAAAGTTAGATCCACGGCGCTCCCTCGGGCATGAGAAGATTTTGATGACAGATATCCCACTTGAAAAAGTGTAGATTTAACGGCTTTTGGATAGAATTCTTCCTTCATTTTCTGGTCATCTTTGTCTTTGACCCAATTCACGAGAAAATTGACAGCCTTCATGGGTCGGTAGCAGTCGTAAACCTTCAACGTAAGGGACATACCCTTAATCTCCTGCTCGACTTCCCCTAGGGCTTTCGCGGCTTCTCTAGTGAGAATACACTTTGCCTTTTTAAAACCAACTATAGGATGGCCAACAAAGTTATGCGATTCTGCAAGACGGATCTCTTGAATAATGTCTGGGGTTACAGTTTGGAGGTCAACAAACTCAAGGGGTTTTCTTGCTAGAGTCGTGACGGACAAAAAAAATATTAAAAGCATGAGGGGCGATCTTTTCATTTTTATTTTCCAGTTTTAAAAGTTACTCATCAAGGTCGTTTTGACTCTTTCAGAAAGTTTACCAGCTTCTTTCAAAAGAAGGCTCACGTCCCACATGTTTTCTTCACTTAAATTTCCTTCGAATCCTGGCATCCCCGTCAGTCGAATGCCGTTTTTCACCTTCCAATAGGTTTCACCGATGGGATCATCCGTCACTCCACCATTGGGTTGAAAAAGTTGCGGAGGCCGCGGAAAAAGTCCCTGTGCAATGAAGGTTGGAGACTGACTCTCGATTCCGTGACAGACCAAGCAGTTATTCCTATAGGTCTTAGCTCCCTCTACCAAATGGGCTTCGTTAACTTTAAAGGGCGGACTCAAAGCCAGAGCCTCCCTGAAAGCTGCATGTAAAGATGCGCGCGCAATAAATCTCTCGAAAGGAAGGGGGCGGTCTTTTACCGCAACAGGCATTCCGCCTTGAGCGACAAAAAAATATCCTAACAGAGCGGGAGTGGCCAATCCGAGCAAGAAACCTAAGCCAAACCTTTTCACCGGGAACCCTCGTCAACCTATGGCAGGCTTTAACCGCTTTTTGTGCGCAATCAAAGCTGCAACCAGAAGAATAAATTGCAAAGACACAAAAGTGGCGACCGCTGTCGCGCCCCCAGAGGAAAATCCGTAAGAGTGAAGACCGGCAGCAAGAATAAAGTTCACCCCATACCAGGCCATTATCACCAAAAGATAAGCCACAGTGGATGCCGCAAGAATTCCAAAATTCCTAAGCCAACCTATATATCTTGAATGAAGAATCATTATAAAACCCATATCGGCAATGAGCGCCCAAGTCTCTTTTGGGTCCCAACCCCAGAAACGCCCCCACGAATAATCGGCCCAAATTCCACCTAAGATAATTCCTGCGCTGATAAGGCAAACTCCGAGCTGGGCCATCCGGTATGCGTAATGAGCGTAAGTCTTATAAAATTCCTCGGATTGAGGATGTAAAATTGTTTTGATCAAGGCAAAATTCCCTATAAGCATACAAATCGTAAATGCGGCATAAGAAATTGTGACCGTAAGAACGTGCAGCGTAAGCCAGTAATTACTGCGCAAAACTGCGACAATGGGATCCATATCGGGACTTAATATTAAAGGAAAATTCTCGGTCAGCAAAAGCACAAGACTACTTCCCAAAAGTAAAAGACCAACCATCGTCTGATTTCTGTAGAGAGCATACAAAATAGTACTGAATAAAGTGACTCCAAAAGCCACCCAGAGCATTGTTGTGTACATATTAGTCACGGGAGCAAAGCCCGTTATATAAACTCGGGTAAAGAAGCCTCCAACGTGAAAAATCAAAGGGACGGCATAGACTGTAATAATATATTTGGGCTTGACGTTTTTAACGAGCCCGAAGATCAGCATAAGACCTAAACAAAAATAGATTATGCCGGCAATGAGAAAGGGTCGTAAATGGCTAAACTTGACTTCAAGGCCTAATTTTGAGCGAAACCCTTTAAACAGATCCGGAACCTGTTGCTCACTGGCTTGAATGATGAGCTCGTGGGCAGACGCGCCTGCCGTCTCAGGTTCATGTTGCAGGGCTCGCAAATACTGTTTGGCATATTCTATTACAGGGTTTGAAGCAGAGTTCCCTCCATTTATCCCACTGAAATCCACGGCGCCAAAAAAGTGATTCGCCGAAAGAATTTCTGATGCAAAAATAGCTTGATGATAAGCTTCGAGGGTATCTTTTTCTAGCGGACTGAGCGAGCGATGATTTTCTTCATCTTTAGCGATCAGGGGCTTAGCCATCTTCTCAAGGCCGGATTGATTTATCTCGCTTAAAGAATAATAACGTTTAGATTTAGCAAATCCGAGTTGCTGCCTAAGGTCTTTATTTCTAATTTCGATAAACTCCACGGCTCCGCTTCCTTCATAAGTGATTAATCCCAGATAGAACTGAATGGGGTTTAATCCCACCGGATGGCGGCTACCGGTTATAAAAAGGGATGCCTCTCTGGCCAGAGAATCAAAAGGTTTGATTCTACCGTTGTTTTGGACAGGGAGAGTTTCTATGGCCTCTGAATTTATTCTAGAAGCAAAGCTCACAAATTCTTTTTTAGCCAAGTCGGTCATGGATGAATTTGTGAGGGTCGGTGTCTGGCCAAAAGCAAATGCACCTAATAACAAAGTTAAAATCGCTAGAGTTTTCATTAGGCTTTCGCCCCCCAATTTTGCGCCATACGACTGCGCATTAAAGTGAAAGTTATAATTCCAATTATAAGAATGATACTTCCGATATATTTAATCCATCTCCCCGGATCCCAATTCACCGAGAGTATTGTCGACACGGGCTCCCCAGGTCTCATGATGTAGCTTGCCTGGTAGAGAGTATAACTGTCTTTAACGAGGGGCTCATTCATATGAATATTAATGAGGGGCCCTACCTTATTAACTTGAACATGGCTCTCGAAACTCATTGGCGTTTCTGTGCCCGGGTAATCCTTCTTGATAAATTGGTCTAGGTATATTTCAAAAGGAAGCTTAAAGGATTTTCGTCCATAATAAACTTCAATGACCTTTCCATTCATCATTAAGGTCCGTGCGTCTCCTTCTATAAGCCAAAGGGCTTCATCAACGGGAGCGCCGCCTGGCTTTAGTAGAATGGCACTGGGAGGCATTTCTGTTCTTAATGTCTGCTCGGTAGGCTTCACCTCTTGAGTTTCTGCCCCATTAAAGACAAGATCATTCAAAGTGAGCTGCATTCCCATCCAAGGAGTTTGGACCATTTCCCCAGGCTTGACCCATTGCTTTAGAACTTCTGCGTTATTTTTAAGAAGAACGACTTCGGCCTTGTCTTGGGTGCCCTCATAAATATGGAATTGAATGACATTACCCCCGGCCATGGCCGCTCCACCCATAGGGCCAGCGCCCGATGCCATGCCGGCATGGGTACTGTCGTTAGGCATGGGTCCCGACGGTGCGCTATGAGCCATAGGCGCTCCAGGGGCAGCCTCAGATTCTTCGCTGGCCCCATGAGCTCCGATAGACATGCCTGAGGGCGGCGTTGCCGATGAACGAAATCTGAACTTAAATCCATCAAACCCTTTTGGATTTAGAGAAAAGTCAGGATATTTGGCATAAATAACTTCCCGATAGGATTTACCTCCATCTGTGATGGACAACTCTAGAGCCGGGTTCATCCCCTTTTGCCCCCCATCGGCGAGTTTATTTTTTTCCGCGACTACAGCTTGTTCGTAATATTTCACTAAAGTCACTTTTAGACTTTGTACCTCGACTCCACCCTTCTTGAGTTGTGAGAGAGGAATGGATTGCACCACCTCTCCAGACCCGTTCAACACCTCCAGAGAATCTCCGTTCGCAGGTTTGCCCTCACTTGAAGGTTTACGCTTTTCTTCTTTCCGAGGTCCGTCATTCTTTTTCTCTTCGCCTTTTTTATGGATAACGAGAGAAAGATGAGCGGGGCCCAGTTGAAATTCGGGATTTTGCTGGGAATGAAGCCATTCGTTGACATCAAAAAAAGGACTCTTCATTCGAAAAGAAACGGCCACGTTCTGAAGACTCCCCGAATTTTCTCCCTTAAAAGTTTTCTCGACTTTTGCAAAGGGGATATAAGTCAGGATGCTCACTTTGTCCGCCGTAAGGTCATTTATATTTTTAAAAGAGTCATACCCTGCTTCTTTAAGACGCCTTTCTATACTATAAGTTTCTTTAAGACCTGAATCCTTATTTGTTATAGTAAACACAAGGTCCGGAAGAAGAACTTCTCCATTCTGATTTTTTTCTACAATCTGAAGTTGCCCGTCAATTCCCCAAATATTGGTGACCATGGCTCCAACTAAAAGGGTAAGAAGACCAATATGGGTAATCACAAATCCCGTGTGATGACGTTTATAAGGAATTCGAGATAATGCCGCAAAAAGAATGTTGACCCACAGTAAGCCTAAGAGGATTTGAAACCAGAAAGTTCTGTAGACAGTGAACCGGGCCATGTCAGTATTATATCGGCTTTCAACGATGGTCCCCCAAGCAACGGCCACGGTCATTGCAAACATTAGAGGTATAGCCAGCTTGACTGAAGACAAAAACTTAAAGAGCTTATTTTTTTTCATATTTTTCGTAACGTTCCCAAATAATTTGTAGTTGCCTATATTTAATGCCTATGTCTATTGTTACCTAAAAGGTTAGAAATTTGCTACATCATTGGCGATATAGGGTTCGCGTTATTTTTATTTTTGTCTGGGGGACAATTCTATATTCGTCCCATGGGCACAGTTCTACCGTTTCGGGGCGTGTCACTTTAGGGACCTATGACGGAATCGAAAACTTAAGTCAACCTTCTGCAGGCCAGTATACTAACGACGTGGCGACGGTTTCCGGTCGATTTTATCTTAGGGTGAGCGACGTCGGACCCAACAAATTCGAATTCATTTCTGACATTAGAGATAAAAATGACTTTTATGGTCAAGTCGACAGCCAAGACCTTCAGCTAGTTAACGCCAACATATTTCAGGCACGCCAGCTCTCTGCCCTTTACCCTGGACACACTTACTATACTCAGGTCGGTCGCTTTCCGGTTTTTGAAGCAGGTCCAATTAATACTGATGGGGTTCTTCAAGGTGTCCATTTATCACAAGCCTCTAGGGTCGCCGTTTTTGGGGGCCTTGATTCTAAACGGCCAGAACAAACATTTGTCCAATACAACCCAGATTCCCAGGTCTTCGGAACCTATTTTTCATATGTTCATCCAAACTTGGATTGGGGGCATTATTTTGTTCTTGATACGGCCGCCGTCACAAATATTGTTCAAAATCTAACGGATCGGACCTATTGGTACACTTCTTCAACATATCAGTGGAATCCGATGAGTCGCGTCAGTGTCTATTCGTACCTTGATTTTGTTCCTCAGACCTATATTCAAAGCGGGTCTATTAATTATCAACAAGGCGTAGGAAAGCGTTGGCTTGTAGGTTTGAGCGGTATAACTTTAAATGTTCTGGAATACCAGCATCTTCAAAGTGTGCGTTCCCTTATTCCATCAAGCCCCTATGATGAAGCCACGGGCAAAGCGCGTTACACGGTTAATCCTAATTGGTCCCTCGAACTATCATATTCAAATGGTCTTCGGGCCCTTGATGGGTTAAGAAGACAAGAAACTCTTTTATCATCGGACTTTTTAAAGGTTTTTAGTCGTCACTGGGATTTGACTGTAGGCGGCGGATATAGGGATAATTTTATTAGCCTCGATACTTTTGGCATGGGTCGAATCAGCTATTTTTCTGATCTCTGGGAATTGGGCTTGGACGAACAATTTGCCGTGGAAAACTATAAAACAGGTGGATTTAATTACCATCCTATAATCTCAGAACTCAGCGTATCGAGAACATTTAATAACGCTTTATACGGAACATTTTCTTTCCAAGACGTCCATGACGAGAGGGTACAGATAAGTACGGTATTTGCTAAATTCTCCTATCGGTTTGGATCCAAAGAAATACCGCCTGTTCGCGACGGGGCTCCTCCCAGGGGAAGATTATGAAGAGAATATATCTTCTTCTCCTTATCGTTTTTAGTTCCTCCCATGGCATAACTCAAGAAGAGGGCCTGCTTAATCGACTGCTCGCGCCCGGCCCACTTATCGAGGGGCATAAGAGTCTTGAAGGTTCTGACTGTCTGAAATGCCATTCTGCCGGAAAAGGTATTTCCGAAGAAAAATGTATGGCCTGCCATAAACCTATAGCTGTCGAAGTTCAGGCGCAAAAAGGGTTCCATGGACTCAATACCGATTCATGTATTTCGTGCCACACCGATCACAAAGGCCGCGCCTATGATTCGACAGTTGTGGATCAAAAAACCTTTGATTATAGTAAGACGGGTTACAAACTTGAAGGAAAGCACGCCGAACTTAAGTGCTCTGAGTGTCATTTAGCGAAAAGAACCGATAAGCCTAACCGCAAAACAGACATCGACTACATAGGAACCCAGAGCATGTGTGTGTCTTGTCATAAAAAGGATGACATACATAAATATAAAGGAAAGTGGGCTAAGTTCGATTGCAATCACTGTCATGGTCTTAAAGACTGGCATCTCGATGTCAACTTCGATCACGAAGAAGACGCCCACTATGCTCTAGAAGGTAAACACGCAGAAATTAAATGTTCCGCTTGCCACAAGAATTCCCAGTACTCCTGGCCCCACCTTAAAACCTCGGCCTGCTTAAATTGCCATGCTGATTTTCATAAAAACAATTTGAGCGGAAGGTTCCAGAACGGAAAATGCCAAACCTGTCATGGTTACGAGACTTGGAAGATCACAAGCTTCAACCACAAGGTGACAGGGTATCCCCTTAGAGGAAAGCACTCACAAATCCAATGTATAGATTGTCACAAACAAAATCCTCGTATCAATCCTAAAGAGATCAAAACCTTTAAGTTTACAGGACTGAGACCAAATTGTCTGACTTGCCATAAAGATTTTCATCACTTCGGCCCCATTCGCTCAAAAAAGCTTGGTTTGCTCAATCAATGTCTCGAATGCCATACAGAAACAAAATGGCAAGACACTCATAGCTTCAATCACAGTGTAGACACACGTTTTGTGATAGAAGGAAAACACGTTGGCCTTGACTGTGCAAAATGCCATATCCCCGGCGAGCGAAAAAAACCTGCCGGGACTCCCCCCCAGGGCAATGCCTTAGGTAAGTATCACTGGAACGATCTCAGCGAACACACTTGCGAAGTCTGCCACAAGAGTCCCCACAAAAACGACCCGAGCCCCACATTTAAGCAGAAGAAATGCGATCAGTGTCACGTCGCGGACGGCTGGCATATTCTCAACGTCAAAGGGAAGCGTTTTGACCACAACAAAACCCGCTTCGCCCTAACGGGAAAACATAGTGAAATCGCATGCTCCGCCTGCCATGTGGTTGGAAAGAAAGAAATTTTCCATTTCGAACACTTTGCACAAAACTTCTGCGTGGATTGTCACAGGAACCAACACATCGACCAGTTTCATGACAAGTTTTCTCAAAACGCATGTAGCGAGTGCCACTCCACTAAGACTTTCGCCGAGCGATTGCCTTTTGACCACAATAAGACGGCCTTTCCTTTAAAGAATAAGCATGCCGAAGTCAAATGCGAGCAGTGCCATAAACCGACCGAGGACCGATTCGAAAACAAGCCTTATCATTTCAAATCAAAATTCATTTTTCCTGAAATGGCGATGGCAGACTGTAAAACGTGCCACGTCGATTATCACATGGGCCAGTTGGGTTCAAAATGCTCCACCTGTCATAACGACACAGGATGGAAAAATGTAAAATTTGATCACAACTTACAGAGCCGATTTAAAATTACGGGCAAACATATCGATGTGAAGTGCGAACAGTGTCATAAACCCATAAAAAATAAATTTGTTGAAATCGCAAAAGTTAGACGACCAGTGATCCTCTATAAGCCGATCGTTGCGGAATGTATCACTTGTCACAAAGATCCTCACAAAGGTCACTTTGGCAATAACTGCCAAGAATGCCATATGGAAAAAGGATGGAAGCTTACAAAAGACTTCCACAAGAACTTCACCCTTTCAGGAGTTCATTTCTCTCTGAACTGTCAAGAATGCCATAAAGACAACCGAAAGCTTACAGGAATGAGCCAAGAGTGCATTCTCTGCCATCAAAAAGATGATATTCATCAGGGCACTTTGCCCAATTGCGGCACCTGTCATAAACAACAGTTTTGGGAAGATGTAGATTTCAAACACTCACTCACTTTATTCCCCTTGAGAGGAGCCCATAGGACTCTGGAGTGCGCCATGTGCCACTACAATAATATCTATCAAGGACTAAACAACCAATGCATAAACTGCCACCTGAACGACGCTAACACCGCCACCTCTCTTGGTTTCGGTCATACCTCCGCACCTGGCGTCGTCCTCCCCGCTTTCATGAATTGTAACCAGTGTCACAATCAGTTTACGTTTTAGAGGGAGTCATTGAGAGACTTCCAGCAGATTAAAATTCAGATGAATCTTCACAAATATTGGAATGCGTTTTAGTAGCCAGCTGCCAAAAATCTAATTTCCTACGCTTTCTGGAATGGGAGCATGGAGAGGGCCGTGTACTTTCTCTGACGCATTTTCGGTTTGAGTGTCCGGAAAAGTTATACCTCGATCGATAGTTACTCTTGCCACTTGGACTAACGTCCTTTTACCGTCGAGCGGATCTCTAAAATATGCCAAGTCGATATAAGTTGGTCGTATCGCAAAGGGTTTTGATTCTACATTAAGCCCCACCGATGTCGAAGAAGCTGTTTTGGGGTAGGTTCCGATTGCTAAGAGCTTCATCCACCAAGTTCCAAAATCATATGTCGTTT
Organism: Deltaproteobacteria bacterium; assembly: GCA_013287405.1. Next base: position 10,950 of record JABDDW010000046.1, read on the forward strand.
GGCGCTCAATCTGAAATGCCCCCAGGCCATCATCTTTTGAGGTATTAATTTTTCCCGTCAAAACTACATCAGTTAACTGTTTTGTAAGTCCATGGTTCATCGAGTAGTAGGTCCAATCTTCATCACTAATGGCCGAATGACTTATATTGCTTATTGTTTTATTAAATTGGTGCCGTCCCCAATGTTTAGTGAGTCTTCTTACCGATTGAAGGGGGCCATCAGAAGCTACTCCCCAAACAAAATACTTTCCCAACACAGCCTTAGGCGCCGCGCTGGCACCCAAGGCCCACAACCCCGAAGGCCAAACATGGTCTACTACTGTTGCCCCCGATTTATTTAAATACCAATTTCTCAACTCGTTCAACTCCGAAATAAAGTCATCGATTTCTCCATCCTTCAAAACTTTTCCCATTGTAACAACTGATCGAGAAGGGTCTTCGTTTTGAGGATTTTCATAAATGTATTCGACTCCTTTGACCCGTCGAGCTACCTTTTCTCGACTCTTTGAACTTCCGTTCGGATCATAGGCCGCTCTCATACTGGGCTGAATTTCTTTGTCCTGGGATTGCTTTAAAACTAAACGACGAAACCTTTGGATAGCCTGATATGGATCACGGGTATAATCGCCTTCACTGAAGCGATTATGATCAGATGAAATATAGATCAAAAGAGAGGCGCAGTCGCGTGGATCATCGATGATTCCAGCTGCGGCAGAAGCGCTTACAGTTAGAGAGATAACGATCTTTAGTAAAAATTGACGAGGCATTATTTCTCTCCCTTAGTTAACAACATCATCAGGGGGACACAAACGGACATCTTATCCTGGTCAGCTACAGTTTCTATCCGGTCTCCGACGTGAGGCGCATAAAATGGCCCCCCTTTGTTTAGAATACTGACGTCGTTAGGTAGTGCTCGATATTCCGACACTTGTACTTCAATCGTTGAATATCTAGCTCGTTCTTCAAGCTGAGCCACTCTGACCATGAGTGCGGGATCATTTGCAAAAACTAATATCTTTTGTAGGTCTTCTAGCGAAGCTCTATACCGACCAATCTCGTCACTTAACTCTCGAAGTTTTGATTCAATCTCAGGTTTCCTGCTTACATCAATACTTCCTGGGGTGTTAACTATACCCTCTTGTTCTCGGACTAAATCTTCCAAACGAGATGGAGTGTCCATCTCCTTTTGAACAGGTCCCAACAGATTATTAAAATGTGCCTCTGAAATCTCATAACTTCCCCAGTCAGGCCAACTAGGATTCAAGTAGTAATCTGGTTGACCAGGAGATCTTTCAACAATGACATCCTTTCTATTGAACCGTACGTCTAAGTGTATGATTTCACGTTTCAGGTTTTCTATGATTTCTATTCCACTTCTCAGCTCGTCCTGTCTTGATGATGAGCTCAGGTCACCACCACGATT
>JABDDW010000047.1:0-720 GCA_013287405.1 Deltaproteobacteria bacterium
GTTCTTGAACTTAGATAACGTTAAAACAGAAACTCTTGCCCAGGTATTGGCGAAGCGCGGATTTGGATTGATCTGGGTGGGAAAAAATAATTCGAAGGCTTCAAAAAAACAGAGGCCAAAGGGTAAGTAAAAATAATTTTTAGTATCGATAAAACGGATTTTTTCAGGAGTGAGCATGAAGGCTTGTCCAGATTCCAGTTCACCAAAAGCAATTAATGGCGAAAATGGATTGTCAAATAAATCTCCCAGTTCAGCCAATGGCTATCAATCCCCATTAGAGCCTGATATCAGTCAGGCTGAAAAATTTTTGACTGCCTTGGGAGGAAAAGACTTTGAATTTACGTTCCAAACATTTGATGACGATGACACCGTTGACACCAAAGATAAACGTAAAAACTTGATCCGAACCCTTTATGGCACGTTTGAAGAGCATGTAAAAGAGCTAGAAAAACTCAATCAAGGCGGAGCTGGAGTTTTTGTCACAATAAATAAGACTGATGGGAGTGGAAAGAGAAACGCTACCAACATCGTGGGGCTCACGGCTCTATTTATCGACAAGGACAATGGCGATCTCCCAAGTATATGGGCTTTAAATCCGTCAATAATCGTTGCGACAAAAAATGGACAACATGCCTACTGGTTATTGAGAGACGGCGAGCCTTTAGAAAAATTTAGACCCGCACAAAAAGCTTTAATAAAGCATTTCGATACCGACGGAAG
>JABDDW010000047.1:730-11857 GCA_013287405.1 Deltaproteobacteria bacterium
TTGACAATCCATTTTCGCCATTAATTGCTTTTGGTGAACTGGAATCTGGACAAGCCTTCATGCTCACTCCTGAAAAAATCCGTTTATGATTAAAATTATCCATGTTGCTGAGAAAAGGCACTCAATTGATGAAGTATTATCGGCTTTTGGAATTTCAATAGAGAATGCTCCTTCGAAAAAAAGAATCAAAAAGGCATCGTCTTCTGATGTACTTAAATCTACTGATTTTTCAGATTTTAAGCAGTGGGTAGCTACACTGCCTATTGAGGAAGGAAAAGATAATCCAAATGGAGGTAGAAACGAAACCCTTCTCAAATTAATCAGGGAGGGCTTAGGCCAAAAAATTACAGAGGATTCTTTGTTAGAAATCGTTCATGACTATTGCTCTCGTTCAAACTTGGATATAGGTGAAGGTGATGCGATGTTTATTCGTCACCTCGAAGAGCACAAGGAAAAGCCCTTTGAATCTTTTCAAAAACAATATCGAAGCCCATTCAAGATTACAGATAAGGGTGTTTGTTATTTAGAGGAGAAAGAAGATAAGGAGGGGGAGATTGGCATTGAAGAAACTTGGATTTGTTCAAAACTTGAGGTCGTGGCTTACACCAGGGATTCAGATAACAAAGATTGGGGCCGCCTCCTTCGATTCACTGATAAAGATGGTAAATTTCATGAGTGGGCAATGCCTATGGAGATGCTCGGAACAGACGGATCCGAGTATCGAAAAGAACTACTTAGCAAGGGCCTTGAGATTTCACCCGCAAAGAATGCGCGGAATCTCTTAACAATTTACATTCAGTCTGCAAGACCCACCCAAAAAATTAGGTGTGTTAACCGGATCGGCTGGCAAGGGGGAAACTTCGTTCTTCCTAATCATTCTTTTGGGTCAGGGATTGCGGGAGAGTCGGTGATTTTACAGTCCCGCTCTGACAGTCATCAAAGTATCAAGACCCTGGGAACTCTTGATGAATGGAAAGAATATGTGGGAATCCCTTGCCAGGGAAATAGTCGCTTGGTGTTTGCAATCTCAACAGCATTCGCAGCACCTCTTTTGGACCTAACGGGTGAGGAAAGTGGAGGATTTCATTTCAGGGGATCCTCATCAACGGGAAAAACGACAGCGTTATTTGTGGCAGGCTCAGTCTGGGGTGGGGGTGGAGTTAACGGATATGTAGAAAGGTGGCGGGCCACCATCAACGGCCTTGAAGCTACGGCCCAGGCACATTGCGATGCCCTGTTGTTACTTGACGAGTTGGCCCAAGTGGACGCTAAGGAAGCTGGTAACTCAGCATATATGCTTGCTAATGGGAGTGGAAAAGCTAGAGCTGATCGACTTGGTGGAGCAAGAAAAAAGGCTGAATGGAGGACGTTATTTCTCTCCTCCGGTGAGATTGGTCTGGCTGAACATATGTCCCAATCAGGGCAGCGGGTAAAAGCTGGGCAAGAGGCTCGGATGGTCGATATCCCTGCTGTGGTTGGCGCAGGCATGGGGCTCTTTGAAACTATTCATGAGACTCCAACCCCTGCTGAATTTTCAAGAAGGCTTAAAGATGCCGCCAGCCAATATTATGGCACCCCGATATTAGAGTTTTTATCAAAACTCATTGCGGACAAAGACAGCGCTATAAAAGAAATCAATGAAATTAAAAAAGAATTCACAAATAAGTATCTTAATCCCAGTTCAGATGGACAGGTGTGTAGGGCTACGAGCCGTTTTGCATTAGTCGCAGCGGCAGGTGAATTAGCTATCTCATTTGGAATTTTGCCATGGGAGCCAGGAGAAGCAATAAACGCCACAGCAATATGTTTAGCTTCTTGGCTTGAGGCCCGTGGGGGCTCAGGGGATATCGAGGGGAAAGCAATCATTGGACAGGTAAGAGCCTTTCTTCAGGAAAATGAAAATCGTTTTGGCCGTATAAGTGAGGATTCAAATACAGAAGATAGATTCATTCCTAAACGGGCTGGCTTTCACCGTTTTCAAGAAAAGAAATCTGAATGGCTTATTTTTCCAAACGTTTTCACTAAAGAAGTGTGTGCGGGATATGATTCCAAGACGGTTTCTCATCTGTTAGAAAAGCTTGGCTATTTGACAAGTGACAAGGATGGAAAAAATGCTCGAGTTGAGAGATTGGGGAATATGAAACCCATGAGACTCTACTGCATCAACGACTCCATCATGGAAGACAAACTCAAGTAAGAAAAAAATAGGTGTTACAGGTGTAACGGGTGTAACATTTGGCAAAGCTCATGAGATTTCAGTCTTTTTTCTGTTACACGTTTTGTAACACTTGAAAAGTTAAGGTGTAACAGAGTGTGTAACAATCTCGAAGAAAAATACCCCTTAGATTTTCAGCACTTAAAATTTTGTTACACCTGTTACACGCGTTACACGTCTAAAAACATCCCCCAGCTATACACATGGAATAATACTTTTTCTCCCGATAGGAATCACGGCCAAGGAATAATGTAGATTACAAAAGCCTTCGAATAAAAATGCTAAAATGTAATCATGAATGAGAAATGCGTTTGCGGAAAATCGATTCTGAAATTTAGATATGAAATTGTACGAGTGGGAGCCGCTGGTGAATATTTCGGGAAGTGCTGCCCTTCTCAGGAACCATCTAAAAAAGAACAGGTGCCCCTAGAGCCAATCGCCACGGAAGTTAGTAATATCCCTTCCACGCTATCTCAAGAACCAAATTCATCCGCTCCAAAGGATTTATCGTCTGTCGAGAAATGGTTTCTAGAAACCGGCCTTGAGCCACGGAACCGAAATGTTTTCTGGGTTCAAGGTCACCTGGCTTTCATGAACTATGTTGATTGGCTTCGAATTCATTGTTCTGATGAGTTCCCGGTGACGTTTAACACGTTTGGCCGGATCATGAGAACCATCTGCCGTAAGAGGCGCTTCAGTTCTGGAATCCGCTACCTCTTCCGAAAGGAGTTATGAAGCTTACACACCCGCAGTCAATGTCTTATGCTGAGTTTCAAGTCAACTTCCTTTAAGTTTCAAATTGATTCCCTAAGCTCAAATTAAACCCTTCGTAATGTTGCAATCATAAAAATGACCGTAAAAGTCGGCCTCTTTTCATCACTTCATTTAATTTATTTCTGAAAATTAGCTCTCAAGCTCACTTAAGTTCATGATTTCACAACAATCACGTTTCCAAATATTGCTCAGGAAAATTGTTTTTAATTATTTTGATATTATTAAGAGGTGACCAACAATTGAAGAGAAATTAAAAATATGGACCCCAAAATTGAATTACCCAAAAGACAACCTGGAAGGCCAAGAGGCTCTAGGACCAAACCGCGTCCCACAGAGCTTGGAGAAGCCCTTCGGCGTTTTAAGTTTGATCCCCTTAAAAGTTTAGTCCAGATGTTATCTGCATCTGAACCTGCAGATCGTGTTAAAGGTGATTTATTAGTCAGGCTCTGTGAGTATATTTACCCCAAAAAAAAATCCAATGATCCCTTGCCCACTCCCGTCAATTTACCGACATCTTCTATGGCATCGGAGGTGGGTACACGGGAAAAACCACCGTTTGACCCAGGTGCGTTTCTCGAAGCGCTGGAAGCCAATGCTAAAGGAAAAACTTAATGGAAACCGAAATTGAGAAACTCTCAGAGTATGAATTCGCACTTGTCTTTGAAAAAGCATTAAAAGAGTCGTGGCAAGATCCCATAAAGAATTTTGTAGAGGCTCGTAAATTCTTAGGTATCACCTTGGGAATTGGTCAAAAAGTCGCCCTTAAATGCATCCTTGGGCAAAAACTTGATGGGACCGTCAAATACCCAGTCCGTATTGAAGCAACAAAGCCCGATGGGAGTTTTGATTTGACAGAAGAGTTTCTTACAGAAAGAGAACTCTTCTCTAGAATGACTGACCTCCGCTATGACGAGGCCCAAGTCTTCCCCAAATCAGAAGTATCCATGATTTGTGGCCGCCGCGCCGGAAAAACTCTTATGGCTTCAGTTCTGTCACTTTGGAGCGCGATTAAATTAAATTGGAAAAAATACCTTGGCAGAAAAAAAGTGGCCGAGGTGTTCGTCATCGCACAACACCGGGATTTTGCCCAAGATGTTTTACGGGAGATTAAACATCTCATCGATGGTTCTGAAATTTTAAGACGTCTTAAAGATCCCGAAGGCTCTGATTCGCAATCGGCTGTGAATCTAAAGGTTCCATTTATTGAAAATGGAAAGATCGTCTATTCCTTTGTCCAAGTTAAAGTCTTTGCCGCATCAAAACAATCAACACGGGGACCAGCGTGTGTCGCGGCCTTGCTTGATGAATGTGCTTTCTATGATTTAGATGAAAATGCGGCGGTCTCCGACAAAGACATAGTCCGCGCTGTCCAACCGGCTCTAGCTCAATTTGGCAATATGGGACTCTTGATTCTTCTATCTTCGCCTTCTATTCGCCAAGGTGTCTTATGGGAGAATTATGAAAAAAGACTTAGCCCAATAAAAAATAAACTCGTCCTTAAAGCCGCCTCATGGATGTGGAATGAAATGATTACGTCCGAAAAGTATCGCGAATTTGAGGCCGCGGATCCTGATTCATTCGAGCATGAGTATCGAGGTAACTTCGTTGATTCAATTTCCATTTTTATCCGGCCTGACTGCATAGACCAATGCGTAAAGGAAAAGGTCTACGAAATTGAACCGAGTAAAGAGATAAAAGATCTCGTTGTCATCGGTGCCATTGACGCTGCTTTCAAAAAGGACAAGTTTGCATTTTCAATTATAGGAATGAGTGAGGATGGAAGAGTAAAGCATTTTGTCATGAAAACCTGGGCCGGAACAAAAGAAAAACCTGTTTCATCAATGGACATTGCAGAAGAGATTGCTCCCTACTATAGGAAATTTGGTCTCTCTGGAATTTTTGCCGACCAATATTCGTTCGAACCTCTAAGGGAATTATTCAGTCAGCAGGGCATGACGCTCACCGAAAGACCATTTACCAATGAATATAAAAAGAAAATATTTTATAACCTCAAAAACTCAATCCACCAAGGTCATATAGAACTTTTGGATAACAAACTTCTCATATTGGAGCTTAAACAACTGGTTGCTGAAATAAAGCCAACGGGGACAATAACGCTTGGGCACCCAGCCAGGGGCTCTGATGATTTAGCTGATGCTCTAGCCATTGCCGTATATGAAGCCTCCCAACAAAATGGATCTGGCAATATTGATATGGGGGAGATGGCTGGCCCACTATACGATATTCCTGTTGATAGCAGGACAGGGCAAGCTTTTGTAGGACCCAGTTTTGAAATGTTAGCCGAGAAAATAGGCATCTCTGCCGTTGATAATTCAAGTGAGTTTGAAACTGATCCGGTGACTGGGGAGACCAGGAGAATCAGCGATGATGATGATGATGACTCGGATGACGGCAGTAATTTTATTATTTGATGCAGTTGCATATGTCTCAAAATACGGAGAAAAAAGATGTTAGCTAACGAGATTAGAGACACAAAAGCCGAATGCCAAATAATTGTGTTTAGCTGGCACCATCCTGTTCCTCTCGAATCGCTATCCTATACGGCCTTATCAATTTCTAATCCCATAGATGTGAGTCTGGAACTTGAAGGTTCAATCGCATTTGAAAAAAATCTTGGTGACGCTGCAGGATCGTTCACTTTTTCTTTAAGTAATACTCGTGATTGGAAAAGAACCATCAGACCTGGGACTTGGTGTTTAATATATATGAGTCAAGGTGGAGGGCTTTCTCTTCCCCATAGTTCAAATGGACTTGATTTAGCGATACCAAATCCTGAGAAACTAAAGTTACAGAAAAATAAGTTACGAGGCATTTGTTACATAGAGAGAATCGCTACAGAAAGTCATGTTAATGAAAATGGGACGCTCGAACTAAATTATCAAGTATCAGGTAGAGACTTCGGAGTAATCTACGAAGAGACCGAAGTATGGCACAATTTTTTCAAGCATGAGAGTGGCATCATTGACGCCGCAGCTAATTATTTACATGCCGCACCTACTCCCACGGTAGACCAACTGCTCGCGACTATTCATCATCTATTCTTCACGCCCTTTATTTTTCCATCGCTAAGCAATCGAGATCCAAAAGACAGGGAACAAGAGACCGTTGCCTCAATTGGATTTCAATGGAATCTTCCAAGGGAAATGCTGACCGCATTAAATTTGGAGCTGTTTGATAAGAGTCGTGCTCCATTCTGGGGAAACATAAAGGATATCTTAAATTTTCAGCCCACCAAAGCAACATTGCCCATTGAGAATCCAATGGCGACCCTCAATGGGAACGCCTGGGAAAAACTGAAATCAAATTCTATAGAGCCATTTCATGAACTCTTCACTGAATTAGATGAGAATGGGAACCCCAAATTAAATTTTCGTCCTATTCCATGGGCTCTTGATAAGTCCGGATATCCCACGCTTGCTCCATATATTATGCTCTATCGAGACCTCGCAAAAACCGCTGTAGTTCTAAACAATGTTGAGATCATGGATTTTAATTTAGGCGAGTGCGATCATGAAAGGTATAACCATTTCTATTGTGCCGTAAATGCCACGGACAGTTCACCCTTTGATAATATCTCTCAACTTCAGTACCCTTCGAAGCTTGGCAAAATCTTTCCTTGGCGAGATATCTCAAGTATTGCGAGACATGGCTTCAGGCCGATGCATGTGGAAATGAATAGCTTGCTTCAGGTATCATTAGACGGCAAGCCTGACCAAAGAATTCTAGTTGAATTCAATGAACTTTTACTTGATATGTGGACGAATGCAATTTTCTTTGAAAGCGGCAGCGTGGGAATATTAGGAAGAAATGACGTAAGAGTTGGCAAGGCTCTTCTTTTTTCTGATGAGGCCGTCTATAACACAGGGAAAATGTTTTACATCGAGGGATATACCGACGAGTTCCTAATTGAAGAAAATGGAGTCGGATCTTGGACGCAGCAATTAAAAGTTACAAGGGGCGCTGAGGTTCAAGCCATTAAAAGAATAAGTAATTTCTTCGAAGACTCCGGTCTCTCTAAAAGGCTCAACGAATTCCGGAGCGCGGGCGAGTTCACAAATAAATAAAATCTAAGCGGCCTTTTTCTTTTCATCCACTCTTATTGGACGGGTTAAATCACCGCTAAATTCCCGATAGATTTCTTCTAGCTGTTCCCACGCCAATTCATCTGGGCCATATGGGGTAGCTCCTGATTCAATCGCAGCAACGATTTCACAAACTTCCCCATCAATAAACATCTTGAAGAACTCTCTTAAGAGACGCAGATCTAATTCTTCGGCGACCCAAGAGTCTGTTGGGTGATGAAATACGGAAAATTTTCCCGAAGGGGTCTTCACTATTTGGAGTACCATAAGCACCTCCCACTTATTTCTTATCGGTAAAACCATCGAGAATCCCAAGGACCTCATTTTTAACTCCGCCGATTCCAAGATGGGTATAAATATCTTGGGTCTTCTCCGAAGAGTGACCGGCTAAGAGCGCTCTTTTTTCTTTTGAAACGCCTTTCTCAGCAAGACGTGTGTTCCACAAGTGACGAAACGTATGTGGTGTAAAATCTTTTTCAATCTTGGCCGCTTCCTTATAATTCTGGCAAAGCTGTTCAATTCTTCGTGTGGAGAATTTTGTATGGCGATTAGATTCAAATAGGTAGCGGTTCTTCTTGCCCTCGAGGTAAAGTTCTATTTTCTGAAGGAGGGCATTCCCAATTATCACGATCCGATCCTTCTTCCCCTTACCTTCGCTTACAAATCCAGTGTTCCCCTTAAAGTCGATTCGAGATACCTGGAAGTTACAAAGCTCTGCCACGCGAAGACCTGTTCCTTCCAGCATCTCAAATATAAGACGGTGTATTGGATTTTCTATTGCTTTATAAAACGAATTTAACTCTTCCTGAGAAGGCAGTTCAATGAGCTTACGCCCATTTTGATTAGGAACTTCGACGCCGCATTCATTTCTTACAGTTTTAAAGATATACTTGAGCTGGTCGTAATTGAGTTTTTGCCGATTCACTTCACGAATCATTTGGAGAATAAGCTTTTGAATTGGTGATTTCGCAATTGACTTTTGGGTAACGAAATTCTGAAGATTTACAATCGACATCGACCCTGTTTTTTGGCTCGATGCCTCATTTAATTCGCTCTCTTCTATATTATGCGAAATTTTCTTTTTCACTATTAACCCCCATACCTCTATTTTACTTCGGGTGCATTCCCCGATAAAGCCAAATACTGCCAGGAATTTTCTAGCGGCTTTCAAATCAGCTCTTCTAGAAAACTAATGGGAGCTGTTAAAAATAGCGCTTAAGCAAGATTTCCAGTTCATTTAGAAGGATCGACATCAGTTCGTCCTGGGAGATATCGTAAGTTTTGATGAGTTTTTTAAATTTCTTAAGCGGTGGGAAGGCACATCCCCGCTCCCAGTTGGAAATTGACTGGGAGTTCGGATAGCTTAAGAGCCTTGAAACTTGATGTTGACTGAGCCCTAATGCCATCCGCCTTTCTTTTAGATACTTGCCCATCCTCTTACTTTTCGGAAAAATCATAAGGAATCCTTAAAATGAAGCACTGTATCATATAAGAGTCTCAAAAAAAAGGCTCATATGTGGCCAGTACAATTTTAAGCGACCTATTAGCCTCAAATCATGAGAAAACCAGCTAAAACAAGACATTCTCCCGCAAACTTTCCCAGACAATCAAGCAGGCCTCGAGACGATGGTGAGTTAAAGCTTTTAAAAACCATAGGTGAGAGGATTTACCGCGATCTTTACAAAATGGAGAAATCCGTTGAATGGCTTGGTTTTGAGTCGGAGACATCACGAGCGACGATCCGCCGTATATTTGATGGCGACAGAAATGTTGGAGTGGTTACATTGAACCGGGTTGCCCAGGCGCTGGGTTATAAAGACATCATTGAGTTCTTTAAGAGGTTTTAAATGGCGACGTTAAATTAACCTTGTCAGAATTTCACAGATCGAAGCGCACCAAGCGCTGCTTCATGAAGCCTTGAGTAATAGGGTTGTTCGTAAAAATGGAGATACACTGGAATCTGAAGAGTTGTCCCTGGATCTATGATCTTAAAATCTGAATCCTCTTCAATCAGATGTCTTGGTAAGAGGGCGCGACCGAGTCCGTTTCGAACTCCTTCAACTAATCCGTGGATGTCATCAAGAAAATGCCGCTCCCCACTCCATTTCTTCTTTTGCTGACGAAAATACTTGGCCGTCATTTCATCTTTTTCATCATGATCAATATAAACTTCTGGCCCTCGATATCCTTTGCGTTCAACCAACACATTTTGCTCGTGGCCCAATAATAAACTCACAATGCCCTCTCGTTCCCATTTATAATCAAGGGCGATATAATCAACCTCACCTCGTTGGAGGAGATTGGGGAGTTCATAAACTTCGCGCGCTAGGCAGTAAAGTCGAATTCCAACTTGTTCCTTTAATAGTTGGGCAAGTGAAGGTACCAAAAGAGAATGAAGAATTGAGGAAAATCCACCCAGGCGAATCCGGCCCATGAGAGTTTTCGGTGATTTCGATTTCAGACGAGAGAGGAACTCGACTTCAAGTCCATTCTTTGCCTGGCAATAACGTAAAAGTTCTAATCCTTCTTGAGTTAAACGTACGCCCTGCCGCTCACGTATAAAAAGAGTCGTCTCCAACTCAGCCTCTAGATTGAGAATTCTTTGCGAAAGCGCTGATTGAGTGACATGAAGCCTTTCCGCTGCCCGAGTGAAATGTCCAGCCTGTGCCAATGTGAAGAAAGCTTCAAGTTGTATAGATGAGAGTGCCACTATTATTAGATAAATCGATAGTAATATAAAATCAATCAATTTTTAATATAACTAGAAATGGGTTATCTCCATGGATACCGATGGAGGTGCTTATGATTTTAGAACCAAAAAGTTTAACGGAGGTCGAGGTGCTGGGACTACAAAGCCAATATAATTTTGCAGATGGACATGCTTATCATGATCTTGCTCCATCCCAGGCGGCTATCATTAATCGCCTTGAAAAAATCTGGACAGAAAGCTCCGCTCTAAAAGTGAGAGACTCTGAAACCCTGTATTTCGAAGCCTTTTGGCAGCTCGCAAATTCTCTATCACTAAAAAATTACTCCCATTTTCGAATTTGTCCGACGGCTTCAAATTCGATCGATATCATGGGGGCTTGGCTAGCGGAAAAGGGCATGAGTGCAGGCTTGCTTCATCCGACCTTTGATAACCTTTATTTATTGCTCAAAAGACGTGGAGTTCAAATTGAGCCTGTGGCAGAGACTCTTTTACATAAAGAGGGCGCAGAATATCTAAAGCAGATTCAGGCAGACTCCATTTTTCTTGTAAACCCTAATAACCCCACAGGAAGCACGCTGTCTTTCTCTGAGTTTAAAGCGGTTGTGAACCATTGTGTACAGGCCGGAAAAACTCTCTTACTTGATAATACTTTTCGTTTTTTTGTTGAACCTCATTTTGACCAATACAAGATCCTTTTAGAATCGGGTGTTTCGTTTATTTCAATCGAAGACACAGGCAAGGTCTGGCCCACACAAGATATGAAGGCTAGTCTCATGGTCTACTCAAACGATGTTGCAAAAGAACTTGAGGTCATTTATGAGGAAATTTACCTCTGTGTCTCAAACTTTACTCTCGGGATCTTGAGGGAGTTCTTGATAGACGCTCATGTTCGTGGCCTCGACAAAGCCGTTTGGAAAGAAGTAAGCCAAAGACGAGCTATATTAAGGGAAGCCATTGATGAATCCCCATTCACCGTGGCTTCCACTGCTACTTCCAATCAACTCAGTGTTGAGTGGCTACAAGTAGGAAATCCTTTTATTAATGATCTTCATGCAATGGACTTTTTTCAATCAAGAGATCTTACCTTGCTTCCGGGCCGAAAGTTTTTTTGGAACGCGACACATGATCCTGTAAATCAACAATTTGTAAGGGTATCTCTTTTAAAGCCCTATCGACATTTCCTCGTCGCCGTGACACACATATGAGTCATAAAGCCAGTTAGAATCAGCGTTCGATTTTTTCCAATCCGAATCAGTTCTTTTTCGAGTGGTGTCCCTGCAAACGAATCCGGGAAATGCTTTAAGATCACAGTTTCATTAGCCTGG
>JABDDW010000047.1:11867-12100 GCA_013287405.1 Deltaproteobacteria bacterium
AGCCCCTGAATGCTCTTAAAATAACGTGTATTTGGATCAAAAAGACTACCAGCTTGCCCCTCATGCAGCACGTGAATGACAGGGATGCCTCTTTTTCTAGCTTCAGTCAAAAGCGTGTGGATGATACCGACAGCTTTTCTGATGCCTATCAGCGGAAGCTTTCCTGTTTCGTACTCTTGTTGGGCGTCAATAATTATAAGAACTGATTGATCAAACTTGATCTGAGGCTTTTC
>JABDDW010000048.1 GCA_013287405.1 Deltaproteobacteria bacterium
TGAGGGTCAACAGAAGATGAAAATAACCAGAGAGTTTTGAGGCCTGAATAGTTAAGGGATTTGGAGCTAAGAAAAAAGCATTCATCACGGTCGTCCAAGGACCATAGAGCACCGAGTACCGCTCGGGAGAATTAACGGCGGTGAAAATATCATGCCCCCTAAGCCAATAAGCCGAAATATTAACTAAGTTGACCTCGGTGTAATTGAAGTAGCTTGGGGAGGCCACATAGGCAAGGCCTTCTATGACCAACACAGCGATAGAAATAACTCCAACCCCGTTGAAAAAACCCTTCCAATTTATTTTTTTTTGAAGAGAAGGAAAGCCTCTAATAAGGAGGAAAACCACAAACGTATTTAGGCAAAAGGACGCGATGTGCACTCTTAATAAACTTCGTGGGGATAGACCCAGTCCGGAAGAACAAATGCGCTTGATCCCCGATCGGTAATCACACATCGATTAAGAGTGCGTATGTAGCAGTCAGCCTCGGATACCTTAAAATCGCCAACGACAAGGGGTAAATCTGGTGTAGGAATAATCACATAAGCCTTTTTTAAATCAATTTTGGCAATATCGTCGCCTGTTAAGGATCTTAGATCCAGCCCTGAATAAAGCTTGAACATCTGGAAGATAATCATATCGGTTTGATAGGTACCGTAAAAATAAATGTCCTTAGATTTAATTTGGGGATCTAGCTTAATTATATTAACAAGGTTTAAATCGGTTTTTCCCCGGCCTCCGGTTGTCTTTATAGGCAGAGCTACAAAAACACACAAAGCCGTAACGGACAATCTTCTTATAAGAACTGGAAAATCAAATTTGATTCGTTTTTGGGTACCTTTCAAACCATAGTACAGAGATGGCGCGGCAAAGAGGGCCATAAAAGGATAGACAGCCAAAAGATAATGAGGGAATTTAATTTTAAAGAACGAAAGGGGAATAACAATCCCCAATGCAATGAAAAGCGCCAGATAAAGAGCGGAGATAGCGCCTTTGCTAAACTCGGTTTGTTTTTTGGCTAATAGCCTAAAGCTATAGAAAAAAGGAATTAGGGTCAGGGTTGCGGTCTGCGGAATCAAACCAAAATAAGCAAAATAATGCCAGAAATCACTCTGGCTAGATTCAAGATAACTGTATTTTGCAATATAGAACTTTTGATAAATTGTAAGGCCGTCAAATCTTAGAAATGGGGCAAAAGGAATAAGTAATATTAAAATGGCAACAAGGGCCGCCTTATAAAATTCTCTCTTCTTGAGATAGAAAAAACTTTTTTGAAACAAAGACCACATCAGTACACCAAGGCCAAAACCAAAAATAATAGGACCTTTTGTAAAAACCCCAATGGCAAAGAAAAAACCCGTCCACAGCCAAAACCTCGGACTCTCCCACCCCTTTAAAAAGGTGTAGTAAGCAGCCAAAAAATAAGTGGTTAAAGGGACGTCCTGAGTTACGGCCCCATTCCATTTTGACGCTCCAAAAACCATCACGTAAGAGAGCAGGCAAACAAGACCAAACTCTTTGTCTTTAAGGTGCTTTCCGATTTTATAAACAAGAATATATGAGAAAAACGAACAAAACATGGGATAAGTGCGCGCCACTAAGTCGCTGACTCCAAAAACCTTCATCATCGCGCCAATTATCCAGTAAGTCAGGGGCATATGATCAAAAACAGGGTTGAGATAATACTTTGAAATAAACCAGTGGAAGTAGTCTCCGGTCTCGGCAATATTTCTTGCCAAGGCAGAATCCCAAATTGTGTCTAAATTGCCCCCTGGTTCCCATTTCTTGACGAAAACCATAACAAAAGAGAGAAAGAACACGGCAACGGCGTAAGGGTCACCACTTAGGTTTTTAAGTTTTTTAAGTAGATTTTTCATTCTCTGATTTAAGTAGTAGAATTCACATTTAATGTAAAGCTTGATTATTCTTTACTGTAAGCATTCTAGTTAGATACAGTGCCCCCATGCAAGATTCCAAGATCATTCGGAACGTTGATTTTTTTGTCGGAAAACTTGCTTGCCGAGCCCTTTCTTGGATCAGAAAACCGTCCGGTTTTAGGTCTAATCAATCTATAAAAATGACCCAGGGTCCACAAAAAGTCCTTATGATTGAGCTCTTTGAGATGGGATCAGCGGTGATGCTTGCTCCTTCGATAACCTACCTCAAAAAGCAGAATCCCCAGGTCGAAATTCATGCCCTGACCACCCAAAGCTGTGCTCCAATCTGGGAAGCCCTCGGAAGTCTCGATCCCAATAACGTACACGTTATTGAGTCGGGCACTCCTCTTAATTTTATATGGTCCGCTTTAAAAACTATATTTCGTCTTCGCAAAAATCGATTTGATCTGATTATCGATTACGAATTGTTTATGAGAGTTCCAGCGATTTTCTCAGGACTCCTTAAAGGAACTCGTCGTGGTGGGTTTTATAAATATGATTATGAAGGTCTTTATCGCGGGAGTTTTTATGAGGCGAAGTGCGCGTATAACCAAAATTCCCATATCTCTCGAAATTACCTGGCATTAACCAAAACCACTTATGAAAACCCAAACGCATCTCCTAATTATAAAGGTTTAATTTTAGACACCGAAATCTCAGTCACCCCCTCAATAAAAAAAACCCCCGTCAAAGAACTTACGGACCGACCTTATATCGCCATTTGCGCCGATGTGGGCCCAACTTTAAGCGTAAGAAATTACCCTAGGGAACACTTCGCAGAAGTGATTGAAGAACTCTTAGGACTGAATCCTGATTACCAGGTCGTTTTTATCGGAACAGAAGAGGACCGTTCTACCGCCGAAATTATTTTATCTAAAATTGGCCAAAAGGAGCGTTGTAAAAATTTTTGCGGCAAAACCAACTTTAGGGGCCTTCTTGACGTCATTTCTGGAGCGGATCTTCTCATCACCAATGACAACGGGCCTGGGCACTTTGCGACTTTAACGGGTACTAAAACCCTAGCTCTATTTAGCACCGACAGCCCCTACGTCTACGGCCCTCTTGGAAAAACGGTGATCGCTTACACCCACTATCAATGTAGCCCCTGTATTTCGGCCCTCAATCACAAACGAACTCCATGCACTGATAACCAGTGCCTAAAGACTTTAAACCCTTCAAGAGTGGTTCAGCTTTCTCAAGCCCTTTTAAAAGGGACAGCTCGATTCGGGACAATTAATAACGAGATTTCTTATCTGACCTAATCGAAATGTACCCTCCCACAATTCCGTTACTAATGGCCAAAATTAGAAATGTTTGAAAAATATCCATTTTCTTTTGACCCAAATAATAAATAAATGGTGCCGATAAAATTACAAATAAAATATTGGAGACGTTATTAGTCATGATCACACTTGTAGTGATTTCCGATGATTGTGAGAGCGTCTCGTAAAGAGGAATTACAAAGATTCCACTACTCACGGCAAGAGCGGCAAGGGCAAAGAGGATGCGCATCCCATCGCTATATCCTAAGAATTCTCTTATTCCTAACGGGATAAAAGAGTGCGAAAACGTAGGTCGGCCGACAAAAAAAAGGTAAATAAGAAAAAAACTCATGGCGAAAGAGCTTAAAGCACTTAAAACATTTGGATTGGCTTCTTTCAAAATGGCTCTATTAAAGAAATAACTGAAAACCAGCCCAAGGATAAATGTCCCTAAAAACAGCGTCACTACACTTTGCCTGACGTGAAGAAAAGTTTTACCGTAGGTGGCGTAAAGGGACAAAATACAAGCCCAGTAGAACCAAAACCACGAAATCCCAAAGATAAATCGAGTGCTTTTTAGCACCTGGGGTGCCCTACCCCTTTGGGTGCAAGACCGCACTTAAGCCATAGCTGGAGGACCGACGATCCCTGGTGCGGGGCTTTCTCGGACGACTCGGTTAAATTCCATGTTAAGAGCAATTTTTAATACCTCTTCTGCAGTTTCCACAAAGTCAAACCTCATTTGGGACTTAACTTCTTCTGGAACATCGCGAAGGTCGCGTTTATTTCGCTTAGCTAAAATAACTCTTTCTATTCCGGCACGATGGGCGCCGATAATTTTTTCTTTGATTCCTCCAACGGGCATCACCAGACCGCGTAAAGTGATCTCTCCCGTCATGGCCAGTTTTGGATTCACACTCCTCCCTGAGAATAATGAGGCGATAGCCGTCATTATTGCGATTCCCGCCGAAGGACCATCCTTAGGAATAGCTCCCGCGGGGACGTGAATGTGCAAATCTTTTTTCTCATAATCCAACTGAGCTGCGATGACCGGTAGCTTTGATCGTACCACGCTTAGAGCGATCTGGGCCGATTCTTTCATCACTTCACCAAGTTGACCGGTAAGGGTCAAACGTCCTGCTCCAGGCATAAGGCTCGTCTCGATAAATAAGATTTCTCCCCCTTGGGGCGTCCAAGCTAAGCCAGTCACTACGCCTGAGGGAGCAATGCGCTCTGCCACTTCGTAAGTAAAAGGCTCCTGACCTAGGATTTCATCGAGATCCGTCAGCGCAATCTGAACAGGCAGGGAGACGTCGGCTTTAACCACCTTTTCCGTCGCACTTCGGTACAAAGCCGCCAATTTTCGTTGTAAGTCGCGAACTCCTGACTCCCTTGTATAGTGAGTAATAATTCGCATTAGGGCTTCATCAGATATTCTAACTTGGTCGATATTTAAGCCATGCTCTTCCAATTGTTTTGGAATGAGGTGATCCTTTGCAATATGCAATTTTTCTGCGGTCGTATACCCCGTGAGTTCAATGATCTCCATTCGATCAAGAAGAGGTCCTGGAATGAACTCGACACTATTGGCCGTACCGATAAATAGAACCTTAGACAAATCAAAGGGAACATCCAAATAATGATCTAAAAATGTCGAATTTTGCTCAGGGTCCAAAACCTCAAGGAGAGCTGCAGACGGATCCCCTTGGTAACCTCGACCCAACTTATCTATTTCGTCGAGCATAAACACGGGATTATTAACCCCTGCTCTTTTCAACCCTTGGATTATTCTTCCGGGCATGGCTCCGATGTAAGTACGCCTGTGGCCCCTAATTTCGGAATCATCGCGCACACCACCAAGACTTCCGCGGACAAATTTCCTTCCCAAAGCCTTGGCTATACTTTGACCCAAGCTCGTCTTTCCAACACCCGGAGGACCAACAAATAGAAGGATCGAACCATGTTTGTTCTTTTTTAATTTCATAACAGCGAGATGCTGCAAAATTCTCTTTTTTATTTTAGGAAGACCGTAATGATCTTGGTCTAAGCTCACACGGGCCTTTTCGATATCGATTTCTTCCGACGAAGATTGGGCCCATGGCATAGCACAAAGAAGATCTAAATAGTTTCTTATAACATGAGTTTCTGGGGAAGACTGGCCCAGGGTCTCTAGACGTTTAAGCTCCTCTAAGGCCACCTTTTTTACATCCTCAGGCATTTGAGCTTTTTCTATTTTTTCTTTGTAGTCGTCTTTTCCTGATTCACTGTCGGTATCGCCAAGCTCTTCATGGATAGCCCTAAGTTGTTCACGCAAAATGGCATCGCGTTGAGACTTCCCGAGCTTGTGAGTCATTTTATTTCGAATTTCACCCTGAACTTGAAGATTATCTTTGTATTTTTCCATAATCTCAAGAAGCTTGAGAATTCTATCTTTTATCGAAACCATCTCTAAGAGATCTTGCTTTGCCGCCAACTCTATATCGATATTGGCTGCAGAGAGGTGCGAAAGAAACGAAATGTCTTCTATCCCCGAAATCAGCTTTGAGAAATCTTGGGTGTCGGCTGGTAACAATTCAAGAATGTCTTTAGAAAGCTTTTTCAAACTCTCTAACAGGGCATCTCTGGTTTTTTCGTCAACATCCAAAATGTCTTTTAACTCAAGGGCTTCGGCTTGAATAAATCCATCGGTCTCAGAAAACTCTAAAACTCGAACCCGCGAAACACCCCTAAGGATGATTTGAAATCCCTTTTGCGCGTCGCCCCGCGTTTTCTCGATCTTGCAGAGGGTCCCGATCTTATAGAGGTCCTCGGGTGCAAGTTTATCGTCCTTAGTTGTCTGAGATTTTTGCAAAATGGCTATAACGTGCCCGTCGCTCTGAAGGGCTCTCTTTACGGCCCCAATACTTTTTGCTCTTCCCACTCGAACGGGGGAAGCCACTCCGGGAAATAGAAGGAGATTTCTCATTGGTAGAACAGGTATCAAATTACTTACTTTATTCGTTTTCATAGAATAAAGATGGGTGCTGATTTAAGGTTGTCAAATCGATGGCAAAATAGCCCTGTTTAGAGGAGCTTAGACCACGAGGTGTTTTGAGTACAGTATCGCAAAACTTTCGAAATACAACCCTCCAGAAGATGGGTCGCATCCTTCATCTCACTTTCTTGGCAACCTACTTTCTCAAAGTTTTCTGCATCGCAAAAAACAACGGCGGGAGTTTTTGAAGCCTGTGATCTAATAGTCTCGTTGACCTCGTTCAAGAGCCCGACATAATTTATCTTGTGAGAAAGAAGCTCGGTCATAAGGGGGTGAAGGGGAGGCGCAATCATTAGAACTTCCGTTCCGCTTTGAGAAATATCATTTAGAAGAAGGTCAAATTTGACCTTAGCCTCCTGGTCAAAGTGCCACTCGTCAAAAGCGTTGGGATTTAAAAACGTATCCATAACTAAAGCACGAAGCTCACTGGGTGTTTTGGCCCGTCTTTCCGATAGCGGATAAAGTGTAGCGCCATCTTTAGCCACTCCGCGATCTTCCGGACCGAAATCTGTCCGATTAATAATAAGATTGATCATACGGTCGCGGCTAATTCCGTTCTTGATAAAAATTTTGACGGCTTGTTTAACCATGGGCCAGCTTACGATTTGAAAGGCCAGATCAAAACCTCGGCTCAACCTCTCGGGAGTTTTCATCGCAGAACGAGAGATTTTTAA
This sequence comes from Deltaproteobacteria bacterium, assembly GCA_013287405.1. The sequence goes on from JABDDW010000048.1 coordinate 6,906, forward strand.
AGTTCGCTCTTTGAGAGAAAGCTTAGTTCCCGATCCCTTAAAACCTCCTTTGGAATCTTCCTGACCTTTATACCCGTGATCAGAATAAAAGTTCTCAACATATTTCCCAATAAAATGCCAACCGGTGGCCTTGTTATTGGCCGTCGAGTTAAATAACCAAGGGTCCATAAAAATTATGACTTTTTTAGGATTCTTACCCAATTGTTTCATATCTTGCCAAATAGCGATGTAGTCTTCAAAGGAGGCAGAAGAAAGCCCCGCGTTGAATATTTTTAAATCCTTCTTGAAAAAAATAGAACTTACGGGAGCCATTCTAGAGCTTCCGAGCAAAAGCACATCCGGTTTTTCAATAAAGTTAATGTGAGATACTTTAATAGAGCGCTCGTCAAAATTTGTGGGGAATATTCTTATTTCATCTTCTTTTAGATCACGAAAGAAAGGTACCGGAGCATCATGCCACCGATATCCCGGATCCATAATAAAGACGAAGGTTGCCGTCCCTAATATGCCAATTAAAATCGTCGTCCAAAATATTTTCATCGGTCCTAAAATTGGTAGTACAAAAATTTTGAAGAGTAGTTCATGAAAATCAGAGCGGCGAGGGTCGCCACCCCCCAAGCAAACTGGCGACCATCCGAAACTTGGCTCCAATTCTCTGAACTCGCATTTTTAAAAAAGTTCACGATAATCAAACCCAAGATACAGAAGGCCCCCAAGGTTAAAGTTTCAGAATTTAAAAAATTAGCCCCCACACCATCTAGAAAGGTCAGTTTTTTAAACCAAATATAGGCGTCATTAAAAGTTGGAGATCGAAAAAAAACCCATCCAAAGCAAATGAGTAAAAATGTAACTCCTCTCTGGATGTACTTATGAAAGGAATCCCAAGTAGACTGCATTTGATGATATAAAATGAGAATCATCCCGTGAAAAAGACCCCACCCTATGAATGTCCAATTGGCCCCGTGCCAGAACCCTCCCAGAGCCATAGTAATAAGTAAATTCAAATTTTTTCTTAAAGGACCGCAGCGATTTCCTCCAAGTGAAATATAGAGGTAATCTTTAAGCCACCGACTTAAAGTGATATGCCAACGCCGCCAAAAATCACTGGGGTTTAGAGCCTTGTACGGGCTGTTGAAGTTTTGCGGCAATTCGATTCCGAAAAGACGACCCAACCCAATGGCCATATCTGAATATCCACTGAAATCAAAATAGATCTGCATAGAATATCCAATGAGGGCCAACCAACCCGTCAACGAAGTCAATTTGCTCATATCTAAAATTAGAGGGTCAACCAAGTTGCCTATTCTATCGGCAACGAGAACTTTTTTGGTTAGACCCACTGCAAATAAATACACCCCCGAAGACCACTGGGGACGAACCCCTTCCGCTTCGATGCGATCAAGTTGGGGGATGAGTTGATTGTGGCGAGTCAAAGGGCCCGCGATGAGATGGGGGAAAAAAGATACGAAGCACGCAAACTTCCAAAAACTCTTTTCTGCAACGCACTCCCCTCTAAAAACGTCGATCATATAAGACATGGTCTGAAAGGTATAAAAAGAAATTCCAGCGGGAAGGCCAAGGGCCACCAAACCTTTTAGAGAACCATGAAATAACAATTGAAAGGTTTCAGAAAAAAGTCCTGAGTACTTAAATAAGAAAAGTAAACCTAAGTTTCCGCAAAGGGAGAAAACCATTATGGTTTTTCTGCGTTTAGAATGAAGGTGTCCCACCCTCTCCATAAACTGAGCTAAATAAAAATCAAGGGTCGTAGTGAAGAGCATGGGAATAACGAACCAACGCTGCCCCGCATACGAGTAAAAAATAAGGCTCGCAAGGGTGATCCACCTTATTAAGGGGAGCCCCCGAAGTCTGATGCTAACGCCAAGCACAAGGGGGAAAAATATAAGAAGAAAACTAAACGAATTAAAAAGCATATTTAAAGAACAATTTCTATTACTTAAGCCCCATTTTCAAGGTTTAAGTCAATCTTAAGAAAACTTAAAGAATACATGAAGATTTTATACGTCCTTGACCTTTGTCGCAAGTCAATGGTCTGATTTTATCTGGGGATTTTAGATTTCAGATCATCAAAAACTGTAGCCATGGAGGGGAAGCAATGTTGTCTTTATCTAATTATCGAAGGGGTAAAGTCCTATTTCTGATCTTGCTCGCGGGGGGAATGAATTTAAAATCGAATCTAGCCCATGGATGGGGATCTCTCGGGCACCAGATTGTCGCTCATGTAGGTGCCGCTGGAGCGGGAGGGTTTTGGGACGCAAACAATAACGGGATTGTCCAACTTACGACGGCTCCCGATGTGGTTTACAAAAGATTACCCACTGCAGCTATCGAAAAACCGACCCATTTTTTTCAACCCGATTCCTATTTTGAAGACCCTCGCCAATTTAATTTGATTCCGCAAATTTATATGAATGCCGTTTCTCAGTTTGGAAGTGGATTTGTAAATCAAAATGGAACTGCGCCATGGAGAACTAGGCAGTTTTACGATCTTGGAGTCCAAGCCCTTCGAAATGGAGATTTCAAAACCGGATTAGAGTACGCAGGAATTATGTCTCACTATATTGGAGATATGTCTCAACCCCTTCATGATACCAAAAATTATGATGGCGCTGATACAGACCAAAAAGGGATCCACGCCTTTTTTGAAACAACCAATCTTAAATCAGTTGATGTCAATCAACTGACTAATGCCGTGGTTCAAGTCACAAAAGCTCTCCTTGTCGACCCAAAATTTCGAGCTGATTTTAAAGGCAGCATTAACAATGTCGTATTTAATGAAGTAAATCGAGGGTACGCATATAAAGATACACTCCTGAACATTGATAAGAACCAAGGCCGCACTGGAACAGGGGCAAAAAACCTATTGAAGCTTGCTGTAGCGAGAATGGGGGATGGAGCCGCTACTTTAGCCATGATTTTAGAACATATGTGGGCTGATGCGGGTAACCCATCTGGGGGAGAAACCATTCAAGTCGAAGTACCGGCTTGGCAACAGCCCAACTACGAATCGACTGTCGCTTCTACTTCGCAACTCCTGCAGGATGATTGTTTGGAATAAGAACTTTATATTTATCGCCCATGAAGTAAGAAATAGCCAACCAGAGGACGAACTGATGGAGGACTTTACTATCGCACACCGTGCATTGTGTAAGTCCTCCTAAGTTAAAAACGAGCTGTGCCCCAATAGCCGAAAGAATTATAACACGATCCCACATGGCCTCATCACCTTGAAGGTCTTTAATTCTAAAAAAAACTTTAAGGCTCGTAAAAAGGGGCAGCAAAATCAGGATCATATAAGAAATAAAACCTAGAGCGCCTCCAGTAGAGAGAAATTCAAAGTAATTACTGTGGGCATGACCAGCCATGCCACCAAGGATGTTCATTTTTTGATAATAAAGAGTACTTAGAGGTTCATTTTCCAAATAACCTACTCCAATAACTGGATGGTCTTTAAACATTTGAAAATTAACATCCCAAAGTTTTTTTCGAACCTCGTTAGACCCGTAATCCGACGAAACCACAGATTTTAGCCGCTCTTGAAAAGTCGGATTAATTTTGGACAACCCTAAGGCGGTGATGACAAGAGCTACTACAATGAAAAAAAACTTCTTCCGTGAGGTGATGAGAGTCATCACCGGAAGTGCAATGGCTAATGCAATCCAGGCCCCCCGTCCATAAGTGCAAATAATGCTCGCCGCAATAAGGCAAAAGGATAGACCCAGTGCAATTTTGCGAGGAAGAGCTTTAGATTTTTGAGCCAAAATCATGGCCCATGCAATGCAGATAATCATCCCGTAACTATAGGCGTAAGTAAGATGATGGTTAAAAAATCCAACGGTCGAGTAGACCGCAGCAGAACCCCAATTGACTTGCATAAGAGCTCGATGATCGTGGCGCCAAATATCTATACCGGTGTAATGCTGCCAAATCCCATAGATAGAGATAATTGATCCACAAATAAGAATAATGAAAAGGAGCCTTTTGACATCCCCAAATATTTTCAGACTATAGAAAAAAAAGAAGAATAAGAGAAAGTCTCTGAGAGCTCCTAGATCCTTTACCCAATTTGCGCTTGGAGCATTTATAAAAACCCCTAAGGACGCAATAAGGATAAACCCAGAAATAAAATATCCATAACCGGTCTTACTCATTTTCAATGCCGGGGTTGGGCTCCTCAGATCAATGACAAGATAGATGATGGTGAATAGGACGGTGGTCCACGATAAAAGTTCCATGGCAGCCATAGAACAAGTTAAAGCCACGGCATACAGCGAAAAGAAAAAAATGAGAAGGTTTTTTACCACACTTTTCAAAGAACCAAACTCTGTCGAAATTAAAAGGCGAAGGCGCTTAGAAGTTTCAGGGATAGGTTTATCCAAGCCATACTCGCGAGCTGCGTCCAAAGAACTGTCGGTTTTCACAAAGAAAAAAATAGTCTGTGCAAAAGGAGAAATCAACCACGAATTTGACTAGTTAACTCTGTCAGCGCCAACCTGTGCCATTGAGCCTGGAAGGACTTGAATAAAGCTCTCTTTAATGCCTGCGCTCTTTGTTAATTCCGTCTGCAACTCACGAGCCTTCTGAGCCAAAGGAAAATGGCCCACACAGACCCTGTACCTCGTAGTATTGGCCACAGTTCCCGTAAAAACAAAGGCCTTGAATCCCTTATCTTTAAGATCATCGACGGCTTTTTGGGCTTCTTCGCTACTAGTATAAGAGGCCACCTGGACCGCATACGAAACAGAGGAACTCGGACTTCTTTTTGACGCCTCCGGACCTTCTAAACCCTCTGAATGCCCTTGGGTTTCGCGAGCTTCTAACTCACCCCTGACCTCGGGCTCTGATTTGATTTTCGTTACAGCGGGGGGCTCAACTTTTTCCAAGGCCGCCATAGCCCTTTTGTGCCTTGAGTCTATATTGTCGCCAAAG
>JABDDW010000049.1 GCA_013287405.1 Deltaproteobacteria bacterium
TGTCGTTTACCCTAACATCCGGAATGAGTTTATAGTTGATGTACGAGGTGTTTTCCAAGGCCAGACAGGGCAGATATCCATGCCATTGCAAATTGAGAAGGATCTTTCAAATGAAGGGAAAATAATCGCCTACTCAAAAGGTGAGCGAGTCGATCTTAGCGATCTTCTATATATCGATCTTTATTGGATTGATCAGACATTAAGGCCCTATATTCGGCCAAAAACAGAATATGAGGTTCGCCCTCAGCTGACCATGGTGAAGGCAAACGAAATCCAGAGAGAATTTAGAAACGAAGAGGACCTCGTAGCTCAATCTTTTAACGGAATTAAAAGCGTGGATGTAACTGAGATCCGAGGAATCAGTTATGAACCAAAGGAATTGAAGCGGTTCCGAAAATTCAAGGCTGTGCGAGATATTCAGGAGCTTAAACCGGGTGCACTATTTGCCTTCCGCAAGTCGGAACCCCTTGCGGTAAGGGGAATGCCGACCCGCTATGAATTTGGAAAAATACTACAGCTTTCGGCGGGAGGACGATTTGTGGTGGAGAATGAAGCGGGAAGAGTCTATACACGGACTTTTGAAGGCGGAGATTTGCGGACTCTTTAGATATCCTTGATGGCCACGTCGGGGGAATAAGCCTTGCGGTAAAAAGTGGCTTTTAATTATTTTTTTATCTCGATTTTCTTGTAGGCAGGGCCCTGCATATAGACACAAAGATGGTCGCCAACACTGCATTTAGCGAGGTCGTGGGATTCTAAAATAACGAGATCTGCGGTTAATCGGGCGGCCTGAATTTTTAAATTTCTGCGGCAAATCTCGTCTGCTCCCCCTTTTCCATAAGAGTAAGTAGTGTCCTCCTCGCAAGAAAGGGGACCAAATTCATTGTACTGAGTCAGCTCGGTTACGGTAATCGCATTTGCAATGGGTATGCTGCTTGCTCTTTCTTGAATCGCCTTCTCTTCAGGGGAAAGCTCAAAGGCTGCGCATCCCTGAATTAAAAATAGCGCAATAGCTACAAAGAGTATTCTCACGTGCAAATCTCCTTAAAGGGTTATATACACGCTAAGAGATGAGACTTAAAGGTGTCAAACATATTTCAAAATGTGACAAGCGGCTTGCCCGTCACATTAAGAAGGTGGGGCCTTTTAGGCTTGTCACCAGCGCGAAGCTAGACCCCTTTGAAGCCCTCATGTCCTCGATCGTCTATCAACAACTCAATGGCCGGGCTGCCGCGACTATTTTGAGCCGAGTTGTTGCTCTCCATCCGGGTCGAAAATTTCCAACTCCCGAAGACATCCTCAAGACCACCGACGAAAAATTAAGAGCTGCAGGGCTGTCAAAAAATAAAACCCTTGCCGTTAAGGACTTGGCCCAAAAGACAATTGAGGGTCTTGTTCCGAGCGGTACCGCCATTAAGAAGCTAGATGACGAGACGATAATCGAAAGACTGGTCACCATACGAGGTATCGGCCGGTGGACTGTGGAAATGCTTTTGATCAAAATGGGTCGCCATGATGTCTTACCCACTACCGACTACGGTATTCGGCAGGGCTTTAAACTGGTTTATAAAACTAAAGATCTCCCGACGCCAAAGGAACTCTTTGAGTATGGAGAAAGGTGGCGACCTTACCGGACCGTCGCTTCTTGGTATCTATGGAGGGTTTTAGAACTTTAAAAGACCTTGCAAGCATTTCTGTTAGCCACCCCAGCAAATGGAAAGTGGTTATTCCCGCCCGCAAAGACCAGATTATGCTCCAACCTCGTATTGTCGGCTCCCGCATTCTCGTTCATTATTTGGACCAACAAGTAAAAAACTCGATTGGGATCTTTGACCTTATCGGAACTCTTATCAAAACGTTCCATTTCAGTGACATGGGGCTATCGGATACGGGTATGCTTTACTTAGACGGCCCAACTATTGAGTCACAAAACCAAGTTCAAAAGTATGTGCTTGGCTATTCTTGGGATACTTGGGCGCTTTATTCGGATTTAAATGCACCTCGTGACCGGGACGGAAATCTCGTTGGACTTCAGAAATTTTACAATTCCATTAATTCTTGGGCTCCCCTTAAAAATATTGGTTCACAAAAAACCTTTCGCCCTGTTCTCACCCTTTCCGGCAGCGCGGAGGCCACTGCAAGTCCTGAGCATTCGTACCTGATGCAAGATACTATCCGGCAGCGATTTGGAAGAGACAAGTGCGCGTACCTTCTCGAAGAAGCTGGGGGGCATCATAGACCAACAACGATTGATGAATTTTCATTTCTTACTGATATTTTAAAAATAGATAAACTATACCCCATAGAGTGAGTGAAGGTACGGTGTAAGATTCTTTGTGATTTTAGAGTGGAACGAATAGGGAAGGACCTGTTCCCAGGTTTAAGGCTTCAGGTAAGCCGGGATCAGGTCAGGGGATCGGTTCTTTGAATCTGGGTTCAGGGTGAATCTATGCAATCTAGGTGAATCAACCTCCCCCACCCTGACTCCCCAAACCGATGGCCGTTGCCTGAAAAAATCCACTCAGGGGGAGACAACCTCGGAAATCTCCAGTGGCCCGAAAGCAGGGCCCTTGTCATTCCCTTGACGGTCACCTAAGCTGTCTAAAAAATAGGCGACTTTAAATGTGTATTTTTCAATATTTAGGTGAGCCCACCCTAGGACTCAACTTCTCGTTGACGAATTATTGGCGAAAAACCATTGGCACCGCTTTGCATTAATCATCTGCGTTAGTTAGGAGGATAAATTGAAGATCCAAGCATTTTTCGTATTGGTGCTCGCTTTTGCAGTCAATCTTTACGCTCAATCGGAGCAATCTGCCAAAGATAGGTTTCCTATTGGGAAAACGGTTGGGACCATAAAGAGACTTCAGGAAGGCGACTCCGTTGCTAGTTGTAATTATGATCGTGGACATCTCATTGAGGTCTCATATTTGAAGAATCATCAAGATGATCCATTTTTTTGCGTTGCTGCCGGTACTACGATGGCTGAACTCAAAGAAACTCAAAAAAGGGTAACAGATAAAAATTCCGACGACTACATTAGAGCTTTTGACGAACTAGATGAAAAACTACGCTTGGAGGGGAAGAAAATATCTTTCGAGCCTCGGCCTGATGGCGAAAACAGCAAGATTTCAATCGTAATTAGGGAAGTTAGTTCCTCTGAGAACTGGCCAGACCTTACGAAAGAGGAAAAAGCTTTTTTGATAGGACTCGAACAAAAATACGACGTTACCATCACAATAGAAAAGAGAACTGAGGTTCAGAAATACTAGAGAATAAGCAGCCTAGTTTAAAAGCATTTATCTCTTACCCCGGGGCCCCTAGAAGTAAGAGAGTGTGGGGCCTGCCGTTCTGAGACCTGGGGACTTCATGTCTATTTAAGTTAAGTAGGGCCAAAAGGGACGCGATCCAGGTACTTTTGGTCCACCGTGGCTGTGGGGAGGGCGGAAGCCTCAAGGCGTTCTTTTTCTGCAAGAAGTGTTGAGAGATATCTCTCTGTGTAGCTAGGAATGATCGTGACAATGAGTTTACCCTTATTCTCGGGCTTAGAGGCCTGTCGTAGGGCAGCCGTAACCGCGGCGCCAGAGCTAATCCCGACGGGAATTCCTTCTTCCTTAATAACCCGTCGGGCCATGGCAAGAGCTTCTTCGCTTGAGACCTTTTCTATTTCATCGATCATTTTTTTGTTCAGATTTTCGGGAATAAATCCAGTTCCGATTCCTTGTATTTTATGGGGGCTTGGCGTGCCCCCTGAAATCACTGCTGACTCCGCCGGCTCAACAGCCACCATTTTCACCGTGGATTTTTTCGACTTTAAGACTTCGCCCACGCCTGTAAGCGTCCCCCCCGTTCCCACGCCAGCTACGACGAGATCGACCTTACCATCGGTATCATTCCATATTTCGAGTGCCGTAGTCTTCCGATGAATTTCTGGATTACTGGGGTTCTCAAATTGCCTCGTCATAAAGACGTTCTTGTTATTTTCTGCAATTTCTAGGGCTTTTGCAATTGAACCGCGGATTCCCATGGTCCCCGGAGTTAAAATAACTTTGGCCCCAAGGAGGAGAAGTAAGGTTCGTCTTTCTTGAGACATCGTTTCGGGCATCACGAGAGTGAGGGGATAACCCTTCGCCGCACAAACGAAAGCGAGAGCAATGCCTGTATTTCCACTTGTGGGTTCAACGACCTCCATCCCTTTTTTTAATACCCCGCGCTTTTCTGCATCTTCAATCATGCTATTGCCAATTCGATCCTTCACGGATCCGAGGGGATTAAAAAATTCCAGCTTCAAAACAATTTCCCCCGGCAGGTCTTTTCCTAACTTCTGTAATTTGACCAAAGGTGTGTTCCCGATCGTTTTTGTGATGTCAGAATAAATTTTCACTTTTGCACTCCTACGGCGGGTATCCCCACGACCGTTGTATGAGGTGGAACATCTTTGACAACTACGGCATTTGCGCCAACCTTTGAATACTCTCCTACAGTTATTCTTCCAATGAGTTTTGCTCCCGCACCTATGACGACATGATCATTTATTACCGGATGCCTCTGGGTTGCGCCTTGTCTAAGGCCCCCAAGTGTAGCTCCCTGATAGAGTACAACATTATCGCCTACTTCTGCCGTTTCACCAATAACGACGCCGATCCCATGATCAATGATCAGATTTTTGCCAATTTTAGCTCCTGGATGGATTTCGATTCCTGAAAGCAGTCGTCCGATTTCTGAAATCAGTCGGGCCAAGAAATAAAGCCGAGCCTTATATAGAATATGAGCCATTCTATGAAATAAAAGCACTCTCACACCCGGGTAAAGCAGTAAAATTTCGGCTAAACCTTTAGCCGCGGGGTCGTATTTTTTGTAGGTTTTTAAAAGCGTGATCAAACTCATCTTCGAAAGTGGCAGGAGGCGATGCCTCCCTTTTCAACGTACTGCTGGTGGTAGTCTTCTGCAAAATAAAAGGCGGACTTCGGCACGATTTCAGTAACGATGGGTTCTTTCAACTCTGTTTGGACGTGAGCTATGGTTTGGAGGGCTTTTTCTTTTTGGCTGTCATTAAAGTAAAAAATGACAGAACGGTATTGTTCTCCGAAATCAGGGCCCTGTTGATTAAGTGTTGTTGGATCGTGAAGTCTCCAAAAGAGGTCCAACAAAACTTCGTATGAGACTTCCTTAGGATCAAATTCAACCAAAACGGATTCCGCATGACCAGTAGTGCCGGCGCAAACTTGCTTATAGGTCGCGTTTGGAACCTTACCCCCAGAATAACCAACTGCGGTCGCTACAACCCCCCTTGTTTTTCGAAACTCTTCTTCTACTCCCCAAAAACAGCCGGCCGCAAAGGCTGCCCTTTCCGTAGACTCCGAGTTAGTTTGGGATCCAAATTTAGTTTTAAATAACTCCATACAAGATGCATCCTACCAACTGAGCTCAGAAGAGGTCAATGGTAATGGCCTCTTGAAAATCCACCCCTTTAATCATAAACTTCCAGAGGTTTTCATATGGTGAAAACAATTGTTGTGCAAAGGCGACTTTCTTAAAAAGGAGGCCCATGAATATTTTCACGAACGCTCTAGTCCTACTATCTCTAGCTTTTGCCGTCGTTCCCCGGTCTGAAGGGGCTCCAACGTCGAAGTTTACCCAGTCGAAGTTTACCCCAATGATCGACACCTATTTTAATGGCTATTTTGCCCACAACCCCACAGCGGCGACGGCGGCGGGATTTCATCAGTATGACAATCAAATAGAGGATTACTCAAAATCTGAAGTAGCAAGGCAAATCGAATTTGCCGATCAATGGTTAAGAAAAATTGAATCCTTCCCGGATAAGGATTTAACCTCCGATGAGAAAAACGATAAAGAGCTTCTTGTTAGTGGTTTAAAAGCGAGTCTGCTTGAGTTGGTCAACGTTAAATCTTGGGAAAAGAATCCAGACCACTATTCCAGCGGTCTAAGTTCAAGTATCTTTGGTATAATAAGCAGAAACTTTGCTTCCCCCGAAGAGCGGGTTAAGTCAGTCATCGCAAGAGAAAAGAAAGCCCCAGCGATCTTTGCGGCAGCTCGCGAAAACTTAAAAAACCCTCCTCAGATTTTCACTGAGATCGCCATGGAGCAGTTGCCAGGCATTGTTAGCTTTTTCCAGAATGATGTTGTTCAAGCTTTTAATGGTATAAAAGATGAGAAGTTGGCCCACGAATTCAAAGTCGTTAACGATGCCGCAATTTTAGAGTTAAAACGTTATGCTCTTTTTTTGAGGGATGAGATTCTACCGAGATCTCATGGCGACTTTAAACTCGGTAAAGAAAATTTTGAAAAAAAACTTCTTTACGAGGAGATGGTTGATATTCCTCTCGACAAGCTCCTGAAAATTGGCGAAGAAAATTTAAGAGCCAATCAAGCGGCTCTGAGAAAAGTGGCTTCTGAAATCGACTCAAAAAAGTCTTTTCAGGAAATCTTTGTTGAACAAGCTAAAGATCACCCTGCGCCAGAGGATTTACTCAAAAGTGTTAGAGATTTACTCCAAGGATTAAAGACATTTTTGCAAGTCCATCACATTGTCACGGTACCCTCACAAGTTCTACCCATCGTCGAAGAAACTCCCGCTTTTTTACGGGCTCTTACTTTTGCTTCAATGGACACCCCCGGCCCTTATGAGAGTGTGGCCAAAGAAGCTTATTTTAATGTAACTCTTCCCGAAAAAGATTGGCCTGCAAAACAAATCGAAGAACACATGGTAGGTTTCACCTATGCCATTACTTCGAATACGGCGGTGCACGAAGCTTACCCCGGTCATTATATTCAGTTTCTGACTCTAAAGAACGTGAAGTCTAAAGTCAGAAAACTTGTTGGATGTAATAGCAATGCGGAGGGTTGGGCCCATTATTCAGAACAAATGATGCTTGACGAAGGGTACGGCAATCATGACCCCAAGCTGAGAATGGGGCAGATTATTGACGCCCTACTTCGCAACGCACGCTACATTGTTGGAATTCAAATGCATACGGGCAAGATGACCTACGAGCAGGCGATCGATTATTTCGTCAATGAAGGGTATCAGTCACGAACCAACGCCGAGCGCGAAGTAAAACGTGGTACGACGGATCCCACTTATCTTTATTATACTCTCGGCAAGCTTGAGATCTTAAAGCTCCGAGAAGATTACAAAGCAAAATTAGGGAAAAAATTTAGTCTTCAGAAATTTCATGATGAATTTTTAAAACAAGGATTTCCGCCAATTAAGATCATCAGACGGGTGATGTTGGGAAATGATTCTCTCACCCTTTAAGGCCGTATTTTCAGTTAAAGTTTGTGACCTTAACGGGTACAGTGGAATCGGCCGTTGAATTATTTCCGAGTTGACCGAAATTATTGTATCCCCAACACTGAGCTCCCCCATTAAGGTACGCGCACGAATGATAGGTTCCAGAGGCCAAGGCAGTAACGTTTGATAACCCTGAAACTGATACAGGTACAGACGTGGATGTCGTGCCGCCGTTTCCTAGATTTCCAACGGCGTTATATCCCCAGCACTTTACTGATCCTGAAATAAGGGCACAGGCCGAGTATTGACCTACAGATAGGTCGGTTACAGAGCCTATGGATGTGACCGGCGTGATGGCCAATGTGGGATTGGCATTACCATCTCCTAGCTCGCCATAGGTATTGTCACCCCAGCAAGAAACCGAACCGGATAAAAGGGCGCAAGTGTTGACTCCCCCACTGACGGCCTTTTGAGCAAAGGTGACTCCCGTAGCTGCTACTGCTGTCGTCTGAGCCGTTGAGCTGGCTTGGTTTCCAAGTTGTCCACTGCTATCAAGCCCCCAACAACTTACAGCTCCGGTCGAAAGAGTGGCGCAAAAGTGATTGTTCCCGGCAGAAATTTTAACGGCATTTGTGATTCCAGTGACCGTCACTGGGACTAAACTATTAGCTTGAGACCCGTCGCCCAGTTCTCCAGATCCATTCAAGCCCCAGCATTGTACAATGCCAGTCTGTAAAACGGCGCAGGTTGTACCAAGGCTAGTTGCAATATCATATGCAAAGCTGCCTTCGACAGCAGCATGGACGGGAGTCCCTGTATTTGTAGACTGAACATTATTTCCAAGTTGTCCGTAGGTATCGTCCCCCCAACACCAAATGGCTCCTGAGGTGAGAAGGGCACAGGTAAAGTTTGGACCCGCCGATATTTTTGCAACCGTTGCAGGAAGGCCGATGACTGAAGTCGGAGTTAACGAATAGGTCGTAAGGCCACCGTACCCGAGTTGTCCTTGGGATCCCGCGCCCCAGCACTGAACCCCCAGGGCTGAAGTTATGCCGCAAGAGTGCTCGTAACCCAGAGCAAATTTGTTTGTGGCTTGAACCGTATTATGAATTGTCCCGCCACTAAGGCCAGAACTGCCTAGATTAACGTTGAAGGAACCTACGGTGGGACCGCAGTTTTGATAAAGGGAAGTTAGCGCTACCAAGAAAAGTAGGGCGATAAAAACTCTGAGTTTGACTTTGTTTTTCCCCATTTTTTTCCCCAATACCCTATATATATCGGAGCAAACGTTGGACCACCTGAGGGGAAAGTGGGGAGGCCTAGTGCCCGAAGTCCTGTCAAAGGTTTAGACACCTGTAAGTTTGCTAGTTGGTTCTTGACCTAACCCAAAGTCTTCACGCATAACTAAAGAGCCCGGGTTGGAATGCACGAGCAAACTGTAACTCAAATCAAGAGGTTTGAACACATGGCAAATGATAACGAGGATATGAGGTCAGAGTTAGAAAAATTGAGAGCCGAAAACGCGGCTTTAAAAAAGACTTCTGCTAAAGGCCTTTCTTTGAAAGTGAGTGAGAAGGGTGGACTTTCTGTTTATGGGCTGGGGCGGTTCCCCGTAACTCTGTATAAAGAACAGTGGAAGCGTCTTTTAGAAATGTCTGAAGACATTAAGGCCTTTATTAAGGCCAATGACTCCCAGTTAAAAGCCAAAGATTAATAGTTTGTTGAAGTCAAAAAAAACGCGCCTGGCTTAAACCTGGCGCGTTTTGAATTATTACAGACTAAAACTTATCGTCGTCCGTAACCGCCGCGTCCACCGCCGCCGCCGAAACCTCCGCCGCGTCCACCGCCGCCACCACCAAATCCACGATTTTCACGAGGAGCTTGGGGCTTTGCTTCAGATACAGTTAAGGCTCGACCGTCCATATCACGTCCGTTAAGCTTAGTGATAGATTCAGTGGCTTCTTGATCGCTAGACATTTCGACAAATCCGAAACCTTTGCTTCGGCCAGTATCACGATCCGTGATGACCTTTGCCGATTCCACGGTGCCAGTTTCTGCAAAAAGCGTGGCAAGAGTTGAATCATTAATTGAAAATGGAAGATTACCGACGAACAATTTTTTTCCCATGTGACCTCCTTAAGGCTTTGGGGCCGCTAAAGAGGACCAGAACAAAAATGCTCTAAAGGCTCTAGCGCGGACTGTAGTTTTCACCTTATAGCATACGAAACTTCAGAAAGTGAACCTTGTTTTTATTTTGACCCGTGAGGGATCAAAGCCATTGTAAAATGACAATCCTCGTCCCTATTTTTACTTTTTTTCATCCACAAACTTAATTATAGCAATTAATCCAATCCTATTGCACCTTTAGGTCCAATTTGAGGGTACAGAGCTTGCTCAATTCTAACGTGGAGAAAATCATAAAAATGCGATCGTGCATCGTCCTATTTTTAATTATGAGTTTTGTTGCCTCTAGCTCCTACGCAGCAGATGAGGCACTCAATGGTTTCAGCGTCGAAGCTTCAGGAACAGACGAATCGGGCCAGAGGGTAACTTTTAAGAGTGCTTTTGTGCAAGGCCTCGCTGCATACGGCGCAGCTCAAGCGGCGATCAATTATTATCGACAACTGCCGGGTCAAAAAGAGCTTGTGGTGAGCACCGACGATCAAAAAAATCCTGTTCTAAAAACTGTAGGCCCCCAGATTAATGAGTTTCCCGACGCACCCAAGTTTTTCTTTAGTGGAACTCCTAATCATCCCTTAGTTCAGACATTTAAATCCGTGCAACTTAGGACCTCTCAAGCATTTACTGCTATGAAAGACGACCCCGTAGGCGTCTTTGTTCTTTTAGCTATGACTGCGATGAACACGGTCCTTTATATCGACTTTGTATCTCACCCTGATTTTGTTTCTGTCGGCGTACCCGCCATTATTACATTTTTGGGGAATGCCCTGTATATGAAATCGAGCCTCTTTAAGCCAGTGTATAAAATCAAAGAAAAAGTGACCACGATTGCCAAGAAAGGGGAGTACAAAGTCAGTGAAGCCTTAAGAATAAATACTGAAGCCGAAAGATACGAGGATTACCGAGAGGCTTTTACTGTTGGCGGGTTATATGTTCTTGCAACCTATCTCTTTATGGGATTGACCAATCACAATTTTGGAGTTTCCCTCCCCGTACTTGGCGATGGTGTTCTCAACGGATTGTTTAATGCTCCTCTTATCTCGGTAGTGCGGCGATGGCAGCGGGAAGAAAATCCTCCCCTAACCGACAGGGGCATTGATTGGGTACTGAGGACTCACCGATTTGCCTTGGCCTTCTTATTTCCCCACTTTTATGCGGCTCACGATTGGGTCGGGTACGTTGGGTTGACTGCAGTAGGGGGAGTAGGTTGGCTCACCTTTTTTGGAGAAAAAACTATAAGAAGTCTTAAGGAGAGTGCCTTTGTGAAGGAGCCCAAAAAAGCTTTTGCAGATTTGCATCAATCGGTGGGAGAGCTTCTTATGCCTTCTAGCAAAAAAGCCAGAAACTCAAGTTTAAACTGTACTGAAAAGCTCAGGGACACTCGAAAAAATTAGGGTTTTAGGTTCTAGAGGGAGGCGTCGCTGTCCTTTTCTGCAACCATAAGAGGACTGATGATTTCGGTTTCTGGAGCCCTCGTCTTAACCAGTTCGGCGTAAAATTTTATGTAGCATGCCATGACTTTAGAAGTATAATGTCGTGGCCATAAATCTTTACCGAGAGCCCTATGAACATTTGTTATACCCATATTATAAGCGGACAAATAAAGTCGACTTTGGAAAGCAAAGCGATCCCTTAAATAATCTAAATAAGCGGCTCCAAGTTTGACGTTCAATACGGGGTCAAAAAGACTTTTTTCATCACGATATTTGATATCGTATTTTTTTGAAATCCAAATAGCCGTCTTTGGCTTAATTTGCATCAAGCCAATTTCACCGAAACGTCCTCGCGTTTCAGGGTTAAAAACACTTTCATGGGCGATCACGGCCATCAAAAAAACAGGATCAAATGCGTATTTTACACTTTCATCCATAAGGGCTTTCGCTAGTCGCCTGGCTTGAGGCTTCCATGGGTCCTTCAACTGTAGTCTGACTTGCTCAAAAATAAACGATTCGATATGCCGAAATTTCTCGCCGTTTTTTACGACGCTCCGGTTGTAATAAGAGCCTAAAAGCTCTTTGGCTTGACGGAGACGTACACTGCGATCTAGAGAGGGGAAGTAATTATTGGCGAGGGCGAAACTAGAGGTATTCATTATTAATGTAGTTAATATAATGGATTTAATATCGTATTTAATGCTTCTTGTATTCATACCCAGATATAGAGCAATTTATAGACCCATTTGGTCCTTCTAAAATTGATCCTGCGAAGATAAAGTGTCCACGTGTCTATAGAGTTTACAAGCAGAGGGGTGATGGTATTTAGTATTTCCCTATGAAACTTTTTTCTTGGAATGTGAATGGAATTCGATCAGCTGCAAAAGCTGGTTTTTTAAAAT
>JABDDW010000050.1 GCA_013287405.1 Deltaproteobacteria bacterium
CGGCGGTTTGGTCATCACTAGCCTCAGTCACTTTTGAAAAATCAAGGTCCGAGGGATGTTTTTTCGAGATCTAGAGTTCCAGAATAATTCTTTTTACCGGCAACGACCACCGTCGTAGCACAGATCCCAGAAACGTTAGCCAGAGTGATTAAAGGATCCAAAATTGGGGTCGTCGCCAGGATGACCACAACCGCGGTTTCTGGAGGGATTCCTAAAGGACTTAAAACGATATTCATTATTGCAAAAGTCCCAACAGCCGGAATTCCAGCTCCCGCCACCGAGACCAAAATCGAACCTAAGACAAGAATCGGATAGGACGTCGGCGGAATTGGAATCTTATAGAGTTGGGAGACCGACATAAAACTAAAGAAAAAAGCACTTCCCCAGGGGTTGAGACACATCCCGAGAGGTAAAATCAGATTTGTCGCGTGCTCTTCAATTCCAAGTTTTTCCTTGAGGCAACGAAGAGAAATCGGCATGGTGGCAAAGCTGCTGGATGTCCCCAGCGCCACTAGATATGCTTCCTTTAATGACTTCACCGTCTGCCATGGAGAGACTTTTGTGACCCAAGAAATCATTATTGAAGAAACAACCACAACGGCGATCATTCCCAGTGAGACCAGTAGAACAAAAAAACTTAAAGAAAGAATGACATCCAAACCAATTTTTGAAATTTGAACAGAAAGAAGGGCAAAGAGCCCGATGGGAAGAGCATACATGGTTGCATTTATAATTCTTAAGAAAGATTCAAAGAGCGTATCAAAGACCTGAATGACGAGTTTTCCACCACTATGAGTTACGAAGCCTAACGATATTCCAAACGCCATCGAAAAGATCAATATAGAGAGATTCCTATCTTGCGAAATCGCTAAGAAGATGTTCGTTGGAAAAAGATCTTGAAAAAATCCGGCATAACCTGCGCCCGGAAGGGTTGTACTGTGATGATTAGAATTTGCCAGGAGTTGTCCGAGCAGGTTTCGCGCGCGATCGTCGATCCTGTTCCCCACCCCGGTTACAAAAGCTATGAGGGCTCCAAGCAGGCTTGAAACCACAAGACCCACGGGCAACGTACTTAGAAAGCGTTTGAGATATTTAGACATTCCTTCATGATTGAGAAGCTTAGCCACGTTGGTCGTGATGGCACAGATTAAAACAGGGACAAGGCACATTTGAATCGCCGCTAGAAAAACACTTCCGAGGGGCTCTAGTTTAACGGAAAAATCCTTGAAGAAAATGCCGTTGACGATCCCGCCAATACTCGCGGTCAGAATAAGCCAGGGACTAAGCAAAAAGCCTAGTTTCTTTTCCATGGACCCTCCACGTAGTCTTGGATCCATTTATCAAGGGTGCCATCGTCGCGAATAGCATTTAAGTAAAGGTTGAGCCATTTTAAAAGAGGAGCAGACTTCCAGTTTGTAGCTATGGCGATTTGACCCACTCTGTTTTTTCGGTTGAGTTTTTGGACCTGAAGATTAAAGGACGGATGCTTCTCCTGCCAAATTCTAAATGTAGTTTCGTCTGTCAAAACGACCTGCACCTCTCCTTTTTCAACGGCCTCGAAAAGAGCCTCATCACCGTCAAAGGTTTGAACTATGGCATTAGGAAAATCAAAATGAGCAGAGCGAGCAAAATAAGATCCTGTTGTAGCCCCTAAAGTTATTTTTTCTTTTTTAAGTTCATCAGAATAATCTTTTTTATCACCTAGGCCGTAGTGAACCATGAGTTGACGATTAAGAAGGAGGACATGGGGAACCTTAAGATAAGGAGTAGAGAAATCTACAATCAAAGCCCGTTCTAGGGACGTAGTCAAATGGCAGAGAGCGATGTCGGCCTTGCCCTCGGAGACTTTTTGAATGGCGTCGTCATAACTTTTGGCACTTCGGTCGATAAACAGAGATACGCCTAGACGAGAAGCAATGTTTTGAGCGAGGGTCGCGTCCAAACCCACGATATCCCCGTCTGGCGTTTTTGCAAAAAAAGGCTTTGAATCCTGACTGGGCATCGCAACCACCAGTTTGTGCCTACCAAAAATCTCCTGGAGACCCGCCGGATAACTATTTTGAGAAAGGGGAAAACTCTTGGTGGAAAAAAGCCCGATCAAAAGGCAAGACATGAAAAATTTGAGGTGTCGCGACATGTTCTTTTAATCGGAAGAACAGGGCGCTGACTTCACAGCTCTCTTTAGAGGAAATGGGCCAAGACTTAGGGCTTGGGGCCAGTCAAGGGTTCGGGGGACCTACAATTTCAGCGCGAGAGTCCACGGTTTTCCAATAGGTAGGTGTGGGAAGCATTCCTAATGCATTATCTACATCCACCACTTCCACTCGATTGATATTAAAAACTTTCATACAAGTATAAATGTAGAGAATATTGGTGGCGGTAGAAGAAATAAAATCTTCATCAGCCTTATATTTATTTCTGATCGCATCATCTCCGGACCGAAGGAGATCATTAAGCAATGTCTTGAGATCCTCTTGGCTATAGCCCGTAGCATTTTGTAAACCACTCGCTTTCAAAATGGCGAGAGCTCCATTATGAGAGCCGCCAATGCCGCGAACCGTTACTCCCGTAGTGTTAGCCCTTTCGCCGATCCAGTTATTTCTAGATTTCACAATCTTTTTAATCTCTGGGTCACTACTGACGATATTTTCTGCTTTAAGCAGAAGATCTTCTAAATTATCTGTCGGACTCAAAATCGGGTTCGGGGATTTCTGGGGATCTTTACTAAGGGCCGTAAGAAATTTGTTCGTAAACGAATTGCTGGTCAATTCATTACCAAAGTCATGCCAACTCTTCTGGGTTGTAGACTTATCTGCAAAGTACCCTTCAATTTGCATACTCGTGCTGCCGATATCCCAGCTCATATTAAAATTGGGATCAGAGTTGAACTCAGGCTGTGCACCCAGTAGTCCGTAGACCCCTAAGTATCCGAGGTGACCCTCTTCAACTTGCGAAAGTACACGAATATTTAAACCTTTCGCTCGTTCAGCAGCTAAAAACTCAGGACGGTTCTTTGAGTCCCTAATTGTAGCAGTAGCACCCCCAACGTATTCATAAACTCCAGTAGCCAAAGGCTTATAGGGAGCTAAATCAGGATTTGTATTAAGGTCGTTTGTGATTTCTTCAGAATATTTATCGAGGGAATTACGCAGCGTAGCGACAGACTCTTGAATAAAAGTAGAATCGATAACTCCGTCTTTTACATTTTTACGCCATGAGATCGGAATCTTGTTGCCCTTAGGCTTTTTTCCAGGAGCCGTAACTTGCTTCAAGAGAACATGATGGCAGACATCCACTACTCCGGCTCTCATCTTCGTAGAATTAGAGCCAACGTCCATGGCGATCCGTATTCGAATGCAGCTCAAATCAGTATCGGCTCCCGCAATCGAGGCAAAAACCGTAAGTGCAACACCTAAACTTATGTATTTAAGAAGCATTCTTCCTCCCAGATCAGGACAAAAAAAACGGGTGCTCCCATGAGGAGCACCCAACCATCAACTATTATTACGGATTATCATTAAGCAGATCATTAGCCCGTTCGTCTTCCATCTGCGATTCCACGGTTGTACCAGACCCCGTTGCAGCGTCGATCTGAGCTTCAAGGATTGCGGCCTGAGAAACTCGCGTTCTCCAAATGTTCAGGGCATTCTTCAACTGCATAACTGCGCCTTTTATCGAATCGTCATCTTGCGACTGAATGTCTGAGGTCTTCGTAACCTGATTTCGTTGATTTAAGATGTAGCCAAGGAGACCTTGCTCGGTGACATACTTCTTAATTTCCTCTCTCTCAGCCTTGTTGTATCGCTTCTTGTAATAGATCTGCATTTTAGCAAGTCCACCAGGTGAGCGAACAAGTTTTTCTTCGTACATATCAGCAGCCATAAGTCTTAAGAGAAGGTATTGAGCCTTCCATTTGTCAGCTTGACCTTTAATAGCAGCAAGTCCACTGTTAGCAAAATCAAAGATGCCGGAGGTTTCTCCCTTTAATATCATGACTCCATCACTTTGAGTCTGATCCAAGCTAGTCTTAGTTTTGTCTGCACCCAAGAGGATTCTTGCCTTACTGCTCGCATAATTTAAAGCACTAGTATAGGCGGCAACCTGAACTTCTGCCACAGAGTCAAAACTCTTATCCACACCTGGCTTAAAATTTTGGATGATGTAGAGAGGATCCTTTCCAACTGTACCCAGAATATCAGTTAACCCAAAGAGGAAGTCCTTAGCGGAATATTTATCAGAGTATTCAATTGTAAAAGCACCTATCCCAAACCCCTTAACGGCTCTCAAAGCCGATTTGATCCAGAAATCTCTTAAGATGTCTTTGTAAGCATCTTCTTCAGAAAGGGCCCGGACATTTGATAAATTAGAAACCCCACCGCACATCCACGTTGGGCAAAGGGTATTAACAATTCTGTTACCAATTTGGCTTTGACCAAACACAGCGGCAAAACTCATAATATCTTGGCGCAAGTTTTGATGCAGGAGCCTGACCGCATCAAAAGCCTTTTGAGGTGGTCTTCTTAGGTCCTCCATCTGTTTCACAAGGGCTTCATGTTGATCGTTGAGGATTTTAATCCCAGCAGGGGCCAAGCGAATCCTAAGATTATCGCACCCTGCATCCGCACAGGAAATAGGATGGACGCCATTGGCATCTTCTTTTTTCGCTTTAGAGTCATTGTTGTTGTAATCATAGTGGGTTTCGTCTGTTCCATCTTCAGAAACTCGAATCTCACCGGTAGGAAAAATAATAAGATAGTTTTGAGCCGCCACAAGTTTGTTGTTGGCACGAATTCCCCCTTTAAAGCTCTTTATAAAAGCTGTGACATTGGCGTTTGAGGCCCCGCCGGGAAATGTCTGGGTCATTAGTTTTTGATCATCCACCGGGATCCCTTTAAAATCGGTATCAAAGAAAGAGGCTAAATTATCAATGGCCTCAGTGGCTATCCCTACATCCGATTGGTAACGGGAATAAGCCTGAAATAGGGCGTCAGAAGATATAAATTGTCGAGTGCCTTGAGAGAACATACTTAGAGAAACCAGTCCTCCTTGGGACCAGAGGTCACGGGTAATCTTTATTAAAGCTTGACGAGCTGTCGTTTGCATCTGGTCAAATTTTTCTTGAGTCCGTTGGGTAGCCTGTTTCATAGCCTGAGCAATAGGATAGTTAATCATATCAGGAGTTCTATATGAACAGTTCCCGTCACACTTAATAAAGGCCCCTGTCCCCGGAGAAAAACTATTCACCCAGAGCATGGGGTCCGAATTCATAACAGATTTCGGATTGGCCACAGAAGACGGCATTCCCGGCATGGTTTGCAAACTCTGGGGAAAAGCCATGTCGTCTTGTGGGCTGTTATCCTGGCCCAGAGCGATCATTGAAAAGCTGATCACGCCCACTAGACCCAAACTTTTAATAATTCTTAGTTTCATTTTTTTCCTCTCATCTCAAAAATATTCACTTAATTTTTGCCACAAACTTTATAAACCAAAGTGGTTTTTCCTGGAACCACACATGTCTTATCTTTACCACTCGCAATGGCGCTCTTGTTGGAACACATATCCGTAAAGGCCCAGCAAGGGTCCTTGATCATACACTTGTTACCGGGAGCCATCTCGTGGACGGTCGAAGCACAAGTAGCATCATTTTCATCCGAGGAGCCCACAGCTGAAGCAATAGCACTTCCCGAAGTAGAAGTGTCGTCGTGGTGAATGGCCGTTTTAACGTCGATGGCTCTGTGTTCACGAGCAGCTTTAACGGCTTCACTTTCTACAGTTGGACGCGCATACTGCATTTTGATATTGTATTCTTTAGTGAACAGCGCACCTAAAGTATTGTCCACCTTGCTAAACCAAATTTTTGTTATTCTTAAACCTTTCATGAACCCTAGAACTAGGGCCGCGTTGGGAATCAACTGTTGAGCATATTCTGGACTATCCATTTTAGAGAGCTCTGGAGAATCCACGCTCTTATTTTCTACCTTTTCAAGAAGATCGTTCACATCTTCGATGGTGAAAGAATCTGATTTAGTTTGTAAAATTCTCTCAATTGCAGATTTTAGGGCCTTATTAATAACTCCGCCGACGCCCACAATAATTGGCGAACCGTTCATGTCTCCAGCGATTCGAGCCTTAACCGTGTCGGGAGCATTCAAAGCTTCAGACTTGGCAAAGTCCACAATGGACTTGATATCATCGTGGCTCATTGGCAGAAGATTAAGAGGCTGCTCTGGATTCCATACGCCACCTCTTACGTTTTCAACGGCATATTTTACGATGTTGTCAGATGCCAAAGTTGAAGAGAAAGCTGCAAAACTACCATCAACACCCTTGGTGCCGGACTGGGCACTTCCATTTCCAATTCCTAAAGTAATAATAGAGTTGGCATCAATATTTTTGTATTTGGGATTAGCCTTAACATCCGTTGTAGCACTCATCCATTCAATAAGAGCTTCTTGAGGCCCAGTGGGAACGAGAAGCCGAATGCCTAATGTATTACCAAGATAACCTACAACATAATCAGAATTCTGGGATTCTCGGAAAGCCTCTGTCGCAACACCGACCTTGTCGTCAGGATGAAATCGGTTGGCAATTTGAACAAGGCGGCTTAGTTCGCTTTTCACGCTAACTGTGATTTTCTGACTGGGGTTACAAACATCCGTAACTTCTATTCCGTCTTCCAAAAGCTCCATGGGAAATCGAGGATAATTCTTCCAATTAACATTCTTTCCCGCTCTCTCTTTATCCTTAGCCTCGTCTATGCTTAAATCAAGGTATCGCTTAAAGGGTAGATTTGACCGGGATTCGCAGTCCTCTTGTTTATTATCTTTTGCAGGATAAATTTGTTTTGCCGTTTGGGCGCATGCATCGACCTCAAAAACCTTCATCTTAGTTTGACCTGAACCAATGTCAAAGGCCGCACGCGTCCTTAAACACTCGCTGGCGCTTGAAACGGTCTTTACGGGCCCACCCAGACTTGGGAAGCTGAACAATCCTAATAAAGACAACGCTATTAGTGGATTTGTAAGCGAACTTTTATACATAATTTCTCCTTAGTGAAAAAAACAAAAAACTAAACTCTAGGGACACACAGATGAAATTTCTGAGCTGTTCGGTGTATAATTTTCTGGACCATGAAACATGCAGCAAGGGATGTGCCACAGATTCTGAAGTGAAATATCGTTTCAAAGCAATATAAGGCCTAAAAAATAGCGATGACGTAAATTGTTAACCAGCATTGCCCTTTATTGCTGGTTAAAGACCAAGGTATTACAGGGCCCCCGCTGCACTTATTACACATGGGGAACGGAGAAAAATTTTTCAATTTTCAGGTCTTATTTGGGACCAGAAGGGGCTTGTTGGGCCAATCTTTGGTTGATACCATAGATGACCTCACGAACAAGTTCGTCAAAAAAGCCTGAATCCTTGAGGGCCTCATAGAGATCCTGGGCACGATCTTTATAATTGGCTATATGGCCCGGATGGAAGGATGCAAGTTTCTCAGCCTTTTGAAGGGCTTCTTTTTCGTTCTTAGCTTCACCGGATTTCAAGTAAAGCTCGGCAAACCATTCAATACGTTGGCCAGTCTCCTTGCACTTTCCTAATTCAGAAATAACATAGGTGAGATACTCATAAAGATTGCGATCAAGAAGGACTGACTCTCCCACTCCTCGGCGCGCCAGAGCCGCATATTTTTGCGTACTCGGGTCAAGAAGCCCTCCTGGGAAGGGTTTTTCAGGATGGGGAATATAAGAACTTAAACTCAGATCATCGTCATCCGGAGAAGTATTTTTTTGCACTTGCATATCAGAGTCATGGAGCTCAAACATATTTAAAGCTTGAATCATAACGGCCATCCAGCGAAGGTGGCGGCGGAGAGGATGAATTCCTTCTTCTAAATTATCCATGTCAAAATCTGTTTCTTGGGTCCCTTTAATATATTGAATCATGGAATCTCTAATAATTTGTAAATCAGTAGTAGGGCTAAGGGTGGCCACGATAGAAGCTGCGCCTTCTACAAGTTGAAGACTTCGAGGTTTCTTGCCAATCCAACCCTCATCATAAAGGAAATCTATATAATCTTTTTGTCCTTTAGTTGCTTTTCCTTGAGCTAATTTTTGAAATTTCTTTGAAAATCGAACGGGCCGACCCAATTTTTTCGCGTTCTGTTTAATGGCTTCAATATAAGCTACGACGTCCTGACTGTCTGTATATTCGCCCGTAACAAATCGTAACTTTGAGGCCTCTTTTTCTGCAGCCTTTAACACTTGGTACTTATTACCGTCAAAGGCTTCCATTGTGGCTCGAAGGCCCGCCTCTATTCGAAATGCTTGAATTCTGGCGTCAAGCTTTCTGACTTGTCCTATTATTGTTTTGGGATCGGCTTCGGGATCCCAGCTTCTAAAAACTGTGTTGAGGATGTTGAGAGGCTCAAAGGACCGAATCACCCGATTGTCCAATCCAGAGCGATCCTTCTCCGACATATAAAGAGCCATTCTATAGGGATTAGAAGTTTTTCGAAGAATCTTTTTGCACTTAACCCACGGGCCCTGCCCAGCGTTCGCAGAATGCATGTCAAACACCAACATCAACAATATAAAATAACGAAATATCTTGGCCATAGGGGAGGTAGCAATGCGAAATGGATGCCAAAGCCTACTACCCGATGGACCCTCTTTGGACAGACTTCAAACTGCCTACAAAATCGACCTGCAATGACAATTTTGGGCCTAATAACGATTCTGATTTTGTAAGAGCTATCTGAAGAACCTTCCTTTATTGACGTTTAACTTCATCCTACGCTATTTCAAGATGGCACTTCGGTTGCAAATTTTTAGTCCGGAGAACAGCAATGAAGATTTCTTTATCTTTATTTTTTATCACTTTAAGCTTTTCGATGGCCTTTGCACAACCTAAGTTTACGAACCTTATTGAGTGTTATGTCCCAACAGGAAATGCAATACGGGGCTCTTATGAATTAAATGAGAACCCTACAGTTATTGTCCGTGTCGATGAAAAGCAGAGCTACTCCATTTTGCGAAATGGAAAGTCCATGGGGTCGTTTCAGCTCTCTGAAACCAAGTTCAATAGAATATTTAACAGGGATACTTGGCCCCATTATTCTTTGGCTGAACTTATAATTTCTTCTGAAATAGGAGAAGGCCAAACTTTAAACGGTAAAGTCGTGGTGGGAAAATGGGCAAGCCTGACCTCGGAGAATAGAGTGAGCACAACAAACAACAGTCTCAATGATTTGCTCTGCACAAATCCCCCGAGTCACCTGTTGTGACCGGATCTTAACGGTTGTTGGAGCCGCCAAAGTCGTCGGAGTCGGGACCAACTGGGTCTTAAGGGTGGGCTTCCGAGAAGCTGGATCTTCACTCAGCAGTCGCCGGTGCATGTTGTGACGAGTCGGTCATTGCGAGGACCCAGTAAGCTCTTGCGTACAATCAAAACTACAGTCCGTCCAAAATACTTTCATAGTCGATCTTTAATCCTAGGGGCTCTCCATAACGTCCATCTCGGGTGGGAATTATGCCAAAAGCTTCAAGAGTATTTTTTGCGATATAATTTGAGGTGTTTTTAAACTGCCTCCCGAAGCTAAGAAGTTTGGAATAAGCCAGGGAATCCCAAAATCTTCCATAGGGATTCCCCTTTTTTGCCCCAGCAACCACTCGCGGGATTACTCCAGCAAAGGTTCGGAGGAAGTTTTGCAAATTAGTTTTGTCAGCAGACTTCAGTAAGATATGGAGATGATTTCCGGAATTAGCGAACCTAAAAATCCTTATAGCGAATCTATTTCCATAGCTGTAAAGGCGTCGTTCTATTTCTTTTCTGTTCTTCTCCCTCATAAAAGACCTCGTTCCCCGCGCCTTAGATGATCTCAGAGTGATGTGGAGGGCCTGATTCGAACGGAAAGGACGGTAAAGTTTTCTCTTACCCTTATTTAAATCTCCACCATGTTCGATTCTTTTTCTCTCATCCCGAAACGCTGGATATTGATCAAAGGACTGCTGCTTCATAGTCTCTTATATATTCGAAGTTTCTGGTAAAGTCAATGATTTTTTGTCGGGGCAGTGTTATATCTTAAATTATAAAAAATGACCTACCTGCGTCTTTAAATTTTTAGGCTCCAGAGGGAGTTCATTCTAAGCTCGAAAGGACCACATAACGCCGAAATAAGAGGGGGTGGAGCTGGCGTAATATTATTATCAATGGTTAACAGATACAATCCGTTCCGGGGCCAAACTCATGCGCCTGAATTGGTCCGGTCTGGTCTGGTCGTGTCGGAGGAAGTCACGGTCGGTGTGAAAGTATCGGCGAGTCAACTCTTCGCCCTGAACTTTTTCAGTGCGCCTTCTTGTGGGTCTTTGTGAGGTAGTATTCGTAACTTCCTTCGAAGGTTTGGAGCTCTCCATGATCAAGCTCAAGGACCCGAGTGGCTAAGGATTTAAGAAAGAAACGGTCGTGGCTTACGAGAATTACGGTACCGGCAAACTCCTTCAACGCTTTGAGCAGAACCTCTCTAGACTTAATATCCAAGTGGTTTGTCGGCTCGTCGAGAATTAAAAAATTCACTGGATTAGCAAGCAAAGTGGCTATGACGACACGGCTCTTCTCCCCACCAGATAGAACCGAAACCTTTTTGAAAACTTCGTCCCCTGAAAATAAAAACGCCCCGCAGAGGGAGCGGACATAACTCACACTGGCATTAGGTATCCTAGAATAGACTTCGTCGTAAATGGTTTGCTTTGGATTTAATATATCAAGGGAGTGCTGGCTGAAATAACCTATTTTAGCATTGGCTCCCAACGTGGCAACCCCGGAGGTCGCCTCAGTCTGACCGGCCATGATTTTTAATAAAGTGGACTTACCGGCACCGTTGACTCCGACTAGGGCCACCTTGTCGGTTCGTCTCACCATTCCGCTAATTCCTTTGAAAACCACTTTTTCTTTGCCATCCGGGAGTGGCCAAACCTTCGAGATATTTTCGAATTTCATAACCTCGTTTCCGCTCCGAGGGATTTCAGGAAAAGTAAATTCCATAACGGCTTCTTCGGCCGGAATTTCGATACGATCAATTTTATCTAATTTCTTTACCCGCGATTGAACTTGGGCTGCATGGGACGCTCTCGCGGTGAAGCGCGCAATAAATTCTTCTTCTTTGGCCAGCATTTCTGTTTGCTTGCGGTGAGAGGCTAAAAGTTGACCCATTCGAATGTCTTTTTCTTTAAGATAGAAGTCATAATCACCAGAAAAAGATGTAATAGATTTATTCGCCACTTCAATAATTCGAGAAGTCATTCGACTCATAAACTCTCGATCATGGCTTGTCATGACCAGGGCTCCTTTAAAATTTTTGAGCCACTCTTCAAGCCAAATTATAGATTCTAAATCGAGATGGTTGGTGGGTTCGTCCATAAGAAGCACATCTGGGTTAAGCACTAGAATTTTTGCCAGTGCGATTCGCATTTTCCAACCGCCGCTAAAGGTTTCCACGGGATTGTCGTAACGATCAGGACCGACCCCAAGACCGGTCAAGACTTCCTTAGCCCGAGAGTTAAGGTCGTAACCTCCCCGACTTTCAAATTCGTGTTGAATCTCTCCATATTCGTCTAGGAGTTTGGTCATAGCATCGT
>JABDDW010000051.1 GCA_013287405.1 Deltaproteobacteria bacterium
CATCATTTTTTAGTCCCGCGGAGGCCTTTGCTTCGACCAGTGAAGCGGCCAAAAACCCGGCACTTTTTGGCAAAGTTGTGAAGACTTATGGAGACTACAATTTGTACCTGTTGGAGAAGCTTCCTGATTTACCCAGTCCACAGGCCTATTGGGCTAGGGAAAAAGGCCTTCGTGCCGCACAACGTGACGGCGCAACGGCTGCGTTCAGTGGCTCTTCGAGATATCTTCAGTTTGCAGCCATTCTTAATGATTTCAGAGGTCAACTTATAAAAGGGGACCTTGCCAACAGTGAAGGATTTATTGCTGCTGAAGTCTATAATATGTATCTCTCATCGGCCGTGGATCCCCATACTCACATCAACCCCGTCGCTCAGATCAATGACGAATATAAATCTGCCGACAAGTCCTACGCGGGTATCGGCGCCACCTTGCAAAGCATGAATGGCCAGGTGATCATCAGAAGTCCTATGCCCAACAGCCCAAGTTTAAGCGCTGGTTTAAAGGCCCAGGATATAATTAAATCTGTCGACGGAGTTAGCGCTGCTGGTTCGACGGTGAGCGGAATTGTCAAGAAACTCAAGGGCCCTGAAGGTACGACCGTGAAGATAGAAGTGACCCGAAAAGGCGTTGCCATGACCTTCAACGTTGTCCGAGGTAAGATTGACATAAAAAATGTTGAAGCGAAATTGGTAGGAGATGCGGGAATCCCTCTGGGCTACATCAAGCTTGCCAATTTCCAAGAGAAAAAGGCCTGCGGTACTATTGCAGCTTATCTTGAGACTTTTTCGAAGATGGGAGCCAAGGGGCTCATTCTAGATCTTCGTGACGACGGAGGGGGCTTGGTCGACCAGGCTATTTGTATCGGGTCGCTTTTTGTCGGACAAAAAATTATTCTTTCCGTCAAAGACCTTACAAATGGGCAAATGAGTCCTTATACGGGGCCTTTTGAGGCTGTAAGCGATCTTCCAATGGTGACATTAATAAACTCTGGCTCGGCCAGCGCTTCTGAAATTTTAGCCGGAGCCCTTCAAGACTATAAACGAAGCTGGATGGCTGGATCTCGGTCTTTTGGTAAAGCCACAGTGCAGCAGCCTTCAAACCTAACGCCATCGATATATATCTACAAAACCTTTGCAAGATTTTATCAGCCGTTAGGGCGCACCAATCAAGTGGTAGGGATAACTCCCGACTTCCCTATAGATCCCTCTCCAAATGCGACAGAAGACGAAAAGTTTAGTCTCCGAGAAGAAGATTACTATATCAATGCTCTTCCAGCTTTGAGTCCGCCTTGGATAGAGCAAAGGCCCGAAGAAGTCGCCAAGATTCAGGGCTGTGTAAAGAACTCGGGTCTTGCTGAAAAGTTGTACAAAGCCAAGGCTGACGACGCTCTTGCGCCTGACTATCAGCTCTTAACGTCTCAGGTCATACTGAGTTGTGGTATGCATTAAATAACTAAAGTTTCCTTCACCCTGAGGGTGAGGCAAACGGGTTGTTCGATCTTATAGGGCTTGCTTCGGCAAGCCCTATTTCCTATTGTTTTTCAGGTCCACTTTGGAGTAGTCTCTACGGCGGAAATAAACAAAAGGGGGAATTATGAAAATTTTATTAAGTCTTGTAGTGGCTTTTTTCGCGTCTTCTGCTTTGGCTGGTGAGCTTTACATTGACGTCAATCCCAGCCGTGGGTCTCAAACCAATCTTGAATTTAGTGCACAGAACGGAAAGTTCCGAGCTTTTGGAAATGGACCGTTTGCAAGTAGCACTTTGACTTCTGCCCAAGAAAATAAGGACGGCAGTATTCAAGGTTTCATTTTAGGAACTCCCTACAATCTCTTGTGTACAGCAACGGGATGCACGGATCGAGGTTCAACGCAAATTGATCTCGCTATTACAAATTCAGGTGACACGACAACCTATAGCGGAACAATTCAGCACTATCCTGTCCGTGCTACAGTTTCCAAGACGGCCATAACCGTTTCGACTTACAATGCCAGTTTCGAGGCAAAATTGGGAAAGAATAATGCCTTCAGAGGCCAAGGAGCCTTTTCGAGAGGTCGATTCGGATTTTTTGACGTGAAGTTGACACCTAAAGATGGGTTTGACCTTAATGACCCGAGATTATTTGTTTTGACGGTTCTTAGTACTTTTACAGTGACCAAATAACTCGATTACCTTGACGGGGTGTTGGCCCCCCGGTAAAAAGTTTCAATGACCATCGATTTCATGAGAAAAGTAGACTATTGGGCGGGTATTCCTTTAACCGCCCTTCTTACTCTTTGGATTCGGGTCGTCGATAAATTAAAGGCGAAAGTTAGTTACAAAGACGTAAAGAGAGTTCTCTTTATTGAACTCTCAGAGATGGGGAGCGCGATACTAGCTGACCCAGCTTTAAAAAGAGTTGGGAAAACCCGGGAAATATTCTTTGTTATTTTCAAAAAGAATGCAGCAAGTCTAGGAATTTTCAAAACTGTTCCAGAAAAAAATATCTTTAAAATGCGAGATGATTCCTTTTTGACCTTGGTTATAGATGTTTTTAGGTTTCTTTTTTGGTGTAGAAAAAATCAAATTCAAGCGGTTATCGATTTAGAAACGTTTTCTCGTTTTACAGCGGCTCTCTCCGCGTTGACAGGTGCGGTCATCCGAATAGGGTTTTACAATCCCCGTTCGGAGGGCCTTTATCGAGGGGCCATCTTAACCCACCCCGTAGGTTATAATCCCCATATTCATATAGCTAAGAATATTGTAGCTCTGACTGATCCGCTATTCTCCTCAGCCGCCGGAGAGTCTCCCCTTATAAAAAGGGTTATCGGGGATGACGAGATTCTTTTGACTGAAGTTTCACCGCCCAAAGAATCTGTGGACCGAGTTTGGGAGGCTATTCGCAGGCGGGTCAAAAATATTTCTACAAAATTTTTTCTCGTCAACGTCAATGCAGGAGATTTTCTCCCACAACGCAAATGGCCCAAGGGCTCATTTCAAGAATTCATTAAAAAACTTATTTTTAGTAATGCAGGTGTAACTGTTTTACTGACCGGGTCCCCTAAAGAGAGACCGAGCGTGGATGAAGTGGCGCTAAATATTAATTCTGATCGTTGCGTAAATATTGCGGGAGATTTAAGGTTCGAAGATTTGCCTGCCCTTTATTCGATCTCAGAAGGGATGCTCACCAATGACTCTGGGCCGGGCCATTTTGCTTCCGCCGTGGGTTTAAAAACATTTGTGCTCTTTGGTCCAGAAACACCAGCCCTCTACGGGCCCCTACGAAATGCGACTCCAATTTATGCCGGACTGGCTTGCTCACCTTGTGTTCACGCCTTCAATCATCGCAATACTCCATGCACCGATAACCAGTGCCTGAAGGTGATTAACCCAGAGAGTGTTTTCAAGCAGGTCCACCAATTCTTGATCTCGAGAACATAGAGGTGTCAAAAAAGTCTTGGATTGCCATTCTTTTTTTGAGTTTTTGGAGATTTTTTATTGGAACTCGTCATGGCTTGGGGGTTGACGAGGCTCATTATGTTCTCTACGGATTAAACTTAGATTGGAGTTACTTTGACCATCCGCCTTTGATTGGTTGGATCCAGGGCGCCTTTCTTTCTCTTTTAGGTCGGACGGAATGGGCAGCCAGGACTCCAGCCATTCTCTCGGGAATATTAAGTTCTTTTCTCGTTTTTAAATTTATTAAAGAAATAACTCGGAGTGAGGAGACGGCATTTTGGTCGGTACTCGCCTTAAACTTTTCATTTCTGCCTTCAGCCTTATGGATCATGTTCTTACCTGATACGTTGCTTTTCATCCTTTCTCTATGGCTCCTTGAGATTATCAATAACGTTTTAAATCGGGAGAATGTATGGGATTGGATCTCTCTGGGGATCTGTCTGGGCCTTGCTGGTTTAAGTAAATACACTGCGGTCTTCTTACTTGTCTCTTTGGCGGGAATTGTCGTGACAGAGAGGGCCTTTGGAAAAATCAAGCCTATATATTTGGCCATGGCCGCCCTCATTGGAGCCATTTTTGTTATCCCTGTCTTTTATTGGAATATGACCCATCATTGGATTAGTTTTGCCTACCAGCAGAACCATGTCATGGGAAGCGTCCATTTGAGTCTAGAAAAATTTCTAGTTTTCTTACTCACTCAAATTGGAGCCTATAGCCCCTTCTTGACCCTTCCTGCTTTGTGGGGAATCTGGATTTCTAGAAAAACCTTAACTCAATACGCTCGTATATCACTGTGGATTGCAGTCCCCACGTTTTTATTTTTTGTCTATACCGCTACGAAAGATGAGGTCCTGCCCCATTGGACTCTCCTGAGTTGGGGAATCGTTATTCCTCTTGGAATTGGACTCGGGATCAAGAATAGAACTCTATTCAAGGGGACTGTGGTCGCCAGTGGAATTGTGCTTTTCTTTGCCATGAGCGAACTGAGTTTTCAGTTTATAAAGTTCCCTCCCTATCAATCTCCCTATGCGGATTTAATGGGTTGGAATCAAATTCACGAAAGTATTAAGCTTATTATAGAGAAAGAACCCCCAGGCCATTTTGTCATAGTCGTACCTAATTGGACGTTAGGAAGTCGCGCCCGTTTTTATCTTGGCGACATTGCCTCAATTTTTGTTATCGATGAGAGGTTCGATCAATTTGATCTTTGGGAAGAAAGACAATCTAAAGCACCAGATCTTTTAGTACTTAACTGGAAAGGATTTGAGTTTAAACCTCAGGACGAAAAACGGTGTACAAAACTAGAGCCCGTAATGACAAAGACTTTTTCTATTCATGATTCGCCGGTTAACTCCGTTCAAATCACTTGGTGTCGTGGGTTTCACTGGTAGCAAGATCTTTTAAAACCTCGGCAGGATGGCTTTCAGGATCTACGTTTTCATAAATTTTAATAACGTGACCATCCCTTCCAATAAGCACGCTTTGTCGTTTGAGCAAACCTAAGATTGGATATTTGCCGACGCCATACGCTGCGGCTATGGTGCCCTCTTTGTCAACGAGGAGATCAAAGGGAAGATGGTGTTTTGCTTTAAACTCCCTATGACTTTTTTCGTCTTGCCTTGAAATTCCTAAAACAACGGCCCCACGCTTTTTAAACTCAGTGAATTGATCTCGAAACTGGCACGCTTCTTTAGTGCAGCCTGGGGTTTCATCTTTGGGATAAAAATAAAGAAGAATAGGTTGGCCAGCAAAATCAGAAATCTTAATGGTTTTTCCATCTTGATTTTTTGCAGAAAAGTTAGGAGCTAAGGTCCCAACTGTAAGAGCAAGGGCTATTGCGGTGTGAAAAAAACTTGAAATCAAAACTGTCATAAAGAATCCTTTTTTTTAATCCATAGTCCATTTTGCAACCGATGGGAAGTCCGTTGTATCCACCGGGTTATTATTCGATTTGGTCAAGACCTGAACTCGCCTGTTAAGCCATCTTGTTAAGCTCTGAGCCTGCTCTTTTGAGGGTAGGCCATCCAAAAAGGGGAAAAAATGTGCGGATGGAATCTCCAAAGAAATGCGTCTAAAGCAACTTTCGAGGGCGTGAAAGGGATCCCATTGTCCACATCGGTAGTTCCCATCATTATGACTAGGGTTCCAAATCTTGAGTTCCATTGTTACTGAGTTTGAGCCCTTTTTGGCCCCGAATTCGTACCCGAAAAATTTTTCTCCGGGGGCAAGTTCGATCTTGTTAAAATCTTTGAGGGTACTTAGATCTAATTCTCGATCGCCTTGTGAGAAATTAAACTCTGGAGCATGGGACAAAACAAAAGTTTCAAGGGCCCCATCTATTATATCGTCTCCGTAGACCTCCGCCGCGGCACAATGGGCTCCCTTGCTTACTCCAACAACGTTGACGAAGGGATTCGGGTGGACTTCTAAGGCGGCTCTCAAGGCTTTAGAATTAACTTTGGGAGAAACGATAAAGTCGTCCTCTGAATAAAAGAGAAGAGTCGGTATTGTGACTTTTGAATAGTAATTAAGATAGTTATTGGCATTCCAGAAGGCCTCGGGAGTGGTAAGATCTCCTTGGGTCATTGGCGCTAATTGAAAATCATTTTTTGTCGAGAGTGCTTTATACCTTGGATAAATATATTGTTCTAAAAATGGAACCGACTGTTTGTGCCCTGGCTTATAAAGGGTAGGCATGTCTCGACTGGAGCCAAAAACGTAGGCGAAGTTCTTAATTAAAGTTTCGCTGACGAGGTTTGCAAAGTGACGTCCCACAGCGTCGTTGCGATCGACGTCCAAGAGGGTCGATTTTAGATCTACAACGGGGCAAAAACCGATGACGCTGTTGATTTTTGGTCCCACCAAATTATCATTGTTAAAACTTCCGTAAGCAGAGGTGAAAAGGGCTCCGTTACCTCCCAGGCTTATGCCAAGTATATGAAAACTCGTTATGAGTTTTCGAAAAGGCGAATCTTCGCGACCGAAGAGCCTAACGACTTCAAACGCTTGCCGCCCTTCTTCCAACCCTCCCATGCCGAATCCACGATTATCTCGAACAAAGTCTGATGCCGCTAAATTCGGAAGGATGAGGACGTTAAAAGGCATGGTGTCAAAAGTTTGAGTGAGGAGATAGCGCGCGGCCCCGTCAGAAAGATTACAACCCACCCCACAGATCACGATAAGCATGGGTCTTGGCCGAACCGTGTCTTTAATGGCGAGCAGTCCATGAACCTTGCTGTCATAGGGAAGATGAAGAACAATCTCCCTTAAATCATTTCGGCCATTTAAAGGGTAATTCCCCTCTTCAACTCTGATCATTGCGATGAGGCGATTTTCTGGAAAAGGTTGAAGAATTTTATCACAACGATCCAAAAAGCTTTGAAGGGCACGGGCTTGATTCTTAGGCTCAATTCCTGCCGAGATCATTTCGCTTTTGAGTTCGAGGGCCGAACAAGCATTTGGGGTTGCCCTTTCCTTTTTTCCCTTCGGAGTGTTTGAAAATGGAATTTTCAAGGGACCGCGATTAGCAGGTTTAGATTCGTCGACCCCGGCGGGGAGTATTTCTAGCCAAGGAGACCGAAGTTTCGCGAAATCTGAAGCTTGGGTTCTAATAAATACAAAAAAGAGAAGAACTACGACGCGAAATGACATTTGCCCCACCCCTTGATTTCAATACCCACCAAAGAATTAGCAGTGATCTAAAGAGGTCGACAAGTCAAAAATGGATGAATGTTGTGATTTTCTAGTTTTTTAAGGTAGTTGTTTCTGGAATTGTGAGAGCGCCGGTACTGTATCCCGCGTCTACATAGTGAATCTCTCCTGTGACGCCGCTGGATAAGTCGCTCGCAAAATAGATGGCGGCCTTTCCAACTTCGTCTGCAGTGACATTCCTTTTTAGCGCACTTAAGGTTCCGACAGAATCAAGAAGGCTCCTAAACCCTCGGATTCCCGCGGCGGCCAAGGTTTTAATAGGCCCTGCGGAAATAGCATTGACGCGAATATTCTTTTCACCTAAGTCCCATGCTAAATAACGAACGGTCGACTCTAGGGCTGCCTTCGCCACACCCATGACATTATAGTGTTGTACCACTTTTACGGCACCATAATAGCTTAGCGTCAAAATAGACCCTCCGCTATTCAAGAGAGGCAATGCTTCTTTGGTTACCCCAATGAGCGAATATGCTGAGATATCTAAGGCTATTTTAAATCCCTCACGGGTCGTATTTAAAAACTCTCCGCTCAGTTCTTCTTTATTAGCAAAAGCGACGGCATGGATAAGAATATCAAAATGGGTCCATTTTTCTTTTAATTTCTGAAAACATTCACGAAGACTTTGATCCGAACCCACGTCACATTGCAGAACTATTGGGGCGCCCAACTCCTGAGCTAAAGGCTCCACTCTTTTTTTTATAGCATCATTCACGTAAGTGAGGGCGACTTCCGCCCCTTCTTTTTTAAAGTTCTGCGCAATGGCCCACGCTATGGATCTTTCGTTAGCCACGCCGATAACGAGGGCTCGTTTTCCTTTTAATAGCATATCTTTCTCCTATAGGAGATTTAGCTCATATGCTACAAACATGTCTATATTTATGAAAACTGAAGAGAGTTGGCCTAAGCCCTGGCGAGAATATACTTATGTCGCCTTTGATACTGAAACATCCGGAAAGTTCCCCCTCGTTGGAGAAATCGTTGAAATTGCTGGGGTCAAATGGCAAGGGGGTAAAATAATGGACACCTATCAAACTTTTGTGAAACCCACGAAACCCATGGGCGAGGCTGTAATGAAGATTCATCATATTACAAATGAGATGGTGGAAGGTGCACCTAAAATTCACGAAGTTCTCCCTGCCTTTGATTCATTTATTCAAGGTTCTATATTAATGGGACACAATGCAGCCTTTGATCTGGGTTTCTTGGCTATTGAATACGATCACCTTTCTATGTCCCTTCCCACAGCGCCTACTTTAGATAGTTGCTTGTTAGGACGCAAAGCCTTCCCGGAGTCTGTAAATCACAGACTGGCGACCTTGGTGGGCCTACTCAATATTAAGGTTAGCCAGGCCCATAGGGCCTTAGATGACAGTCGCGCATGCCAGGAGATTTCAATAAAAAGTATGGAAAAGATAAATTCTCAAGGTTCCCTCGATGAAATCTTTAAAGAGCAAGGGGGAGCTCTTTTATGGCCCCGTTATTCTATGACTGATCTTCTTTCTCACGAGGTCACTGGAGTTTTAGTCGAAGGGTCAAAAAAACAATTGGTTTTGGAAATCACTTACCAGGGTGGGGTAAAATCTGGGCAGCCTAGACGAATCACTCCTCAAGGTTTGGTGAGAAATCCGATCGGGGATTACGTTGTTGGGCTTTGTCATAACGATAATACGGAGAAGAGATTCTATCTCAACCGGATTTTGAGCGCGAAGATTTTGGATTAACGTCAACCAATTTTTGATTTAGTTTTTCGGCTAGGGCCTCTAACTCCTTAAACTCATCGCTTGTACGTAGTTTCAAGCGCGTAGACTTGCCTTCAATATAATCATTTAGAAATCTTTGAAAGGCATGGAGGGGACCCACGGTGCGATGAGAAAGGATGAGTCCCACAACAAAGAGAACGAGGCAAAAAGATAGGCTGACCATTGTAAAAGTGGCGACAAAGGGTCCTAAAAAAGAATTCGTTTGCATCCCGCCTGTTCCCTGGTTCTCGTTAAGAGCCACTCTGAGGTAGGTATAACTGTAGGTTCCCAATATAAGGGTTAGGCCCATGCCGCATAACATGAGGGTAAAACAATATTTCAGTTGAAAATGGGGATTGATCCAATAACTCTTTCTTAAGTTCTCAATGGGCCAAAGGGCTTTACCTTCTTTCAAAATGGCCACAACGATAAGTCCGTATCCGATCCACTGGATGGCATCGGCCAAATTGAACGCCGGTGAGAAATAACTTGGACGCCCCAAAACAATGAAGTCCACAACATAACCCCAGAGAATTCGATCGGTCACATTACCGATAATTCCTCCAATAAGAAAAGAGAGGCCGGCGCGGAGGGCCAGTGATTTTGTGGGTAAAAGAAATTGCATAATAAAAAATAGAAAAAGCAAGAATGCCCCACCTGTGGAAAGGCTCACGATCCGAAGGACGCTGGGGAGATCACTAAAAATGCCTAAAATGGCTCCATGATTGTGATGTAATATAAAACCTACGGGCCCGTAGAAACTGTGAGTGGCTAGCGTGGATGCCCATAGTTTAGAAATCCTGTCTACACCCCAAGAAAAAATGAGAGGTAAAAGCGCC
Organism: Deltaproteobacteria bacterium; assembly: GCA_013287405.1. The sequence goes on from JABDDW010000051.1 coordinate 9,725, forward strand.
CAAGCCCATTCCTGTTTTTTCATCTTCCTATTTTATCAAACTGTCCGTGAGCAAAGTAGTTTTTTACCAAGATATATAAGGGCTAGCTGGATTTTGGCCTAGGTCACTAAGCTAGTTGGATGGTGTTACGGCCCTTTGCCTTAGCTCGATAGAGGGCCTGGTCAGCGGCGTTGATGACTTCTTCGCAAGTGGATCCATTATGAGGGTAACCAGAGATTCCAATGCTTAAGGTGATTTGGCCTCCGATAGACAGGGTCTCTAAATCCCGTTGAATCCGATCAGCCACTTCGAGGGTTGCGGGTTTGTCTGTTTCCGGAAGAATGATAACGAATTCTTCTCCCCCGTAACGAGACGCCGAGTCGGTCGTTCGAATCGCTGATTTCAAAAGTTTTGCTATGAGGGCGAGAGCTTTATCTCCTTCGGGGTGGCCAAAGTTGTCGTTGTATTTTTTGAAATGATCCACATCAATCATCATTAGACTAAAAATTCTAGAATGGCGGCTCGCCCTTTCGAGCTCTTCTCTGATTTTTTCTTGAAAATATCGGTGGTTGGAAAGTCCCGTAACGGGGTCGGTGATGGCCAATCTCTCAAGCCGCCTAATTTCGTCTAGGCTATGGTGGTAAAGAAGGGCCTCCTGAAGTTGAAGTCGTAACATTTCATTTTCCCAAGGTTTTAAAATAAAGCGATGAACCTCGGCATTATTTATAGCGGCCATCATTTGCTCTAAATGCATTTGCCCTGAGATCATCACTCGGGCAATCTTGGGATAAAGAATTTTAACCTCGGCGAGTAGGTCCGTCCCGCTTTTATTCGGCATTTTTTCATCTGTGAGAACAACAGAGAAATTTGAATCAGAAGCCAGGGTTTCGAGGGCTTCTTTGGCTGAAGCTGCTTCGATGATTTCAAAGTCGGCACGCAAAGTACGTTTGATCGCGTCACGAGTCGAGGGCTCATCATCTACTATGAGAAGACGTGGAAGCATTTCACTCCTTAGAAGTTTTCATGTATATTCAGCATATATGAAACTTTTAGTTGCGCTTTGCATTATACTCCAAAGCTATGCCTTGGCGAGTGAAGATTCCCTAAAACCAAGGTTAAATAGGCTTATAGAAAAATCGGGGCTCAAAAAGGGGGATTTGGGGATTTATATTTCAGATCAATCCAAAAAAGTCCTTTATGAAATAAATAGCGAGAAAAATTTTATACCTGCCTCAATCACTAAATTACTTACAACTGCCGCTGTAATGAATAAATATTCTCCAAATACAAAATTTCATACACAGATATTCATAGACGGAGAGCAAACCGCTGAGGTCTTAAAAGGAAATCTTATTCTTAAAGGCCTTGGTGACCCCCATTTTGTTTCTGAGAAAATGTGGATGCTGGTCAATGATTTTGCACGCACTGGAATTAAAAAGATCACTGGAGATATTATTGCCGATGACACGACCTTCGATGCTGAAAGATACGACCCCGGCCGGGAACCCGATCGAAATGATCGAGCCTACGACGCGCCGGTAGGAGCACTTTCCTTTAATTGGAATAGTACGACAGTTTATGTTCGTCCAGGGAAGGCTCCCGGCGACAGGGCTCGGGTTTTTATCGATCCAGAAAATAGTTTTGTGGTTCTAAAAAATAACGTGACGACAAGTAGCAAAGGCACTGACTTGAGCGCAGAACGTGTAAGTGCTGAAAGCTACGATGAAATCAATGTGAAGGGTAAGATCGCGGTTGGTGCAGAAGAATATCATATTTACAAAGATATTTCTAATCCTCCCCTTTATGCGGCGGCTAACTTAAAGGAGTTTTTGAAAGAAAGGGGTGTTTTTGTTGAAGGCGGCATCAGG
>JABDDW010000052.1 GCA_013287405.1 Deltaproteobacteria bacterium
AAGCTGAAAAGAGATCCAAATTGGTTCCGGCCCCGAAGCTACGCAGTGCATGAGCTAACCCAGAATGGGGAAAAGTTCATCACTACAATTAATGTGAAAGGATTGTGAACGTGAATACCGAGAAAAAGCGAGTTCTAGTTACGGGGGCTACAGGTGGCATCGGATCACCACTTGCGCTCCATTTGGCTTCCAAGGGATACGACCTTATTCTTACTGCCAGGAGTGAGAAAAACCTAAGTGAACTAACTAAATCGATTAAAAAGGCATTTCCAGAACGCACCGTCGATTACTCTCCTTCTGATTTTTCGAAAGCTGAGAGTTTCGAAAAAATTTTGAAATTGGTGGGTGATTCTGGAGTATCGGGTCTGGTCTTAATGCCGCCGCAGCCTGATCCGACGACAGAATGTTTTCCCGATGATGTGACCTGGCAACGAATCTTTAAGGAAAGTTTTATAGGGCCTGTTGGACTGATTCGAGCCTTGATTCCAGAGCTGGAAAAGAGGGTCCGGTCGAAGGTCGTTTTAATTTCTGGAATCTCATCCCTACAAGTTTTTGGCAACTACTCTACGAGTAGTGTTCTGAGACTTATGTGGGTAGGCCAAATGAAAACACTGGCCCTTGCTTACGGTCCAAAAAGAATTCACTTCAACACGCTCTCTCTAGGAGGCGTTCTCACTGACGAATACATGAAAGAATTGAAAGCCGATGCAGCTAACGAAAAGACCTCTATCGATGCCCTTTTGGAAAAAGAAGTGGCAAATGTTCCCCTCCGCAAATATGCCGCGACGAACGAGGTGGCAACGGCTGTTGAGGGTCTTTTGTCAAGCTTCACCGATCACATTACGGGCTGGAATATTCCGTGTGACGGTGGATTCACGAGGGCCTATTAAAATTTATGGTGTTTGAATCGGATCCAAAACAAAAGACTTTAAAGTCCGTTATTAAGAGACGAATCGGAAATCGAGTGGGCGCCGCGTTTGCTCTTTTGCTTCTTTTGATTTGGAGCCTGATAAATTCAGAAGTACGAGTGACATCCCAACAATTTACAAAAAGCCTGTCTGAGTGGTGCCATAGTCTTGAAGACTTCGCAATTGGCCAAGTCTTTGCTGATAACGAGCAAGCAGTATATGCAAAAGTTGACCAGTTTAATGAAGACCATCCAAAAATTCACTTGTCATGGGTAAAAACGGAAGCTCCCGCGACAGAAGCAACGCTGAATTGGAGCCTCCCCCTTTCATGGACTTATACATACCCGCTGCGCCTCGTCGGCGGCAAATACTTTGGCAAGTTCATCGTCCAAGGATCATATCTCGCAGATCGAGCTTTTCTGAACGAACTGATCCTTCGAGTCTCTTTGCTCATAATAATTTCTTCAATGATTTTTTGGTGCCTTTATCCTCTCTGGAACAAAATTCCCGAGGAACTTATTTTTAAGCCAATCGACAACTTGATCAATACTTTCAAAGACCAGACTACTAACCTACCAAATTTAAATTCTAAGGATCAACCAGAGGAACTCAAAATCATAAAACATAAAATATTGGATTTAATTGCAAAAGAGAAAGAATCCATAAAAGCAGAAGCCATGAACAAGGTGCGTTCGAAATTGGCCCATGATTTGAAGAGCCCCCTTGAGGTAATTAATGCTCTCGAAAGAAATAAGACACGTGCAGAAGTATCGTGGCGGGTAAAAACAATGGCACTCCTAAGAATGGCGAAAATTGCTCAAGATTTGCTTGTACCAAATAGTGAATCTAAGAATGATATTTCTGATGTTTTGGTTGCCGACACTTTGTCCGTCATCATTTCTGAAAAACAGGTTTTGTATGCGGATCGAAATGCTCGGCTTGAGCTGGCGGTTCCAGCAGAATTAGAAGGAACATTCGCACGTATTAATCCGTTCTCCTTTCAACGGGCTCTTTCAAATATAATCGATAACGCCTTTGACGCTCTTGATAAAGCTGATTCTCTAATCTCAGTGATCCTCAAGAAAATTGACAAAAACTTAATCGAAATTGAAATACACGATAACGGAAAGGGGATCTCAGAGGAAAGACTTTCTTCCGTTGGCGCTATAGGAATCACCGATAAAAAAGGTGGCCATGGTCTTGGCTTATCACAAGCTCAAGAGGCGATGGCCGAAGCTAGCGGATCTTTTCATATCACGTCAAAGGTGGGTCAAGGAACTTCGGTATTCTTGGGGCTTCCAATTTGTCCTCCGCCAATTTGGTTCACAAACTCGATCAAGGTCCAGGATTCGACTAAGTTTGTTATCCTCGACGACGATCCGAGTGTTCATCAGTTGTGGAAGGATCATCTGGTCGGATACGAAATAGTTCATCATCACGTTTATGACCGGCCGATATTTGAAAAATTTTCGGCAGATCAGAGCAATTTTTTCTTAGTTGATTATCAATTCGACCATGGTGAAACCACCGGACTCGACGTTATTAGGACCCACAATTTGAATGAGCGTAGTATTTTGGTTACGAGTTATTTTTCCGACCAAGAAGTTCAAAGAAAAGCAGTCGAGATCAAAGCAAAGATATTGCCAAAACATCTGATTAAGAATCTGGCTTTGGATAAATCTCCAATAAAGCCAGATTTAACACCTGACATTGTTCTAATTGATGACGTCGCCCTCACAGCCTCAATGTGGAATTGGGATGCCGAAGAAGTTAAAGCTCAAATTCTGTGGTTTCCGAACAAAGAAACATTTTTATCAGCAGCCGTGCCAAAGAATGTTCCCATTTGTATAGACTTTGAATTAATAGGCACAAATGGCTGCGAAGTTGCAATTGATTTAGCAGCCCAAGGATACTCTCAACTTCATCTTGTGACGGGCACTCCCAAGGAAAATTTACCAGTATTACCCAGTGTAATTAAATCGGTCAGGGGGAAGGGGTTCCCAAGGGAGATACTTGACCGTTCACCGACTTGAACAGCGCAATGATTTTGGTGCGCGCGCACTAAAATGATTGTCTAAGAACTTAAGCTATGAGAAAGTATCCGACTTATTATGAAGCCCATTGATCAAATTAAAGCTCAGGTTGTAACGATGATGAAAAGTGAGAATTTTCATATTTTACTGCTTGAGGGCAGGCCGGGGTATGGCAAAACAACAGCAGTCACCCGCGCATTGACTGAACTTTCAATAAAGCCTGCCATTTTGGGTGCGTATTCAACGCCGCTCGGGTTTTTTAATTTTTTAAACGAGCACAGCTCTGAATTAATTTTAGTGGATGATACAAGTGGCATTCTCATAAGCCCTCAAGCCATGGCCCTTTTGAAGGCCGCAACATGGGATCAGCATGGCAGAGCAAGACTTATCCGCTGGACCTCAACGACTGAAAGAGCTGAAACAGATGAATTTATCTTTAGTGGAAAGCTCATTGTAATTTGCAACTCCTTTCCGCGCACTCCCGACGCACAGGCTGTTAGAAGTCGTGCATTGGAACTTGAAATTGAACCCACACTTATCGAAGCGAGGGAGCTTTTAACAAAGGCTGCCGCTGATGCAGAGAGGTTCCCTGAACAGAAAATTGCTCAGAAAATTTTAAAAAAGCTTCTCGCTGATCTAAGCGAGGAGACCCTTTCAAGAATCAGCTACCGCACATTGCAGCGAAACTATGAAATCGCGATCCATAATCCCGACACATGGGAGCATATGGTTTCAAAAAAGAAGTCTTTTGACATTTCAAACAGATTATCACCGCATAAACTTATAGCAAAACTCAACGGGACTGATCTTAAGGTCAAAGAACAGCTAAAAGAATTTGAACGTCAAACCGGATTTAAGCGCCGCACGTTTTTTAAATATCGAAAACAGCTTGGACTTGGGAAATGATTTAGAAGGTACAAACATTCGTCGGCGAGTTCCAAGAGGTCATCTGGCCAATTGCTTTCCCCCGAACCCCTTAAGGATGCTGTTGCATTCTAGATTTGGAAGATTAGCTACCCAGTTACGTATTGTGGTATTAAAGCTCTCGACCATATCCCTATGTGTGGAAGCCATAGCCGGGCGTCCCATTTTAGAGTCTTTTGTTGTTAACACCTGAGTGAAATCAGATAGACCAAGTTTTTGCCGAATTCTGGGGTTACAGTATCCCGCATAGCAGGCACCAGTAAAGAAAAGCTTAAGATCGGGAGACGCTTTATAAGATTGCCGCCCCAATTTATTTTTTGCCCTCTCTAAAACCTCAATTGTAAGTGCCGAGGGCTTTCCATCTTCATAAACAGAAAGAAAAACTTCGCCTTTACCTTTATAAGCTAAATCATAAAAATTTGTCTCATTGGCAACATAGCTATGCCCACCGTGAAAAATGGCCATGGTATCAGGATCAGAAAGAATACTAAGTAATTTGAGAACATCAATTTGGGGAATGAATTCAATCTGATAACCCTTATGCCGTAATTCTTCAATTTGTTTTTGGATTGAGAACCTCGTTGACCACTGCTCGCCCACTGCACTCAAGATATCTGTTTTATAAAAGTCATCGGGACCCTCACCTGTTATATCTGAATGAATTTGCAGCACAAAGAAGCGAGCCAGTTCTCCAAGGGTGCGACCGAAAAAAGGATAGTTTTTCCAAAGAAAACGACCTTCGTCTCCTGTCACAAAATAAATTTTACTGGGAGCCTCATCTCCTGAAAAACCTGCCGAGGAAAAGGATAAAATCAGTACCAATATAACTATTCTTGCCATGGAACCTACTTGATTCGCTTGAAGATACTCTATTTATATTTTTCAGCCATTCTAATTCCAAGAGGAAGAAACGTCAGTTTAAGGTAAATATTGAAAAAATATAATGAGAAATGTTTCCAGTGTCTGCTTAGAAGTTCGATAAGGGCTGACCAAAAATTAAATAATCCTAGGCAAATGAGAAGGTTTTCATGTCCGAAAATCTCACTTTTTACGGACTATTTTTTGATATTTTTTTAGATTTTACTCGTATGTAAAGAATACCGTAGCGTCTCCTGGTTAGACTCTGTAGTCCGTGATGGAGTGACTCATCCGCTAAGATTCGGCATAGAAGTTGCTGCACAAGTTCCAATATATGACAGCAACCAGACCGATCTTAAGGGGCGTTTTATTTTTTCTTTTAATCGGGGGACAGTATAGCGTTGCTCGTGCGTCTCAAGAGGGTAAGAAACAAGAGTCTGCGGTTAATAACCCTTTCTGTCTCGATGCCATGACTTCTTTGACGCGAGTTGCGATCGCCTCTGATGGGGAAAGGGAGATGCTCTCAGAGCTTTATAAATCTCTCCCTAGCGAGCGGGAATTGCTGCGAGTAAAGGCGAAGTATCCCTTATGGCCGGCAGCCTTTTTCACGACGCGGTTCTGGAAAGAGATTATTCTTTCGGAACTCCCACCCGAAATGGGAGTTCCAAAAAGACAAGTTTTATATGCTCGGGTCTTACTTCGACCAGAATTGGGCACGATTGATCGTGGCCTTATTCCAATGGGTGTTCTTCTCATTGATAACCCGTTAACGCTATCCTACTACAATTTAAAAGATGATTCCGATACTCGTCCCAATGGGCATAACAGTCTTAGACTGAGTGAAGGAACGGAACAAACTTTGACGGTTTTACTAGGGGACCCTCAAGGCTACTATCCGTCGGATAAGTTTTCAGACACCCAGCAAAATGTGCGTTACCTGCTTGCGTATCAAGAGGTCAGTCATCCACCAGCACTTTTTGTTGATGACTTAATAACTTGGAGTTCGGTTGGCTACTTTTATATTTCTTACAGGGGACAGGGGAAGGATCGAAAAATACTTCTTCATAATCCGCATAACCATCACGAGGTGACTTTTCTCATTGGTGGTAAAAAGTTGATGGATGTAGCTGAACCTCTGCTCAAGGCAATTCTTGGAGAGCGACCTCATCCTGTAAACACTGTAAACCACAATTTGATGGAACCATAAGGGTAAAATATTTGCTGCTGCCGACCAACGGACCCCAAAGCGGCCCAAGGAGGGACCGAGCTTCTTGAATATGTGAAGGACAACGGCGAGATTCGAACCATCCCGAAAAATCGTAAATATAGTAACCTGTCGGAATCTTGTAAATATAGTCAGCGCTTTTCCAATCAAAACTTGGACTGGCGCTGGGAGGTACCGACATCCGTCTTTATAACGATCTCCCATTTTTGGGAGGATCAACCAACAAACATTATTCCTAACACGCTGCTGGCATGCATCTTAGCATCTGCACTGACCAAGGTGATAGGAATATTGGAGGGGGGCTGGCCGGAATCATTGCGGGCCGGGCCTCGGCCAACATGGCAGTGGTATTCTAAAATAACTGGTGAGGTCAGGACGACTTTCACAGCACCTTTTTGTTTGCTTCATTAGACGGTGCCATGCAATAAAGTTACGGTTCTAAGAAGGGGGTTTTAGTGGAGTTTCTGATTATTCTAATTTCTTTCTTTTTCTCAATGGTTTGCCGGGCTAATCTTGAATTTCAGTCCATAAAAGCGTCAGACGGAGTTGAGATACAAACCTGTGCCCGTTTCCCTGAAGCAGCTAAATTTCCAGGAAAGAGGCCTGCTCTTTTCTTTATCCAAGGATCAGGCCTTTACGACACTTGCCTCCGACTGGAGCGCACCTGGGGAGACGGGATTGTTGGTAGGGGGGTTGAAATATTTGGGAGACAAAAGCGTGGCATAACTGTGAATCCCCTAACCCGTGTTGTAAATATTGATAAAACTCTCTTCGGCCAAAATGACCTGATCTCGCTTAAATTAGATAGTATTGCCGCTTTTGAAGCTCTTCAAAATGATTCTCGTATAAATTCAAACCGTATAACCGTTGCTGGAGGGAGTGAAGGCGCATGGATGGCCACAGCTATTGCACTTAAACATCCAGAAGTTTTTGAGGTGTCCTTGATAAGTTCACCAATAGAGAGGTTTGATACTTTATTTGAAAGACAACTATCCGAGTTGGCCCCGACTGAAGTTATTGATTCTTTGGATAAAGATCATTCAGGAGCATTAACGCCTGAAGAATTGCCCAATTCTCTACTTGCTGGAAATGGGCTCTTACCCTTTAGTGAGATCGACAGCAATCACGATAGCAGAATTGATAAAAGTGAATTAGGAATGGAGTTTCATCGGGCGGTCGATCATGCTTTGGTTACCAATGACGACACTTTCCTAATGTCGGATTTTGGTGGAGGCATAAGCGTAGCTTGGTTGAAGACAGCATTTCAAATTGAGCCGTTGGGACCAGAAATTCTTAAACTCAATATGCCTGTTACCCTTCATCACGGAAAGGCCGATACCAATGCTCTTGTAGAGGCAGTTTATAAACTAGAGTTAGAAGCCAAGACCCTTCAGAAAACAAAAATCGATTTTGTTTATTACGATGGCTTGACCCATGAGTTGAATAAAGATGTTCTCTATAAAATACTATTTGATCTTGCGGATCGCCTCAATGGGCCAAATTAATGTTTGTGCTTAGGACTTTCGTCTTTACTTTTATAGTTTTTATAGCGTTTGGGAGTATATCCGCCTATAGCGAGATACTTTCCTCTGGGCAAACTGATGTGACAAAAAAAGTGGCTAAGATCATCTCCTTCTTTGATTCGCCTCAAGGCAAGGAAGCTTGGCCTGGGTTTCATCTTTCCACTGGGCCGACGATCATCTATTTCGGCAGTAACCCTTTTATTGCCTTTGATTTTAAGACTTCCGATTCATCTTGGATACAGGTCAAAGAATTGGAACCACCAGCCATGATGAGTCAAGTTGATCGTTGGAATTTAGCCCACGCCTCGTCGGTAAGCCTAAACATTGAGAATCAACTTGCTTATATTTTTGACTTTGGTCGGCCCGATAAAATCAATGATGAAGAATTGGGGACCTTTCTCCACGAAAGATTCCACAGATTCCAATTTGAGACCTTTGAGAACCTACCATCACATACTGTTTTTTTGGATCACTTCAATATTGAACAACTAGCCCTTACTCTCCTCGAAAATCAGATGTTACTAAAGAGCATCCACGACGTTTCCATGGAGGCTCTAAAAGATATTATCTGTATCCACACAGCAAGGGTTCAACTTCTTAAACCAGAGTCTTTAGAATGGGAAAGGTGGCAACAGCGCATCGAAGGAACCGCTGACTATATTGAAACCAGAACCTTCACATTGCTCCCAATTATAAAATCCACAACCCCGCTTCTTCAAGTTGAGGTGCAGGCCAAAAAGCTGTTTCATTACCGTGGACTGATTGATAGCTCTATAAAGTGGCGTCATTACCCCGTAGGCAATATTCTGGGAATCCTCTTAGATAAATTGGGTCCTCAAAATTGGAAAGAACAAGTGGCTCATGGTTTAGGGCCAATGGATATTGCGGGAAAACTTGTTCAAATTAATCCCAATGAATTTAAACGGAGATTAATAGAGATCAAGGATCATTTTAACTTCACTTTGGCTCAAAACATAGCAGAGACAGAGGTTGGAAAATATCAGGCCGACCTCAAGGCCGTTGACGGCCGTTACTCTCAGGACTCTGGCGCTGAAATTAATTTTTTAATTCCTCCGCAAATGAAATGCAGTGGGGGAGGAGGGAGGTCAGAGCGAACTTATTTTTTGCCTGATGGGTCCACACTTGATTTGGGGCGAGGTGCATCTTGGAGGTGTGAGAGCAAATCAACTAATGCTTTAATTACTTTAAAATCAGTTCCTATATCCTATCCCGGCATTTTGTCCCGATTCAAGATTGAGCAGACTGCCTTGATGGAGATAGATGGTCACCATTCTTCTATAGGAATGTTTACCGAAGAAAAAAGTCAGCCGTTTCATTCCTTATCCATTAATGGACGTACAGCCATCATTGAAGTAAATGGCTCCGGTACAATATCATTCTTCAAAAGAGGATTATTGATTACTCTCGGTTCACAAGCTCTTTAGACAATAAAAAGGGGTTGATTTTTTTCTCTGGTAGATTTGATCTAAGCCGCTAATTCACACAATTCTGCGAGAAGTCCCAAAAAATTCCTTGGAAGTTGTCAGCTTTTGAGAACAATTCGCAGCTACTCTGATGACTTGTATGACAACCAGCACCAGCTATAAAACATGTCCCAACCGGGTCTTTTAGAAAGCTCACATATTTTGGAACATTGACCTCACAAATAGACCCCTTCCGGTTCATGCCGACGTTATAACTTGTGAAGCCCATGGTTTCGTCAACAACTGCTTTGTAATTACCCGTATTGATTTTCCTAATTGAAACACCGCCGATGATACGCCCGGGGAAGTCATCGTTAAACTGCGCAACGACCTTATCTTTTACAATGCTCCTACAGTTGTCCCCTGCCAAGCTGAAAACAGAAACCAGAGAGATTAGACAAATAAAAAAATAACACAATGTGTTCACAGGCGCTCCAATTTCTAGGCAACCCTATATCACCTTCTAATAGCCGTGTCCACTTAAAACGGCAGATACGTGGGCCAAAGCCATCTGAAAGTAATGATTCAGCAAAAAATTGAGCTCGGTTTCTTAGGTCCGAGTGATCCTTTCAGTCAGGGCTCCGTTGCCTAACTGGCTGGAACCCGTCACCCTTGGCGTCGGAAATGGACTCTAAGCTTCAGAAACCCCGGTATTGAGCCAACCGTTTAGGAATGCGAGCTTTTTAGACGGATCGTTATTTTTGATCTAAAAATCAATTAAATGCTCAAGTGGCATTCAGGCCAGTTTCATTTGGTTTTGGAGCCTATAAACACTACTTGGACGTTAAAATCATTACAGGTGCTTTTTCCCTAGCAACGGCATATTATTGCCTTACTCAAAATTTTAGGAGTTTCTTTATGAGTAAGTTTACCTTGTGTTTTGTAATTTGTATGTCTTCGTCCAATCTGTTGGCTGCAAATCAGGCACTCGGATTAAAAAAGCAAATTGTAGGACTCAGTTCGGAGGTTAAACTTCTGGCGGCCTTCAAGGAGCCAACTGCCATATGCTTAGCAAGCGGAAAAATAGAAGGTATGGCCAGAGTTTTAAAAGACAATCTGGTAAACGGTTTTTATCCGGCCGAAGATATTGGCGGTTCAGATGTAGCTGAAGGGCTCACGAACGATCTCAGCGAGGTAGTGGAATATGTTAAGATCCTCAATAGCGACTGTGCGTCTATTAGAGGAAACAACTCATACGGAGAGAACGCCCTAAATGCTGACCTTCAAGGGTCGATTCCCCGGCTTAGAAACACAATTTCCGATGCACTAAACCGCCTTGGCATTTTAAATTTTTGACCAGGTGTCCCTTGATTGAGAAAATTCCGACGACTTTTTCGCGAGCAAGATCTTTTCGGCCTCCTAGATTTTAAAATTCGATCGAAAACCTTCGTGTTTTGCTCACTCCCGACCAGAATCTTAAGATTAGTGAACGGAGTTTTTCTGGGATGTTGACGTCTGCCCGTTTGCGTTTTTATAATCTGTCCATATGGGTGCCAAGGCTTGATCAAGGTGATCATTCAAACCACCACAAATCTTCAGGACATTTTCGAAAATGCTTTTGTTACACTTCAACGCGCGGGAGACTCCGCCACCAAAACAGTCCTCCTTTTTATAGTCCTCGTATAGTTCTCTCACTTTAGACCCTATGAAGGTGTAGATATTCTTGGATTCGGTGCTGTCGCAAGCCGTTGAACCTTGTTTGATTGTTACTGCGGAGGTAGCATTAAAAACGGAAACACTTCCAGTCTTTTTATCTCTATAAACATACCAGGGATTTTTAGGGTCTGTTTCAATCGCGCCCACATCATATATATTGCGTGAATGGTTATTACTGGCAAACGGGTTTGCGCTTACTTTGTCATTGGCAACCTGGAGATCCGAATCGCTATAACCATAGCCTCTTGCAGCTGCCCCGAGGCACAGGGATAAGTTACGTTTTTCGTCTTGAGGTGATAGTGCCCACACGAAGCAAGTATTTAGTGAAAGGGAAACTAAAACTGACAATGAAATCCAATTTGCTTGCACAATAAGCCCCTCTTTCTAAATACTATAACTTATTATAGAAAAACTCTAGCGGTCCTTTAGTCTGGGAACTTTCAGATGGAAACGGTGATGGTTGTGAAGCGCAAGAACCAGGAACTCGACCCATGTCGGTCAAGTTTGCGGTTTTTCGATTTTGTCCTAATCATC
>JABDDW010000053.1 GCA_013287405.1 Deltaproteobacteria bacterium
GATACCAGGCTTTAAGAGATTTGTCTCGCTGAGGGTACTCGCATACAAGGAAAACGTATTCAAATTTATAGAGGTTGAATTGTGAACAGGGGTGGATATGAAAACTACAGTTGTAGGTCTCTCTTTTCTGATCTGGTTTTTGGTACAATCTTCAGCGCCAAACTCCTTGGCCTGTATGACAGATGCGTCTTTTAGTGAGCCCAAGATAAAGACGGAATGGACGACGTATGGGATGGATTTTCACAAATTACTGAGTTCTGACAAAACAAATGCCGGCGGCATCGAAAATCAAACTACTTGGTCGAGGGAGCGGCCTTGGGGAGGCCCCAACTCCTCTGCGTGGCGGCCCGAAGCAGTAGTCGCAAATGCCGCCTCCGACGCTTTAGCTCACGGACTTGTTCGTTCCGGCGTAAAAGAGGTCTTAGTTTCAATTCCAGTAAAGATGCTTTACGGAACAGATGGCCTTTCATCGGGCGGTAACACGAATGCTGCGTTGACATTAGGTTCGCTCTTTAGAAGACCGTATCCGCCTTTGATCGCTTCCTGGTTGATTATGGAAGATGGTTCAAAACTATTGATAGTTCATGTCAGGGGCGTCGCTGGATTGATACCGAACCAACCTCTAATGATCGACTTCGGTAAAAATACGCCCCCTCTTAAACTCATTCTAAAAGCCGTTGGTCAAAATAACGAATTTGAAGCTCTCTGGCAGACGAGAGGTACGCCTTGGGGAAATCTTTATGAAAATCATCCAGCTTATCTGAAGCTTCCAGGAATGTCCGGTTGGTTCCCCATCGATTTTCGCGATGTGGTTAGGCCAGCGGAGGAAGTTTTGGCCAATTTCCCTGAGGGAAAACAAAGACTGGGTAAAGGCACTGTACTTGATCCCGAACAAGTCAGTGCCCAAGGGAATCATTGGGATCTCACTCCTTTTAAGAAGATGTACCCGAATACTCCGAACCCCTCATGTCGCCAGGGATGCGCCGCAGGACCTCATGATTTCGGAGCCGATATTCATGCTGTTCGCTACTCCCCAGAAATCGGCGTCTTTAACTATTTTACTTTCAAGAATTCAACTGTTGTAACAACTGCGGTAGGCAATGCGGATACAACATTGATCGGACAACCGCCGGCGCTGCTTACAATGGCTTATGCCTGCTTTGATCGTAGAAATCTGTCTGCCGAAGAGCATTTTGGAGTTGCGAGTGGCATTGGCTGGCATGAGTTAGGTGACGACGCTGACACCGTTTTTAACACCCTTGAAAATTCGTCGTTTCTAATCGGATATGCCAATGGAAAGCCAGGGGACGACCGACCGTATGCTTTCGGACTGAGTGATGTCACAGTTTTTCGCAAACTTCGGCCCGGCGCAGCTTTTATAACTGCAAATGGTCCGACGACGGCTCGGGAAGGACACACGCCCGCGCGTGGAAAGGGGCCCGCAAATGGGCGAAACTATCACTGGTTTGCATTTGACCAATCCGCCGAGGTTTGCATGATGGGAATGATTTTTCCTTGCGCACCTACACCCTCAAACCACTTGGGACTCCAGTGCCAGAAGTAAATTTCAAGGTGGACTGCGGGCCTATCGAAATGGGATTTCTACTGCCTTGGGGATCAGAGTCTTCCAAGCCGGTTCAAATGAAGCTAATGCAAGAGCCCAGCGCACCATAATAAGATCTTCAGGAGCACAAAGTATGGCGTCCTGAAGACTCCTTCGCTCGTACTTCTCAATCAATTCTCTGCATTCTAAAACCATAGCCTGCAATGTATTTTTCGAAACAGGCCTATCAGAAATCTCCATGGCATTATGATTAGAATCCATATTACGTGAGATCATTTCTGACCAAAAAGAAGCTACGACAGGAAGCAAGTGACGTTTGACCATCTCCCCGTGCCGGGGCCATTGAACCAGCCCCTTGAAAGTGAATCGAAAGTGATTATCAGGCCCAACCACAAGGAGCGATAATTTCTCTAGAGCCCGAAGGTAGCGATAAGTGACCATCTCGTCTAACTCTGAATCCTGTCGTACTTGGGCCAGCGAAACTCCTCGATTCAAACGGTGGAGAAACCAGTAGACATGGGGATGAGTCAGAAAATATTTCTCTTGTTTGGGTGTAAGAAAATAAAATGGAGCCTGTTTATCACGTGCTCGAGCGGCAACCTCAAAAAGGGACAAATTGAGCTCATGACAAATGGAAATGAGCCGGTCAACGGTGCATGGCCTGCCTGTTAAAATTCGCTTAATCGTAGGTTCTGACACTGAAAGTCGCTTGGCCATTTCTTGATAAGAAATACCTTGAGCTTTGAGCTCCCTCTTTAAGGCTTCAAGTAAAAGCCTTTGTTCCCACTTAATCATTGAATGACCCTTTGAGATGATTGGGTATCATATTCTGATCCCTGATTTCAATTGATTTGATGCGGGGGAGCCAGAAAATTATGATCGAAAGGAATTCACTTTCATCTTTTGGGTCAGAAAACGAACGGCTTAAGGCATATATCCGCTAGCAAGAAAGCGAGACTGGCAATGGTTCTGAAAACATATAAAGTTGTATTTTTTCTTTTTATTTTTGTAGGTACGCGGGCTTGGGGCCTTACCGAATCTAAGACGTTTAAGCAACTCATTGACCCAAACGATGCCACCGTAGGAACCTTTCAACAACGCTACTGGATTAATTCGGATTTTGCTCAAGGCCCCAATTCACCCATTCTTTATTATCTCTGTAACGAGGTGTCTTGCGATGCCGATACAGTTGTCTTTAACTCGAAAAAAAGCTTTATCCCTATAATGGCGAAAAATCTTAAAGCCAGATTGGTAGCACTAGAGCACCGGTTTTACGGCACAAGCGCCCCTTTTACGACCTACACCAAGGAACATCTCAAGTATTTGAATACAGAAAATGCGTTAGCCGACTTTGCCCGCTTCCAGCGATCTATTACTAAAGAAAAAGGTTGGACAGGCAAATGGGTTGCCATGGGCCGCTCTTATTCTGCAAATCTCGCCAGCTACTATCGCCTTAAAAATCCAGATCTTGTAGTCGGTGCACTTGCCTCCAGTGCCTGTCCAATTTTTTCACAAGGTAATGAAAATAATGATATCACTGCAGCGAAAGCGGCAGGTGTTGAGTGTGTTAAGAAGTATAGGGAAAAAATAATAACACCTCTTATTGCATCTTTGAATCGTCCGTCCCAACTAGCGCCATATCAAGAAGCTTTTCATATAAAGGAAATCGATGACCCAATGGATGTTTTGGCGACGATTACAGGCATTGTATTATTTGAAATTCAAATGGAAGGTGGTCAAAAATTTTGCAACGCAATAAATTCTCAAAATCCACTTCGAAATGTGGGAAATGTAGCTGTCGAAGTGCTAAGAAAGATTCGCACTTCTCCACTAGCTTGGAGTTACATGGGAGCAAAGAGCGAAAGTGCAAAAGATTATGAAAAGGGATTTGGAACGCGTCAGTGGCTCTATCAATCTTGTACCCAATGGGGAATATATATAGCTGCCGTCAACAAAGCTAACCCCGAAACGAAGTTATCGATCTTGAGCGTATTAACTGATGAACTTCCGATGAAATATTGTAAAGATTATTTCAGCATTGACGCTCTTCCGCCCGTCGAAAAAATGAATGACCTTTATTATAAGCCGCTTCTTAATCCGCTGACTTCCAAAATACTATTTATGAATGGTGGCGCCGACCCCGCTTGTTTCCCATATTCGATCTCAATAGAAAATGGAAATGCAACGAATCCCAATACTATTGCGTACACGATCCCCGGGGGTGCCCACTGCCAGGATTTTGATCCTCCTCAGGCAGCTGATTCAGCAGAACTCAAAAAGGCTCGGGATTTTGAATTAACCGTGCTACGAAAGTGGCTGCAATAATACTGTAGCTTACGGCCGTGTTCGGGATTGACTAAAAGACGAATATTGTTGATCGAATTTCAAAATTTGAAATTTTGCCAATTTCTCGCTTAAGATGCGAATCGCTGAAAAATCCAAAATCAAGTGGTTTTAGAACAGAATGCAAATTCCCAGCGAACTTAAACTATTGGCATTTATATTGGTTTTTACGGAATTTTTCTTCGGAGATTTTTTCGAGAGACAGTTTTTTCGCCACGAAACGCGAGCCATAACCGGCGGTAGTAAATCAGGTAAGCAGGGATTTGTTGACTTTGCTGGGTAGCAAAAAACTGCTCGCGAACCATCCCCTCTCTTATCCAACAAAATCTAAATCACGACCCATTCAAGGCGTCGCCAGAATATTTTTGCTCTCGACGGCGCCCCAAAAGGTTACGTTTAGTTAAAATAAGTGACGAAGCAGCACTCCGCACTTTCGCGGTATAGATGAAAAGTAGCGTCGTGCTCGTAAAACTAATGCAGGATTGTATTCAGAAAGATGGTCCATTTCCCAGACAACTTTATTATTGAGTTGGACCAATTGCCAGGTCTCCGTCAGGTTTCTCCCGTGCTTCATGCGATATCTCACTTCCGTAGAGAGATCATCCAGCAGGAATGCGACTTCAGGATTGTCTGTTACTGAGGCATATTTTGATACATTAAGAATCAACACTTGAACTCCCTTGTGCCAAGGGGCGTGCCACGATAAGGCCCGTTTCCGAGCAGTTCTTATGACAAACTCATCTAACGTCGCGATTTTGCTATTTTGTAGTTCAGCGGCTTTTGAAAGATCTCGATAAATAACGTTGAGATCATATCTTGGATCGAGTTGACTATCGGCCAGAACTCGAAAGAAGTACGAGTCGAGGAACAAAGTTCGATTCTCCCCAAAATAGTGCGAGTAGTACCCCATGCGGGATTCATTGGGAAGATTAACTAGTCCCTTTGCTATCCCACCATTAATGGCCAAATGATCAAGAAGTTGATCATCTGTTGCAAGGGAGAAGCTTGAACTCAACAATATTAATATGAATGCTAACGTTGCAACTTTCACAAAGCAATTTCCAGGATGCCAAAATTTGTCATACAGTTGACTCCGGACTAAACAGCCAAACTAACTTAAAATGAGTTTCTCACGTCGTTATATCTATGTGATTCAGTATTCATGCCTGTTTGGCTCGAAAGTCAGCCATACTCAGGAGGCTCCGAGGCTCCATCATGTTCTTGTTTAAAAGTTTAATAGCGTGCTTTCTTGTTAAACCGCAAACTCTGCAATACTCATCTAAAATCAAAGTCTTCTGCTTTTTAGTCCCTTGGTGGTAGCGCAAGCGAACGGATTGTAGTCTCCTTCGGTTTCAAAATGCGATAATCCGTTCTGATTGTTGGGGGGGCCATATTAATAAGCGGTATAGAGTGGTCGCTCCCTTTCCACAAAACTTTTTACCGACGGGCGACGCCAATTTTCCTCAGCATATCTTTGTATATTTTGAGGGACTGGTTCTCCGTTGATAATAAGTCGGTGCAACATAAATGACAGTTCCGCATCAACCAGCGCCCAAGATCTAAAAATGGAAGTTTTATTCGCGATGATTCGACCAGAAAAGGTCATCAACCTTGCCACATCTTCTTTTGCTTGGTCACTCAGGGGTTCTCTTGCCTTTTCATAAAACATCGTAGTCGTAGGCCGTTCTCGTCTCAGATGATCGAGGTCACTTCTAAGCCAGGCCATGACCATTCTTGCTATGGCCTTTTCCCTAGGGTCCGGTGGAAATAAACTTTCCCGACAGCTCCTTTGATCTTCCAACCACTCCGCAATGGCACTGGATTCAGACAAAGAAAAATCTCCAATTTGTAATGTGGGCACTCTTCCGGTGAATGAGAGACGATTGTAGTCCTCGCTCTCGTTTTCCTGTCGATCTAAAGCGATCTCAGTTATATGAAACGGCATTTTCAATTCTGTCAGAGCTACAAAACTGGAAAACGCATAGGGACTTATCCAAAAACGATCAATGAAAAGATTTATTTTCTCCATCGAAGTTAATTAACTTATTCTGTAAGCGCTGTCCATCTAGATACTGGTTTTGGGGCGCATTGACGGATTTTAGTGACTCGAAAAACGCCGACTTTACGAATCTTCTGACCAAAACATAGCGTTCAATGGCACCGGCTTTACGCCGCTGAAACTCTCCACGAAAATCGGAAACACGATAGGCATGACCGGTGTGTCCAAATGCCATATCTCAGCTGTATTAATAGTTTTTATTTATTTCAACGCAAAAAATTCCTAAAACGCAGACCGATTCCTTTCCAAGTTCTGCCTTGGATCGTGCTAATGCTGGACAGAAAAATCAAATCTTAGAGGGAAAATTCGAACTTCCGCAACTTCAAAACCACATAAAGTTCTCGCCACATACACCTTCACCGAAAATCGTCGCTGTATCGAAACCAAATCAACCGCTGGCGCCCCATGATTGGCTCTAGAGCGAATATAAAGGTCCGTTGAAAAGAGCCGGTCATAATCGGTCAAGGACTCCATGGCGGGGGTGATCGGGGTTGGGGGTCCAGACCCTTTCAGAATATCGGCGCGCATTTCTTGGCACCCCTGAGGGCAGCAGCTCCCGAAGTTATTGAGATGTCCACCAACGCCCACGGGCGTCTACAGAATTCCATGGATGTCCACAGGCCACTCTGCTTTATAAAGGGCGTGTTTCGAGGGCAAGGACGGTGGCCCTCATTTGGACGGTTTTTCACCCGCTGCCGGCCAATTGGGAAGACCGAGGGGTCAGGGCCGCTTAACGGCGCCCAACCGGCCCCAAAGTGTAGCTTTGGACCTTGATATTCATATTCAAGGAGACCGCCCACCGCCAGCGGTTGATTTGGTTTCCGGTCACGGAGCTGGTTTCAGAATTTTGATTTTATAAAGAGTTTACGGGGTTACCAGACTTTTCGAAGTCACTGATTCTTCGAAGTCCGACGAACTCTTGTAAAGTTCCTGCGTGTTTCATGTCGGTAAAAAATCAGTTTTTGCGAGCCTTGTTGATTCTTGCCTCCCAAAAAGAGGAGAAAAATGACGACCGTCTTTGCGGTGGCGGTTGAGCGCCTCGGTCAAGACCTCTGCATTTTAGATTTTTGACTAATTTTTCCATGGCTTCACTCTGCCAAGATGGTCCATCGTCTTTTTGTCGCTTCCGTCAACAAGTCTGTGCCTTCTGAGATAAGACCGTCTTAGCTGAAGCCCCAAAACTAGTTAAAAAATCGACGTGTCAGAAGTTTGACACACTTTGTGTCATTTACTATTGTTCTTTGTACCCCGATCCATTAATATTGCCCTCGTTATGAATCCGCAGACTATTTATTCAAATTTGATACGTCGAGAGCTTGAATTAAGGAGCGAGAAAAATTCTCGTTATTCATTGAGGGCGTTTGCTCGGTCACTCGGGTTTGAACCCACCGTCATTTCACAAATTCTTTCAGGAAAACGAATTCCCTCTTATAAGACGGCTCAGAGACTCATTCAAAAACTTGGTTTGGAGCCCCAGGTAGCGCAGGACTTCCTTGCCTCTCTTGCCGAAACTCACAAGAATCGTGGTCTTCAACGGCAAAATCATTTTCTAAAAGAAAATTTTTCTCTCTCTCAAATCAACGAAAGTGCAGTCAAAGACTTAAGCGTCGATTACTTCCGAATAATTTCGGATTGGTACCATGTTGGAATCATGGAGTTAACTTTAGTCGAAGGATTTCAATCGACGCCGACGTGGATCGCCAAAGAATTGGGAATAACCCCATTAGAAGCAAAATTAGCTGTCGAACGACTTTTAAAATTGGGACTTCTAAAAGAAGAAAAGGGGAAACTTGTAAAAACTCTAGAAAGAGTCACGACCGCTGATAAACATCTTACGACCCCGGCATTAAGAAAGCATCAAAAGCAGATTTTAGAGAAGGCCATTTATTCGCTCGAAAATGACCCCATAGAAATTAGAAACATGAGCGGGATGATGATGCCTGCTGATCCGAAGCTCATTCCTGAAGCAAAGAAGTTAATTGAAGAATGTAATAAAAAAATTTCAAGGCTTTTACAGAGTGGAAGAAAGACCCAAGTATATCAACTTCACGTGAGTCTGTACCCCGTTCAGAAGTCTAAGAAGGAGAATAAAAAATGAAGAAATTTGCTATTTTACTCATGGTTGCTCAACTCAGTTCTGCCGCCAGCTTTGCTGAAACCGGGACCCACGGGCCTATCACACAGGGTCTTTCAATTCCGAAGACTTGGCCAGGTGAAGTTCCCCTTGAGGCGGAAGAAAAATTAAAACAGGTTTCTGAGAAATGCCTTTCCGACCTCGGTGTTGATCTAATGGACATTGCCTTTAAGGGTAATGCCTCGATCGGCAATATTACTTCCAAGAGTGACGACATTAATTTTAAATTTGCAAATGAGACCGATCGAATTATGTCCAACGTTGTTATAACAACTAAGGATAACTGTAAATTGTCCGTCCTTTCTCATGCGTGCGACGGACCAGGTATCTGTGATCAGCATAACGACGAGATAAAACTTTGGTCGCCATTTTTGGTTAGAGATCTTCAGAATTGTAAGCAGTTTCCGAAGGCAGACAGAGTCACCAAGCTCCTCTCAGTAACCGGCCCCTCTTATGACATAGATCCCCTGCCTACCGTGAGTTGGAGTAAAATAACCAAGTACCGGTATGATGATTTAGGAAGTATCATTGGTGAGGACCACTTTATCGGAAAAATAAAACTGGACGAAGTGTCATTTGGACAAGGAACTGTGAGTTCTAACTTGGAATTTTATAATTACAATTATGGCTACGGACAAGGTGCCAAACTCATTTTTTCCTATCCGAAAGATAAATACCATCAGTGCATGACGAAGGGAATTTCTGACGTTATAGGAAGTAATCCACAATGAAGACAATGTTTAGATTAACCTTAGGCTGTGCTCTTTTAATCAGTCTGGCCCTCAAGAATGCGGAGGCCCAGACCACTTGTCCGTTGAATATAAATTCAGTTTTAGCTCATATAGGGGCCAAGCCGGACTCGTCAGTATCAGCACAGGACTATGCCGCTTATAAAATAAGAATTTGGAACGGACATTTGGAGTTAGCAGACCAAGTGTGGAGCTCTTATATCGATGGCGTAAATTCAAGTGCAGATTCACAAGAAATTGAAAGCTGTCTGATCCCTCCACTTGATCATCACACTTTCACGCTCGCCTTAAATGAAAAATTCACTGAGGCAAGTTTAGCTAGAATTAGGGCTATAAACCCTCCGGAGTTTTTTCTTCTTAATTCAAAATACAAATTTGATAATATCATATTTAGAGTTTTTGATCCCGTCTTTGAGTCCAATGACTCTGCTCTCAACTCTCTTGAGAATAAACCCGCGGGTTTCAATGATGCTGGCAAAGCACTCTTTGCAAGTGCCCAAAGAATTCAGTCTGAAAACTGGGACATAACATTTCTTCACGAACTGGGCCATTATATTGATCACGTTGACGACGATATTCAAAAATTTAATGACCTCGATACTATGCAGGCAATTGCAACAATTTTGCAAACTAAGGCTGTTGATACTACGACTGATGTTGAAAAGCAGCTCATTGATTCTTGGCTGAAAAGTGGTCTTAATATTGGGTTTCTAGCGGAGTGGCGTGTCTGGTGTTTTACTGTCGAGTACTTAAGTGCATTACCTCAGCCATTTACCGGAGCCAAATATGCTTGGATTAAGCCGTTGCTCAATCTAACGCCTCAGCAAATCAAGGTTGGTGTTTTTGACTACCTTGATCCGCGATTTTCGGATCCTCGAGATGGGATATTTTCAAATCCAATTATGGGTGAACGTTTAAAACAAATTCGCAATGACCTTCGTTTAAACATTCTTAATAGTAGGAGTATAAAACTATGAAGAAATTGATGTTCACTTTCGCGATCATGTCCACGTTGTTTTCTGTGACCTTGTTCGCATACGAGTTTACAAGCTATCAACTGTCAGGGTTGACTGTTCCCGACGTGACCGTAGTGGCGACAAAAGCCTCTTGCAATGACCTATATAGAGCAAATGGTCTCCCCGAGCAGTGCAATGTAGATGGGGTGTTTGCGGGAATTTTATTAAAAAATGTCTCGTACAAGTCTTGGTTTTTCGGCAAAACGGTGAATGTCGGAAACGTTTTAATTTACCCAGTCGCTGCGAGCATTGCTGAAGCCTCGCTTTTCGCTACACATATAAAGCTAGCCTTTTCCGGGAAGAATGAAGTGGATAATTTGCGAATGTACATTCGTTCCGACTTGGACGTGGTGACTCGGTCGTTGCCTCTTTCGTCGGTCACCGGCGATTCCTGGGACTCTACTCTATTTCGATTTGGCGGACTCATCGTCGAAAAACAAAACGTATCGGACAATGAAATAGAGCTACATCGTCCCTTGAGATACGGATTATAATATTAATATTGATAGCCAGGTCAGACCCTCGCAATGTATCAAAAGGCGGCGGTCAAAAATCGACCGCCGCACGACTGCCAGGTTTTGTGAACAGCGGCGCCCCGGGTTGGTCGCTCAGATCGGCATATCCGTGGCGCCTTTCAAATCGATTGTATTGAAAGACGCCGCAGGCCCGGCCATTTTCTTGAGACCTTCCCGAAAGTCGTTAAGCCAGCCATTCGCCAGCGATAGCGTCCT
>JABDDW010000054.1 GCA_013287405.1 Deltaproteobacteria bacterium
CGGTGTGCTCGATGAAACTTGTGATCCTGAGGTAGCCATACCCATCCTTGAGGTCGGTATATTTAATAGACTTCACCTTAATTATTTCACGTGCAATGGTGAATTTTTTTGGAGCTGTAAAACCTTCGCGATAAATGGTTATAGAAGCTGGTTTTCCCCGTTTGCCGCGCATCTTCTCCACGGCCTCTGCGAGGGTCATGCCTTTTGTGGATTTTCCCTCGATTTCAACAATCTTATCTCCGGCTTTAATCCCAGCCTTGAAAGCTGGCGTATCGTCGATGGGGCTGATCACGGTGAGGATATCATCTTGGACGCTTATCTCAATTCCAATGCCTCCGAACTCGCCAGTGGTTTCAACTTTAAATTCACTAAAAATATCAGGAGGCAGAAAATTAGTATGAGGATCAAGACTTGCAAGCATGCCTTTTATTCCGCCATAAATAAGCTTTTTGGTGTCCACTTCCTCGACGTAATGTTGCTCGACCAAATTCAAAACCTTTGTAAACATTTGAAGGTCAGAGTACCGATCAGTGGCTTCGGCATGGGTAGTAAAATTTCCGATAGCGGCCCCTAGAAAACCCAAACTTACTATGAATGAAAATAAGAGTACTTTAGGAATTCTTGATTTCATAGTTTCACCTCGCCCTCATCTTACATTATAGGCTAGTCATTTTTGACAAATCAAGCCAGGGCAGCGGATCTAGACTCTCGCTAAAATGACGAATTTCCATATAGAGGCCCGGTCCCCTGAGACTCGCTGAGTCGCCAGACTGGGCGATGGTCTCGCCGGCGATCACTTCATCTCCAGTTTTCTTCTGAAGACTAGAGTTATGAGCGTAAAGAGAATAATAGTGATCGCCATGGTCGATGATTATCGTCTTTCCATAACCATCGATCCAACCGGCAAAAGCCACCTTTCCAAAGAAGATTGAAAACACCCTGTCCTTTTCTGGCGCCGCGAAAAACAGGCCCTTATTAAATATTCTGGTTTGAAACCTTTCGTTAATTTCGATTCCATATTTTTGAACAATTTGACGATACACAGGGGGCGCTAGCTTACCTTTGTTTTCGACAAATGATCCTTTTCTAAAATCCGAATTTACTTCGCTTGTCATTCCCAATTGAGCTAATTTTTCTTCTAGCTTAAGCCCGGCCTCTCTCCACTCTTTAAGAGCTTCAAGATGAGTTTCTCGATCGTTATCAACTTGGCTTAAGATAGTGAGTTGCTTTTCTTTTTCTTCGGCGAAATAATTTTTTTGAATTGTAAGGTTCTGTTGAAATTGGATGTAGGTTTTAACTTGCTTTCTGAGTAAAGTTTGTTGTCGAGCTAATAGTCCCAAGCTCTTTTTGTAATTTTCAATAGCAATCTCATCTTTTTTTGCAATTATCTTGAGAAATTTCATGTTGCGAGAAAAATCACTGCTCGTCTCGCTTGAAAGGAGGAGCTCCGCGTACCCTTTGAACCCCAATTTATAAAGGGCTCTTAACCTCTCATTGAGCAGAGCTTTTTGGCGATCACGTATTCGCTCTAACCTAACGATAATTCGAGCGTAGCTTTCGATATTCTTTTGATAGGTCTGCAACTGTGCTTCGATAGCTTCAATATCTGACCCAAGGCGACTTAAATCCCGGTTGATATCGTAAAGCGCACCCAGAATCCCCCTTTTTTTTATCTCGGTTTCAAGAAGGAGTTTACGCTCTCCATTTATTTTCTCTTGAACTTCTTGAAGGGACTTCGTTTCTGTTGCACCGCGAACCAGGGTAGAGAAGAAAAAAAGCGAAAGAAAAACGGTTCGAACCGTCACGCAGACGACTCTTTTTCACCAACCCTAGCGGTCGCCGCCCAACCGGTATTTAGTTTCACAACGCAGAGGTAACTCCCCAGCGCTCCAAAGAAAAGACCCGCCACCACCGCGGCAATCATACTCAAGATGGATAAAAACTGAAGAGCGGGAAGCAGGCTTGAGGCCCCAACAACTTTCTCAATGCTTTGATAGGCCACATAATAAATCACACTTAAAAAAAAGAGAGAAGTGATGGCAGCAAATCCCCCTTGGAAGGCCCCCTCAATCAGAAAGGGTCTACGAATAGTCCTAGAAGTCGCTCCCACTAGCTCCAGAATTTCAATTTCTTCTCTTCTGGAAATAAGTGAGGCTTGAACCGAATTGCTGACCGTAAACAAACAGGCCAAAAGCAGTACAAAGGTAAAAAGACCAGCAGCCGTGCGGCATATGGTCATAAGCGTCGTGTAATTTTTTATCCATTCTTGACCATAACTGACGTCCTCCACGCCCGGAAGTTTTAAATACGCCTGAGCCAGGGTTTCGATCTTTTCAGGAGTCTTATCTTCTCGCTTAACCTTGAGAAGATAACTGGCGGGAAACGGATTTTCCCCCTCACTCTTTAGAGATTTTAAAAATTGAGGACCGTAGGCCGACAAGCTCTTCTCAAAAGAATTTGCCGCTTCGGATTTTGTGATAAAAGAAAAATTTTCGACACCATCTTTTTCTTTAAATGTACTTTCAAGAGCTTTTTTCTCAAGGTCAGTTATTTCGTCTTTAAGGTAAACAGTGATCTGGATTTCATCTCCCCACAAAGTAAGGAGTCTAGAAAGATTTGTAATAAAAAGAATTGTTCCTAAAATTAAACTGAAACTTAAGGTGAGCACTCCTGTTGTGGCAAGATTTGTCCAAAAATGAGACTGCCAACTTCTCTTGAGAACCCCAGAAATGTCTTCCATTTTAAAGATCTCTCGCCGCCGATACAGGATCTCGGGTTGGTTCGATGAGACGTCCCCGATCCAGTCTGACCAGCCGACGGCCTCTCTTAGTAATAAAGCTCTGATTGTGTGTGGCGACCACGACCGTTGTTCCCTGGGCATTAATATTATCAAAGAGTTTAATGATTTCTTCCGAAAGGCCCTGGTCTAAGTTCCCCGTAGGTTCGTCGGCAATAAGGACCTCAGGCTTCGCAATTAAAGCACGTCCTATGGCTACGCGCTGTTGTTCCCCTCCTGACATCTGCTCTGGGTAATAACCACCTTTGTAACGGAGCCCCAGTTGATCAAGAAGATCAGTCACTCTAGCCGTAATTTCGTTTCTTCTGAGATTTAGAATCTCTAGAGGCAGACCAATGTTCTCGGCAGCCGTTCGGTTTCTTAAAAGCCTGAAGTCCTGAAATACGACCCCAACTTTACGCCTTACATAGGGAATCTGGCTCGCACTGATAAGAGATAAATCCTGCCCTCCGAAACAGATGGTTCCCGACGTGGGTTGGTCATAACAGGTGATCAGTCGAAACAAGGTTGTTTTGCCGGCGCCACTGGGTCCGGTGAGATATACAAATTCGCCTTTTTCTATCCTGAGCGTGACATTGCTCAAAGCTTGTGAGGTTTCAGAATAAATTTTATACACATGAGATAGCTCTATCATGTGTTTATTTTATTCTCGGATGGATCAGAGCGCCAGAAACCAATTGGTCTAGAACTTTCTGATGTTGCTCCCTCATTCCAAGACGAACGGCTTGCCTTCCCACTGCAAAGTTCATATTTTCGATTTGATCATAAGAAGTTTTTAAACTTAGAACGACCGCACCGGAGTCAAAAACCTTGGTAACGACAAATGGATTTGCCTCACCCCAGTCCTCAGTTTGAATATGATAAGTTACGCCTCCGAAAACGACATCACTATTAAATCCTTGCTCCATAGACATAGCTCGTTATCGTCGCGCAAAGAAAGTTTCAAGTCAATAAAGCCATTGCTAATCTTCATTAAAGCGCGTTAATTCTTAAATATGAAAACAATCATAGAACCCTTTCGAATCAAAATGGTCGAACCTATAAAAATGACCACCCGCCAAGAGCGAGAGGGCATATTGCATGAAGCCGGATTCAACCCATTCTTGATTAAAGCTGAGGATGTCATCATTGATCTTCTGACTGATAGTGGTACTGGGGCTATGAGTGCCTCTCAATGGGGTGGGCTCATGGAGGGCGATGAATCTTATGCAGGAAGCAAGAGCTTCTTTCACTTCAAAGAAACCGTCCAAGACTTAACGGGATTCAAACATATTATACCTACCCACCAGGGTCGAGCAGCTGAGAGAATCTTATTCGGAGTTGTCGGCAAAGCTGGAAAATTTATCCCCAATAACGCACACTTTGATACGACCCGAGCAAATATTGAGCATGTGGGTGCGGTGGCTCAGGACTTGCCAATTCCCATAGCGAAAGAACCATCAGCCCTAGATCCGTTCAAAGGTAATATCGATACTAAGCGACTTAGAGCTTTTATTAAAGATAAAGGCCCCGAGAATATACCTTTGGTCATGATCACCGTGACTAACAATACGGGAGGAGGTCAGCCTGTCTCACTAGCCAATATTCGCGAGACGAGTGAAATTTGTAAAGAAAACAGAATTCCATTTTTTATTGATGCGTGTCGTTTCGCCGAAAACTCTTACTTTATAAAAATGCGTGAAAAGGGCCAAGGGGATCGAAGTGTAAAAGAGATTGCCCAAGAGATGTTTCGCTTAGCCGATGGGGCGACGATGTCAGGCAAAAAAGACGGCCATGTCAATATGGGGGGTTTCTTAGCTCTCAATAATGACCTATGGTCTGAACAAGCCCGGAACTTGCTTATTTTAACAGAGGGCTTTCCTACTTACGGTGGACTCTCCGGGCGCGACCTTGAGGCTTACGCGATTGGCCTAAAAGAAGTCCTCGATGAAGAATATTTAAAATACAGGATAAGAAGCGTTCAATATACCGGAGAAAAGTTGACGGCCGCAGGAATCCCGCTCGTTCTTCCCACCGGAGGCCACGCGATCTATATAGATGCACTAAACTTTTTTCCTCAAATTCCGCGGGAACAATTCCCCGGTCAGGTTCTTTGTTGCGAATTATATTTGGCGGGAGGTATTAGAGGTGTGGAAATCGGTACCGTTATGTTCGGCAAATCAAAACCGGCAGTGGAATATCAAGGGTTAGAACTTGTTCGTCTTGCCCTTCCGAGAAGAGTTTATACCCAGAGCCACATGGACTACGTCTGCGAAGTGCTTATTGAAGTTTTCAAGAATCGAAAAACTCTTAAAGGCCTTAAAATGGTTTATGAAGCTCCGACGCTACGCCACTTCACGGCGCAATTTATTCAAACCTAGATGCAATATCTCGCTCCACAACAATTTGCCCTTATAGCCCATAGGGGCGGGTCTTTAGAAGCACCTGAAAATACGCTTCCAGCCTTCGAAAATGCCTACGAAGTCTATCAAGAAATTTATTTCGAACTCGATACTCACGAGTCCCGTGACGGTAAACTTATTGTCATTCATGACGCCACGGTCGATCGCACAACTAACGGTCATGGTAGTGTTGCAGATCTAACTCTTCTTGAACTCTCAAAACTTGATTGGGGTTACAATTTCTCAAGAGATGGTGGCTCCAGCTTCCCTTATCGGGGTAAAAAAATATCGGTATTACAGGTTCAAGACGTTTTAGAAAACTTCCCAAAAACCCGTGTCACCATTGAGATGAAAAAAGGTGGACCTTCATTTAGTCATAAAATCATTGAAACTATTAAGAGAGCCAATGCACAGACCAGAGTCTGTATCGCGGCAGAAGATCACAAACTATTGCGAAAGACTTGGGATCTCTGCCCCGACCTTTGTTCAGGTTATTCAAAGAGAGAACTTTTTTTCAATTTTATTTGGAATCGTCTCAGCCTTCCTCATTTTGGACCCCATCGCGGACAAGTCGTGCAAATCCCATACATCTATAACGGCCATCTCATCGCTTCGAAATCTTTTATACATCGAGCTCACCGTCGAAAAAAGCCAGTTCATGTTTGGACTATAAATGATGAAGCAACGATGCGTCATCTTATTGAAACAGGTGTAGATGGCGTGATTACTGACGCACCTACGCTTCTTCTGAAGGTTGCTCGGGACCTAAAAAAGATTTAGCCTTTTCTATCACGTCTTTTAAATCAATAAGGAGTGGAAATGGGATCAACAGCTTACGCCGCATCTAAATCAATCGTAAAAATAGGAATGAAAATGGATGTCTGGGATCTAATATTAAATTCCGGCGTCATCGTTAAGTTTGTATTGCTTTTACTTATCACTTTTTCAATCTTGAGTTGGGCTATAATGTTAGCGAAGAAGGTTCAAATTTCTCGGATGAGTCATTCGAATCAACATTTCTTGGATTTATTTTGGAAGGCTACGAGCCTGGATGGAATTTTTAAGGACATAGACATATATAAAGACAGCTCTTTAGCCGTCGTTTTTAAAGCAGGTTACACAGAACTCCAGAGAATTGCAGAAGCTAAATCCCGGAGAAAAGAAGAAAACTCTCTAACGTTAACGGGACTAGATAACGTGTCACGAGCGCTTAGAAAAGCCAGTGACAACGAGATTTCACGCCTCGAAGGGCGGATCAGTTTTCTTGCGACGGTCGGGAGTACATCGCCGTTCATCGGACTTTTTGGAACAGTTTGGGGCATAATGACAGCCTTTCAAAATATTGGAAATACGGGCGCAGCCTCCCTCGCCGTTGTGGCTCCGGGAATTTCAGAAGCTCTGATCACCACGGCTGTGGGATTGGCCGCGGCCATCCCCGCCGTTATGGGTTATAATTATTTTGTGGGAAAATTCAGAAAACAAGATTTAGAAATCAGCAATTTTTCTTCTGATTTTCTCAATATCGTTAAAAGAAACTTCTTTAAGGACTAAACTATGTCGATGAATTCAAATGGAGGGGATTTTCGAAACCGAACCACTTTAAGTGAAATCAACGTCACTCCACTGGTTGACGTTATGCTGGTGCTTCTCATCATATTTATGGTCACTGCCCCTATGCTTCAGCAGGGAATCGACGTTTCTCTGCCTGAAACTTCAAATACGGGGTTGACGGTGAAGGAGGAACCTTTTGTATTATCCCTCCATAAAGACCAAAAGATTTTTGTAGATAAAGAAGAACTCCCTCTACAGACCCTTCGGGCAAAGCTAGGGGCCATATTTGAAAATCGGAACGATAAACAAATTTATATTCAAGCCGATCGAGAAGTCCCTTATGGATTTGTGGCTGAAGCCATGGGAGAAATTAAGGCTGCAGGGATAACTGGAATAGGGCTTGTAACCTTACCTAAAACCTCGAAATGATCAAACGGCTACAATTTTTAGAAATAAGCAGTGAGCCAGATCTCTTCAAGAGGATGGTCTTTTTCTCCTTGGGCCTCCATTTGGCTCTTTTTTTATTTTTCGGACTCAAGGCAGTTCTCTTTCCAAGCCCTTCACTCACTCTAGACGCCGCCATTAAAGTGGATATTGTTGCCCTCCCGGATAAACTTCAAAAACTTCCCGAACCCCAAGCGCCTCAAATGGCGAAAGTACCGGCCTTATCTAAAACTCAAAAAACTGTAGCCATTAAATCCACAGCAAATAAAGTCATTGAAAAAATTAAAAAGCAAGAACGAGCTGAAAGAGAAAAAAAACTCCTCGATAATCTTAAGAACGAAGTCGCCCAAGAAGAAGCCAAGGAACAACGCCAGGCGAAATTAGCTAAACTCTTAAAAGGGAACGCCGTAAGCTCGGGCTCGGCCCTTCATGGGCTGGCCAAGTCTGAATTCAATGAATATTTAAGCTCTCTTCAAGCGCATGTCCATGAACACTGGAACTTGCCGGAATGGCTACAGAATGATAATCTTAAGGCGTCAGTTACGGTTTTTATCGATTTTCGAGGGGTGGTGTTAAAACGAACACTCGTTAATTCTTCGGGTGACTCACGATTTGATGGGTTCGCGTTAAAAGCTGTTGATGAAGCCTCGCCATTTCCACAGCCACCTCCAAGATTTGTGGATATAGTAAAAGCTGACGGAATAACATTAAAGTTTCCTTAATAAAGTAAAGGACGAGAGAGAATGAAATTTTTGAGCTTAGTTTTTCTGACGGTACTTGCCTTCTCTATGTATTCTCACGGCGATGACGACAAAATTTATATTAACGTCGGTCAAGCCTCCGTCAAAAAAAGTCTTGTGGCTTTTCCTCCTTTTGTCTTTCTAAGCACCCCGAGCTTGACTCCCAATTATAAACAGATTGGGGCTGACCTTTTTAATACCGTTCTCAACGACCTTGAAGTTTCAAACTTATTCACAATTATAAAGCAACAAGCTTATCTTGAAGACTCCGCTAAAGTAGGTCTAACTCCAGCTCCGGCCAATCCGACGGGTTTTCATTTTGAGAGTTGGGCCAAGATCGGTTCTGAATTTTTAATTCGTGGCGGATACAAAATGAAATCGGCTACCGAATTAGAATTTGAAGTGTACGTTTACTACGTCCCTCAGGCTAAAGTTGTCTTAGGAAAAATCTACTCCGCTAAAGCTAATGAGGCCCGAGTTACGGCTCATACTTTTTCAGATGACTTAATGAAGGCTCTAACCGGTAAACGCGGTATCTTTCGTACGAAGTTTGTTGTCGCAAGCGATAAAGCTGGAAATAAATGGAAAGAAATTTATGTCATGGATTGGGATGGCAGAAATATTATCCAGGTTACGAATCATCACAGCATAAGCCTTTCTCCGGCTTGGCGACCTAATGGAAAAACCATCAGTTATACATCTTTTGCCTATCACCCGAATCTTAAATCTCGAAATCCAGATCTGTTCACTTATGATATTTTTGAAGGAAAGAGATTTTTGGTGAGCAGTCGTTTGGGAATTAATTCTGGAAGTGCTTTTTCTCCAGACGGCAATTCGATCATTCTCACTATAAGCAAGAATGAAGGGCCAGAGATTTACAGAATGAATGTAGAAGGCGATGATTTGGAAAGAATAACAAATGGTCCCAAAGGCTCACTCAATGTCGAGCCGGCGTTTTCGCCAGACGGAAAGAAAATCGCCTTCAGCAGTGATCGAAGTGGAGTTCCAATGGTTTACGTTATGAACGCCGACGGCAGTAATATAAAACGCATTACCTTCGCTGGACGATATAACTCTAGCCCGAGTTGGAGTCCCGACGGAAAGAAACTTGTGTTCGCCGGTCAAGACAAAGACCACTTTGACCTTTTTACGGTAAGCGTAGAAGATCCTACCGACATGCAGCGCCTCACGTCAGCAAAAAAAACGTCCGGCAAATTCGCCAATAATGAAGATCCCAGTTTTAGTCCCGATGGCCGTCACATTGTATTCACGTCGGATAGAACTGGTAAAAATCAAATTTATATTATTACGACCGACGGTACTAGTGAACGTAGAGTTACAGTGGACAGCCACAACTATTTTAAACCAAAATGGTCACCCTATATTGACTAACCCGCCGGTACCGGGTACCTTTTTTGAGAAATCTGAAACCCTATAAGGAGATCTCTTGATGAAGTCATTGAACCTCTTTTCAGTTTTAATAATATTCTTTATGACTTTAGTCCTCCATGCCCAAACACCAAGCCCCGCTCCAACAGCGACTGAAAAACAACCGGAAGAAAAATTGACAACTCCTGCTGCTGAACCTACTGCTGCAGCGACTCCCGATAAAGATTCAAAAGAGAAAAATAAAAAACCTGCAAAAAAAGGATATAAAAACATGTTTGCACTTTTTGACACGACCATGGGAAAAATCAAAGTTAGACTTTTCTATGATAAAGCTCCCGAAACCGTTAATAACTTCACCGATTTGGCTGAAGGAAAGAAAGAATGGAAGGACCCCTCCTCAGGCAATAAAAAGAAAAGTCACTTTTACGATGGTTTAACTTTTCATCGAGTCATCCCCAAATTCATGATCCAAGGGGGAGATCCCGCTGGAAATGGTACCGGCGGGCCTGGCTACATGTTTAAAGACGAGATTTTTCCCGACCTCCACTTTGACAAACCTGGAATCCTTGCCATGGCTAATGCCGGCCGAGACACCAACGGAAGTCAGTTTTTTATCACCGTGGCTCCAACCTCTTGGCTCGACGGTAAGCATACTATCTTTGGTGAAGTCACCGAGGGCATGGATGTGGTGAAGAAAATCTCAGAGGCTCCCCGCGACCAAATGAATGATTCACCCCTAAAAGCCATTAAGATCAACAAGGTGACCATCGAACGGAAGTAAATACAAAGGCCGCCCTAAACCATCGAATATTTTGGACCGCCTCCGCCTTCGGGGACGGTCCAATCGATATTCTCAAATGGGCACTTAATATCACAAGTTTTGCAATGAATGCAGTTGGTATAATTAATTTGTAACTTACTCTTTCCCTCGTTCAGCGGGTCAGAAACCATTTCATAAACACTCGCCGGGCAAAATCTCACGCAGGGACTCTGAAATTCAGGATGACACGTATTCTGGCAAATAGCCCCATCTTGAAGAAGAAGGTGATTAGGGGAGTTTTCGTCGTGGCTCGTTCCCGTTAGAAAAACGCTTGATAACTTATCGAAAAAAAGTTGGCCATCGGGTTTCGGAAGCTTTAGCTCTTCGTCCTCTCCTAAAGTTTTAATTCCCCAAACTTCTTTTTTCTTTTTTGTAGTCAGCGCATCT
>JABDDW010000055.1 GCA_013287405.1 Deltaproteobacteria bacterium
TTTCTGACGAAGATCTTATGGAGAAAGATATGGAAATCACTCATGCCAGATCAAAAAGAGAAGTCGTTCAAATGGCTCAGGCAATAAGACGGATGAGCTCCTGATTTTTCTTTACATGTTCAATGACGCGAGTCAAAGCTGCAGCTGCCTTTTTTAATTTTTCTAAGTCGGCACCGTTAACCACACTTCCATCGGTTAAATTTGTTAGGACTATGTCAAGCATTCCTTGGGTGACGGCCAGAGGGCTTGATATATCGTGCATAAACGCCCTCTGATGAGATTTTGTGCTGGAGAGAGTCGACCCTTGAGGAGTGGTCAAATTGCGGAGTTTATCTTTAAGGGCCATATTTTCTTCGCGAAGTCGCGTGATCAGACGATGTAATTCACTGTTGGCCTCAAGGGAAAACGTTGGAACACTTTGAAGGGGATCGACCTTCGCGTTAATTGTTTCTTGAACGCTTTGAAGTTCATGCTGTGTCGAACCGACAAATAAGTCGCAAAGACGGCCAAGATGCATCCGGTCAGGAACCCACCCATTCGTTCACTCTGTAATTTTTTATCGGGCATCTTGATCACAGCGACCTCCTTCTCAGGTCTGGAGGAGAACTTCACGCGCATTTTGGCATATAAGCGTTCAAACTCAGTCTGGAGTCCCTCCTTCATATTTTCTTCAGCTATGAGAAGATGTCTCACTTCAGCCGGATCCTCAATGTCTCCGACATTTATTTCAAAGACCTTAATGGCCTCTTGGCCTATCGGTTCATCCATTTTTTTGAAAACAGTTAATGAAAGAGTACCTGCTGCAGTATTAAGTCTCTGTTGGTCGAGAAATTTTTTTTCGCAGTCATCTTTATCGCCCGAGCATCCCTGTCTAGTAAAAGTGTCGGGTTCTCCATCAGTTGTGACTTGTCTTCCTAAAAGGACTAAACTTGAACTGTCTATCTCAAGCAGTTCATAAGAAATAGTGTTACATTTCCAAGAGACCATAAAACCATCTCTACACTTTTTGATTTTGTATTCTCGACCTGTTTGCATTGGGTCCGGTAATGTGTCGGATATGATTTCGGTGGCCCCAGAACCATCAAATTCCCAGTGATGTCGCTCGATTTGAACCCCATGGATTGAAAGGGTCTTATCCTTCGGGAATCGTAAATCGCTTGTATAGATATCTGTAACCTGTCTAAGATTTCCTTTGAAAATACTCAAGTCCCGTCGACTGATGACATAAGCGACGCACGGTTCACCTGTATGACCACTGCTACATTCTCCAAAAGTCTTAATTTCTAAGGCATAACCCAGGTTATCGAGATCCCGCTGTAGCACTGGGTCTAGTCTAGAAGGTCCATTTGTGGCGTCGGCCTGAGCTTCTTTTATAATTGATTCTATAATCAAATTTTGTTTTGGCAACTGGTAATGACCCTGTGATGCACCATGCTTGAGTTGAACATCGATAAACTCGTCCAGTTCGGCCGCTTTCACTGCAAAAGCGTTAAGAAGCAGAGATAGTAAGAATATTGAAGAAACTTGGGTCCTCATAACAACTTATGATCGGCTTTGGGCCATGAAAACTTGATTTTGAATGCATTTAACTAGCCCTCTACCCGATATCTCTAACCGCATCTGACGTGTTATGGTAAATTCAAAGGTAGCAATGCTCCTGACAGGGTTATGGAGTGAAGGGAGGCTCACATTATGAAGGTTGTCCAAAGTCGCATTATGTATTTAAATATTGTTGCTATATTCTTGACTGGCGCATTGGTACTTCTTTTCTGGACACTTGAGTCCCTTTATCTACCTAAGTTTAGCTCACTTATTTCCTATTCAATTGCAGCGGGATTCGCCTGTTCCATCTTTGGCATTTTGAGCCTTTTCTTAAATAACCTTCATTTAAAATCCTTTTTACGCAATAACGATAGAATGACAGTTGAGTTGGAACAGCTAAGAAATAAATTACGTCTCCTTGAGCAAACTATTATCGACTTGAGAGCCGAAAACCAAATTTCAAAGGGAGTTGATGGATCAGTTGAAGTGGGCGAAAATAAATCTAGGTACGTTCCAAATCAAAAGATAAATTTGGTCATGCACGAACGCGCATTTCTCCATACCTTAGCCAATAAAGTCCAGATCATTCAACTTGCAACTTCTGCCGTATCTGACATGGTAGCATCCCAAGGCTGTAAAGACGGACCTTTGATGACTAAGCAGCTTGAGGTCATTAATAATAATATTAAAACGATAGCCGACCTATTAAGAGAGAATAGAGAATATCTCATTATTGCCGTATAAGTTACCCTTTTGGAATGTACTGCTTTGTTTTTAGAAAATTGACCACCTCTACGACCTTGCCTCTGGCGTCATCACTTAAATCAAGAAATTCCACTCCGTACCCAGGAGGATATTCCCCTTGTGTGCCAGGCCTTATCCATTTGACTGTCCCGTGACCCTCTATAAGTATGATGGGGCCCTCAGTAAAATGAATTTTAAATTCAACGAGATCATTGATCTTAGGCACGGCTCCATCTGAGGCCACAAAGAACCCGCCTCTTCCCAAGTTTATGACTTTCCCCGTTCGAGCTGCATCAAATTCACCACATTTTAATTCAACGAGAAGGGCCGTCTCACCGCGCCAGTGTCTTAATTTCCAGCGCTCCTCTTTGGGTTCGAGGGCATGAAGAACCGTACTAAGAATGACTTTAAAATCAAAGGGTTTAGAAAATAAAGCTTCAGCCCCTTTATTGTAGGCATCTTCGACGGTAATGTCCGCAAAGCCCGTTAGAAATAAGAGAACCGGTAACTCGTGATGTTTTGTCCGAATATTGTCCAGTAACTCAACTCCATTTCCTCCTGGCATTTGAATATCAGAGACCACAAGATCAACTTTTTGACTTTTAACGATTTCGAAGGCCTCGACTCCGTTACTGGCTTCAAGAACTTTAAAACCGGCTCGCTTGAAACTAAAAGCCAATACTTCCCTTAAATCAACTTCGTCATCCACTATCAAGAGGGTGTGATCTTTCGGGTTTACGACACTAGGAATATAATCTTGACCCATATTCTTATGCCACTTTCTTTTCTTTGGGTTGCTGTTTTGGAAGACTAAAGGCAAAGCGCGTATTCTTGCATTTCTCATCCAGCCAAAACGTGCCGTGGTGAGACGACACAATGCCTCTTGATATGGATAATCCCAGCCCAGTTCCTTTGCCAATTTCTTTAGTCGTGAAGAAAGGTTGATACATTTTTTCTTTAACTGCCTGAGGCAACCCATTCCCACTGTCGGTTAAAGAGATCTCGACACAGTCTTGAAAGTCCTTCACTTCGACTCTAACCCAACGTTCAGGCAATTTTTCAATAGCATCATAGGCATTGTTAAAAAGGTTTAAAAGGACTTGTATAATTTGAACTTGGCGGCACTCAATCTTAGTCATAGGAGAAGGGTTTTCAGAAATAATTTTAATGTCATGAATTTTAAATTTCTCGCGACAAATGCCAATGGTCTCTTCAACGATTTGACCTACAGTGACGGCGTCAAAGGGATCATCATCTCCGCTCCTCGAAAAGGAACGAAGGCCTTTAATTATTTTTGCAATTCTCTCAGTTGTTTTCATTATTTTCTCGGTAATTTTTAACCCCATCTCTTTATCAAAATCTTCGGTCATTAAATCTCTTAGAAGGTTTCCATTGGTATGAATGATCGCCAGGGGGTTATTGATTTCATGGGCAACGCCACCGGCCATCTCTCCGAGAGCCATAAGTTTGGCCCCGTGAACACTTTTGGCACGCTCCAAGTCTAGTTCTTTTGTCCGAGCCTCTACAAGCATTTCGAGTTCTTCGGTGTGTTTTCTATATGCTTGTTCAAGATTCCATTTCTTCGTTTGAGCTATGGCTATTTGCATTACCTCGACAGAATCAAACGGCTTTTTGAGGAATAAAAGTCTCTCTGACACACCCAGCTTTGCGATGACATCATCTAGAGAATAATCCGAGTACGCGGTACAGATAACCACTTCAGTGAGTGGAACTTTTTCCCAAATTTTTTCGATGGTCGTAATGCCATCCCATCCGGGCGGCATTCTGACGTCCATAAAAATCAGGGCATAAGGTCTTTTTTCTTGATGGGCGGCCACGACTTTATGAAAAGCCTCTTCGCCCTGAGATGCAAAGTCCAGTTCAAATTCTAGCCTTGACCCTGAAGTAGACTTATCTTCTCCAAATAAGTCTTGAGCGGAGCTTTTCAAACGCTCCTCAGCCTTATTTTGATTGCCAAGTAAAATTTTTCTGAAGTCCTCGTGGAGGGCAGGATTATCATCCACAATCAAAATCCGGTTATTGTTATTCATATTTTTTTACCTTTACTCTCGTTTTCACGATTCTACTTTGACCTCAAAAAATATTGCCCATCGCTGATGGGTATTCAAGCGGCTTTTCCTATCAATTCTGTTTCATCAAAAATAAGGGTAAACTGAGCCCCAAGACCCCTACCTTCGCTTGTAACAATTATTTTTCCACCCATTTCACCCATAGAATTTGCACAAAAATGAAGTCCAAAGCCATGACCCGTCTGTTTTGTGGTAAAGCCATGATTAAAGATTTTTGAGAGGTTTTCCGGATATATTCCTTCTCCAGTGTCTGAAACTCTAAGAAAGGCTCCGCCGCTATCTACCTTGCCAATCTCAAGAGTCAGCGTTTTTTCTTTAGCCCTGCCAGAACCCATGGCTTCTTTTCCGTTCTTGATCAAATTAAGGATGACATGGATAAGCTTTGTCCTTTGG
Source organism: Deltaproteobacteria bacterium (assembly GCA_013287405.1). The sequence continues at coordinate 4,770 of JABDDW010000055.1, forward strand.
GCAAGAATGAGTGGAGCATCCGAAAACTTTCTGACAATTTCGATCTCATGCCGGGCGAGGCTAGTTGACTGCATGGCTAAAGCGTTCTCGACTATCTCGGTAAGAGCTACCTTTTCTTTGAATTCACCGTTACCCTTAGCGTAGGTTTGTTGGGTATTAATGACGTCTTTTATGAGCTGCAGTTTCTTCATCAAGTCAGTAGCTTCTTGTTTTTGTTCAGACAACTCATCTTCGACGGCTGACCCAAGTTCAAGATAGAAGTCAATTAATTTATCTCCCTTGGGGTCAGTTGAGAAAAAATCTGAGAGGCGATGTCGATTTTGCACTAAAAGACCATTAGCCTTATGAAGATTCTGAGTCACGGATTTGTCAAATTTTCTCAAAATTGTTTCTAGGCCAACGTTGATGCTGTTAAGGATGTTCCCCACATTGTGCAGTATTCCTGTAGCGACTTCTGACATCCCAGCTCTGTGGGCACTTTCGATTGCTGCATTTTGAATTTGAATCGCCTGTTCGCGAATAGTTTCCTCGGCCTCACGTTGGGCGGTGATATCTTCCACGATTCCGACTCCCGCCAGATGCTTATCATTATCTGCTAGCTTTGTAGCCGTGAGTCTAGCCCACATGATCGAGCCGTCTTTTTTCATATACCTTTTAAGTGTAGAATACGAGTCTCCTTTATTTGTGGAATTATATTTGACTATACCTGCTTCGACATCTTCAGGGTGGGTGATAATGTCTAAATCTAGATTATGCAATTCATCGAAACTGTACCCCAACATCTTTTGAATGGCTTTATTAGCAAGAACGTATTTGCGATCCTTGTCTACGGCCAGAATCCCAACCGCCGCATTATCAAAGACAGCCTGAAACTGAATGGAGAGAGCTTTCGTCTCCTCCTGCATTTTCTGAAGATTGATGTTTTTTTCTCGCATGTCTTTATTTGCGCTGTATAATTCCTCAGAGCTTATTTCCATGGAGTGCTCTAACAATTCGCGGTCCTCCTCATAAGATCGATAAGCCTCGTTAACTTCATTAAAGAAATGCTCCAAGGCCAAAACCGCCGCCTTAGGAAGTTCAGAAATAACTGGCAAAAGATTTTTTAATTGCCTTTCAAGCAACTTATGCCGCTTTTTGTCCATTCACGTCTTCCGAAAGGGTTGTGATCGTCATAGTTTGATTGTGCAATTCACATTTCGCTTGAGGTGTAAAAGGCGAGATTTCTCCATAAGAATAAAATCCGGTTAATATGGTCTTATCGCCAAAAATTTTTCTAACACTTTCAACTTCTTCTTCAACACGCTGTTTTAGGACGAGCTTTCTTCCGACACAACTTATAAGGAGTGCAAACTCAGGTGCTTTAGATGCAGAGTTCTCCGCAGCCCCTTTTGCGCCATCTATGAGGCGATCAAAGTTGGCCTTCATCAGGCGGGCATAGGCACCCTCAGTAATATCTCCCGCAAACGTCATGCTTTGTTCTTTCTCGTCAACAGCCAAGATGGTCCTCACGATGGCCTTCTCGTTATCTACAGTTCTCATACAAAGGGGAAAGAGCAACGCACTCCCCGGCAGGCCTTCAGCGTGTTTGCCTAGATATGACTTGTACAGTTGAAGCGCCGACTTGCCATCGAGTTCATATAGGATGTTGCCCTTGGCTTTAGTGATAAGACGTTCTGGTCCAAATGGATCCCATCCACCAAGGGAGGCAGACCCGACCTTAATATTTTTGCCGTAGAGACCGACGACTGCGATCATGTCATTTGAAGGCGCTTCATTGGAGATCACCAGAGTCTCCTGAAACCTATCTTTATCACCAGCGAGTCCTCCGGTTATGGACACGTGCGCTGGCAAAATAGAGGCAAGACCTTTCACGATCTCACTTCCGTTGACGTTAAGACCAACGGAGAAAACAAGAACGTGGGTAAGGCCTTTGTGATCAAGGGAGTTTGCAAGTTTGCACCCCGCCTCATGACTATCTTTTACAGATTTCATATGAATCTGTGCATGCTTAATTTTTGTGTTTTCAAAATGAATGGCCACGGTGGACAGTGAATCATCACTCACTGAAGTTCCGTAAATTTCTCCCGAAGTGGAACATCCAAATTGATGGGCCCTAGGGTAAATTTCTTTAAGCTCTCTTAAAAGATTTCCTTCTTTCAAGAGCGAGGTCTCTCCAAAAATAAATACCAGTTCAGCCTTGTCAGCCAGACTCGATTTTATCGACGGGGACCATTTTTCATTTTTATTCCATCTTTTTTGTTCGAGTTTCATATATTATCCTTTTTTTAGTTTTCATCTTTCAAACTGCATGAGCCAGCTTACTTCCTTCGAACTCAAAGACAAAACTTGCGCCTTGGCCCAACCCTTCGCTTGTCACAGTTATTTTAGCCCCCATTTCAGTGGCTGAATTCGCACAGAAGTGAAGTCCAAAGCCATGCCCAGCTTGTTTTGTCGTAAACCCATGAGTAAAAACCTTAGGTAGATTTTCACCAGATATGCCAATGCCCGTGTCCGTTACTCTTAAGAAGATGCCGCCATGATCATTTTGTCCAATTTCGAGGGTCAAGATCTTCTCCCTGTCGTCCCCTGTTCCCATGGCCTCTTTTGCATTTTTCAGAAGGTTAAGCACCACATGGAGAAGTTTTGCCCTCTGTGCAAGAACGGGGGGAACTTCAGAGAATTTCTTAACAACTTTAATCTCATGTCGAGTTAAGGCCGTCGTTTGCATAACAAGTGCATTTTCTACAATTTCTAAAAGGGAGATATTTTCTTTAAATTCAGCATTACCTTTAGCATAGGTTTGTTGAGTATTTATTATGTCTTTAATTAAGGTGAGTCTCTTCATTAACTCAGTAGCTTCATATTTCAGAATACTGTTTTCATTTTTTATGGCCTCTCCGAGTTCAAGGTAAAAATCAACCAACTTTTTGCCCTTGGGATCGATCGTAAAGAATTCTCCAAGGCGATTTCTATTTTGCATGAGAAGGTCGTTGGCTTTAAAAAGGTTTTGAACCACTGATTTTTCAAATTTTTGCAAGATAAGCTCAAGTCCCACATTTGCGCTATTAAGAACGTTTCCAACATTATGTAAAATGCCAGTTGCGATTTCAGACATTCCAGACTGGTGGGCGGTCAAGACCGAAATCCTCTGCAGTTCCTTAAGTTTTTTAGTGCGCTCGGCGACTATCTTTTCTATATAATCAATAGTTTCCTTAGATTTTGTAAGCTCCTCGGCGTACTTAATTAACTGCGAGGTGATTCGCGAAACAGATAAGTACAAATAAGTAATTCCGGTTATCCCGAGAAGAAGAGTCACCCATAGGACAGATTTGAAAATGGGAGACATAGCGCGATTTGTAACATCACTTAAGTTCATGCCAATATGAACACGTCCCAGAACCCCATTCATAATTGGTGCGCTTATATCTAGAACTTCGTTCCTTTTAAAATCGATAATACGAGTGGTTTTCTTAGCATTAAGCTGAATTTGATCATTTTTAAACTCCTTGGGTATTCCAGGGGAAAATGTATGTGCGACAAATTCACCTCTTTCATTTCGAACAAAGACGTACGACACTCCAGGGATCTTCTTGTATTCATCAAGGTATCCCTGAATAGTTGAGGCGTCTAAAGACTCAATATTTTGATAGGTTGTCGTTAGGGCTGAAACAATGGAGCTCCCTTTAGATTCAAGCTCTTGGTGCAGTGCTGCCTTAACATTATTAAAGCAAACAATGAGAGTGACTCCCATTAGTGTTGTAAGGGTGAGGACAATAGGTCCTATAATTTTAAGCTTTAGAGTTTTTTTTGATTGAGTATTCATTTTCTACTTTCGGAAGTTGTAATGGCTCACTCATGACAAGTGCACGGGTCTACTTTGCCATGGCCAGAGAAAAAATGTTTTTCCCATCGATCGGACTGGTGAGCCCCAAACATCAAACTCCTGCTAACTCCCTCATCCTGCAATTTGTTTGGTCAAGTCTACTTGTCTTAAGCGGCACCTTTGACATGCTCACCGACATGCTTGTTTTTGTGACATGGATTTTCTACGGCATGGGCGCGCTAGGAGTCTTTATTTTGCGCCGAAAAATGCCAGACATAGATCGCCCCTACAAAGTTTGGGGCTATCCTTATGTCCCCGCTCTATTTATTATTTCAGCCGCCGTCTTTCTTCTCCAAACCCTCTACAATGACATCACTCAATATTTGAGTGGTGCCTCGCCGCTGGTCAACTCAGTTTTCGGCATAGCGCTCGTCATGACGGGAACACCCTTTTACTTTTATTTCAAATCTCAGACTAGACGACGCACGACCCCTTAACCGACTCGGGGTCGTGACTCGACCTCGACCAGGACGCCAGAAATCATGAACCTGAATATTAGACTCCTTTTAGACTCTCCCTATTTAAGGTGACTTCCGAAGAATACACATGATTCTCTTTGGTCCCTCACAAATCACCTAGGAAAGATACTGATAATGAAATTGGCCTTTATCTTTTTAATATGTTCAATATTTCTTCTCTTCGATGATTTAGTTGCAGCCGAGCCCGTGAACGGTGTCTCAGATGGTCTGGTTATACTAGGACAGAGTGCCGCCTTCAGTGGCCCATCTGCCGCCCTTGGTATTGAACTATGGAAGGGGGCCAAAGCCTTCTTCGATGAGACCAACGACCATGGCGGAATTAATGGTCGAAAAATTGAAGTCATTGCCCTTGATGATTCTTATGATGCCGAAAAAGCCCTCTCCAATACTCTTGAGTTAGTAACAAAGGACAAAGTATTTGCGTTATTTGGATACGTGGGCACCCCTACCCTCGTAAAATCTTTACCGGCTATTGCTAAGTTTAATCGCGAAGAAAACATGTTCCTCTTTTCAAATTTCACTGGGGCTCAGCCACAGCGAGAACCTCCCCATGACAAGTACGTATTTAATGTACGTAGTTCCTATCGACAAGAAACCGAAGGTCTAGTTAAGAATTTGGTCAAATTGGGCCATAAAAAGATCGGGTTATTCATACAAAATGATGCCTACGGCCGCTCAGGCCTCGATGGCGCGAAACGAGCCCTTAACCAATTGGGGCTGCAGATTTTCGCTGAAGCTTCGTACAATCGGGGCGCTGCTCTGAGCGAGTCTATGAATGAACAAGTCCTACTCCTCAAGGGGGCCGATGCTATTATTTCGGTTAGTTCCTATCAAGCGGCCGCAGCCTTTATTCGGGACAGCAGGATTTCTGGTTTCAAAGGGCCAATTGCCCACGTATCTTTTGTTGGCGCTGATGCACTTTTGAGCACACTTGTGGAGATCCAACGAAACGAAAATCTTCCTTTAAGTTCAAAAATTATAGTTTCTCAAGTTGTTCCAAGTTGGAAGGATACAACCTACCCTCTAGTAAAAGAATACCAATCGATAATGTTGAAGCATCCTGGTAACTCACCTCTGCCTTTAAAGGATTCTACATACGTTGGTCCAAAAATGAGTTTTAATTCCCTAGAGGGTTTTCTTAATGCCAAGATTTTTATAGAAATTCTAAAAAGAATACCTCCCCAAAAACTCAATCGTCGGAGCTTTCAGAAATACGCAGAAACAAT
>JABDDW010000056.1 GCA_013287405.1 Deltaproteobacteria bacterium
CCAAAAGCCTTGGCGCTCTGAGCGTAGTCCTTCTTCACCTCGAGATCTTGGGCCTTTTTAAAGTTAGCCTTTTCAACCAAGTCTCTCACGTCGGTTTGAAATCCAGTTTCAATCAGCGCGTGGTTATTCATAAAGCCTTGGCCGGCTTGCGCCAAAGCTCCGTAGTCTTTCTTCAAATTATAAATATCTAAAATGAGATTTGCCGAATAAACCGCGTATTGGGTGCGGGGGTGTTCCGCCACTATCCTTTTAAAAAAGGCTATGGCGTCTTCAAAATGGTTGTAAGCGTAATTTAAACGCCCCATTTTGAATTCCACGTCAACGATCTTCTCACCTCGTGGGAAGCTTTTGGTGTAACGATCCCCCGCTTTAATAAACTCGGCCTCGGCCTCTTCAAAAGGAACTGGTTCTAAACTGTCTCCCACCATTTTTTTAACATCGTCATCACTTCTTAACTCTTTCTCCAAAGACAAGAGGGTGTTCAGTACAGCGGACTCAAAGTACTTCCCTTTTGGATCTACGTCGGCCACATAGCGATACTGCTTGGCGGCGCTGGGGAAATCTTTCAGTGCATACAGAAGCTCCGCATAGAAAAATCGCATTTCGTTAGCCTTAGGAGCCGAAGGAAATTTATTGAGATACATTTCATAAGCGAGGCGTGTATTAACCAACTCGTTCTTTTTTTGTGTGTTTTGTGCGTTCTTGTGGGTCAATAACACATAATTTCTTAGAGCTGATTCTCGAAGAGTATAAGAATCTGAAATTAACTTTTTATTAACAGCATTGGCTTTGGCCCATTCACTATCTGGACCGAAACTGTCGACCCAAAGATAGAGCTCATTACGATAGATCTCTTGATTTTTTGAAGTCGCAAGGTTCACAACAATTTGATACTGGTAATCAAAGGCTTTGGGTGCTGTGGGATTATATTCTAAGAGTTCTTTAAAAAGATATATGGCATCTTCTTTTCGACCCGAATCACTATAGAGATAGGCTAATTTTTCGAGCATAACATATTGAGCTTTTTCTCCTCCAACTTGATAGAAATATTCTCGGGCGGTTTTATAGTTACCCACCTCGCTGTAGAACAAGACAATGTCTTTGAGCGCTTCACTTCCCAGACGGATCTTGCTAACGGCCCGTCGTCCGTCGGAACTCCCGGTATCAGCCCCATGACGACTGATGTTTATAACCTCTTCCAAGGTCTTGAGGCCCTTGCCTGATTGTCCCAGTCGATATTGACACCAAGCAATTTTGTAAAGGGCAAAAGTGTAGAGCCGTGCACGGCGATTTTGTAAAATATTGGCGTAAGACTTTAAAGCATCTGCCCATTTGTCATTATCAAAATAGTACTCGCCCAAAGCAAAGTAGGCTTCCGAAACGTAGGGAGATTTCGGATAGTTTTTTGTCAACTGCTGGTAGTATCCCACACCCTTTTTAACCTGCTCAAGTTCCACGTAGTTATACCCTAAGAAAAAGAGCGCCTGATCCACCTTGGGGCTTTTTGGAAAATCGTGGAGGTAAAATTCATACAATTTAATGGCTTTGAGATTATACTCTTTTGACTTAGAGAGGTTCAGTACAGGTTTTGGACCTCGACTCCCATTTTTTAGATATAGGTTCAAACGATCATCAAAGTCTTTCTGAAGTCCGTATTCAATGAACTTAGCTTTCTCGACATAGAGCTCAGCAAGGCGCAACCAAAGTTCGCCACGATTTGGACTCTTCGCATATTGCTGGGTCAGTTTATAGAGCTCTTGAATGCCTTCCTCAGTCACTTGGTTGAGTTTTTCTTCATCCGTTCCCGCATCGCGAAAGAGATCAGTGCTTCGGGGAGGCTTGACCTGTGAAAGAGGAACTCCCGTAGGGCCCTTTTGAGTTTCAGCCTCTGGCAGAGCTAAACTTTGCTTTTTTATCGCAATATTGGCGTTGCTGCCCCTTGTCCCTAAGTCTTGTAAAAGCTCATTGACCGTAACCTTCTTTCTCTTTTTTTTCTTGGAATCTTTGGTGCCCTGGCCAAATGCCATCACTGAACTTAGGACCACGATTAAGGTTAAAAATCCTAGAGATTTAGGTTTCATTTATTATTCGCAGCCTTGCGTTCCCACGTAATGGTAGTCCCCAATTTCATCTAGCCAGTACTCTCCGTAGAACTTGTAGTAGTCATACCCATTTTGAATATAATAACTTCGACTCTTCGAATCGTCGACCTGTCCTGACGAGAACCCCTTACCCGATATTTTTCTTTTCAGAGCCTCTTTTTGCCCATTAAGCATTTCATACTTTGCGAAATTGTATTGCTCAAACATGTCAGCCAAGTCCTTTTTCATATTGAGCATATGGGTTCGAATAATGTTCCCCTCAACCTTAATACTTGTATCAATCCGCCCTTTCACCAATTGCTTGGCATAAGCTCCAACCGGTGCGCGCTTCCACCATGTGGGCATAGCGTTAATGACATCCTGTTCTTCTCGAAGCTTGTTAATGTAAGTGTAGGTGTGCTTGAAGTCACCTTCGCGGATGGTCTCACGGGCCACCAAGAAGGGAATCCTCAAACCGTTCTTAGCTTTGGTATCACTTTTTAGGGCATCATAGTTCCGGGCCACTTTCTCAATCTCAGTAAAATACTGAACTGGGTCGCTCACGGTATTTGTGAACTCTTCAAGACGAGTTTGGACGGGTTGGTAAATGCGCTCAAATAATCCTAGGGTTTTCGCCATTTCGTCGTATTGACAGATGTAGAGGTAAACGATTCCACGCAATAAAATAGATTCGGGTAAATAAAAATCTTCGTAAAAAGGAGAATGAAGAGACTGCAAGTTACTTAACACTGATCTAAACTGGGCGGCACGGATATGAGCCCAACTGGATTCAAAAAGAGAATCATGCCAGGCTTGGGTGTCTTTAGGGATTTCTCGATAAAGCTCGACGGCCATGTCCCATTTGTGGGCCTGGTAATAGACTCGCGCCATTCCCATCAAGGCGGAGACTCGATCGGTATCGGTCACCCCGGCATCTTTTCTAAACTCAGCTAGTGTGGTATAAGCGCGAAGGGCGTGGTTTAAGTCATTTTTCTTAACGTAAGCAAGCCCTTCCATGTATTTTGCTTTTGGATAGTAAGGAGAGCTTTCCGGTACTCTAGCAAAACTATCGGCGGCGGCATCCCAATTTCCTTTTCTACTTTGATACTCCCCGATGCGGTAGCGTAACATATCTTGATTTTCTTTCGGAAAATCTTCGACGTTGATTTTGCCAATAGCGTAATTTATTAGGGTGTCGTCGTTGAGAGAATCAGCGGCCAAAGATAATTTTCTCAAAGATTGCTTCATGTAACGGGTATCCGCATTTCGAACCACATCGACAAACTGAAAAGCAGAAACCTGATTCATCTTCATTTCATAGAACATTAAACCCAAAATATATTTTATACGCATCCGCTCAGCCAAGAATCTCGGATTTCGTGTCATATTAAAGAGTTTAAAACTAGCCGCTGCGTATTTACCTTGTTTGGCGAGATTTAAAGCTGCGTTAAGCTCGGCTGCGGCCGCAGCGGACATTCCTACCTTAGCACTGGGCTGGGGTGCTAAATGGCCGTGCCTCATCGGGGCCATCGTTTTCTTGCCCGCAGCTCGACTGATCTCTTGAGAAAAGAAAAACGCCAAAAGGCATAACGACAAAGCGATAATCGGCAATTTCTTTTTCATCTATACTCCGCACCGGGAAAGAAAAAACTCATCCCTATTGTCGCATGGAGGTTAGTGAAGAAACTTGTGCTGTTGTTTATGGTTGAAGTCGCACTGTAGCCATACCAGCTGATATCCCACCTGGCCGCTGCCCATTTGGCCAAAGCAAAAAGTTGGCCGGCCCCAAGGTGAATAGTGGGTGCTCCTGAACTTCCACTAGTGCCCGTAACTCCGATACCACCAGAAAAATAGAAGTCAAAGGGGATAATGCTATTGTTAAGAAACGCAACCTTACCGTAGATGGGATCCCATTTTGCGTCGGCACCAAAGAAAGAATTAACCGTCGAAAGGGACTGAGTTTGCACGCCTACGTTTTGAAGTTCGCTAGTAACACTCTTGTTGCTCGTGCTGATACTTATGGCCGACGCTTCGATACCCCAATTTTCATTAAAGTAAAAACCAAGACGCCCCCCAACGACAAGATCTGAGAAAAAGGCGTCGTTCATAATGAGACCAAAATTAGGAAAAAACTCGAACCGATGGGTCTTTGGCAAAAATCGCTTGGTGATGACTGCAATATCGCTAAATGGAGCGAGCTTTCCCAACCCCGCAAGCTCCGCTGGGGTTTTATTTCGAGTGGGTTTAGCGCTGTTTCGTGTGGTGTCTACTGGAGGAAGAGGAGGGCTTTGTGGACTCGACGGCGGTGCCGCGCCGTTGAGTTCGTCCGCCTTTGAAGGCGCTACTGGAGGCATAACTGTACTTGGTGGAGGAGTTTTTGAATTATTCTCAACGGCGTTGTCTTGAGCGCCTTCAGAAGTTTGATCAGTTCCCGTCCCCACACTGGTCTCTGGGACATTAGTATCAAAGGGAATTTCTTGGGCCATCCCGATGGTTGAAAATACCAGAGCTAAAAAAACAATTTTCAAAGCGTTGGTAGTAACCACACGGCTCCCAGTGTAATAAAAAGCTCTGTAACAGTTGTTGTCGTACCGGACCCGCCTAAGACATCAGGCTTAGTATAAAAAAGCGTCGATAAATCGAGTTTAATTCCAAAATTACGCGTAAAAAAGAATCTTTCATTGAGTCCCAAGCCACCGGTAGCACTCGAACCTCCGGCACTAAGATTAAGCATCCCTGCCCGAGCCGTTGCTGAAATATTTAAGTTTAAGACGCTTTGTTTGGTGAGACTGATCTTCCCATAATAGGGAGTAAACTCGTATTCGGCTAAAGTGGTGAAAGTAGGACTGGGATTTTGGGTGAATGGAATTTTCTGAGTGGCTCCGTTGACCCCTTGAATTTGACTCACATAACCCGTATTAGAATTCGCATACCCCACAACCATAAGGCCGAAGGCATGAATCTCACTCAAATGGTATTGAACTTCGAGCCCTACGGGATAACTGTATAAGAACGGATCATTGAGGGAGGTCCCAAAAAATCCTCCAAGTTCAATCCGACCTTCCGTCGGTACAAATCGCTTCTTAACAGCTTCCGGCTGATCAAAAACGGGAAGAACAGATTCCCGGGCGAGTTCTGATTCAGGGAATTGGACCACTTCATCAGCAGCTTTCGCTAAGCCAGAAAGTGCAAATAAAGCCATAAGAAAACAAGCTAAAAGTATCCACGTCAGAGGAGACTTGAGCCATGTCTTCATTTGGCCCTCCTCTTTTTTACTTTTGTTTGAGCCAGTGACCCGTGAGCCCGTATGAGATCAACCACTTCTCGAACGGCTCCGTAACCACCCTCGGTCTTGGTGACGTAATGGGCTGCTTTTTTGACCTCTCCGACGGCATTAGGGACGGTGGCTGCAAAACCCACTTCCTCTAAAATCGGGATGTCAAAGATTTCGTCCCCTATGAAAGCAATTTCGTCTTTCTTGAAGCCTGTTTTTTTTATGATTTCTTGAAAGGGAATTCTTTTATCTGCAACTTCTAAATAAAAATGCTTTATATTTAAAAAGCTCATCCTTTGGACGACGTCATCAGACTTGCCGCCAGAAATAACGCCGACTTCGTAACCGAGATCCATTAGAAGTTTCATTCCTACGCCGTCCTTAACGTGAAAAAAACGACGCCACTTCCCTTCGGTATCAATCCAAAGCCGACCGTCCGTTAGAACACCGTCCACATCACAAATGAGCATCCGGACTCGCTTGAGTCGCTGTTGAAGGTGGCGCATACTAGAGATTATTCTTGCAAAATCCAGAGTGAAACGGAAGGTTTAAATAAAATCCATACTTAGGTCTAATTTGAAAACTGTACCGAAGGCTTGTCTACCGAACCCGTGCTTTTAGCAGATCTTGAAGATGAATCATTCCCACCGGCGCTTTTGGCTTAGAAGAATTTCGGTCAACTACAAATAAATTTTGAATAGCGAACTGCTCCATCAAAAATAAGGCACGCTCTGCAAGCTCAGACGCTTCAATGGTTTTAGGCTGAGTCCCCATAATATCTTTTGCCGTATCGTCGAGAGGATTCTTGGCCTTATCGAGTCTTCGACGTAGATCTCCGTCTGTTATGGTTCCAACAAGGTTGCCCCCATTATCTACAACACCACAGACACCACGAACCTCAGCCGCAGTCATTTGACTTATCACTTCTTTGGCCTTGGTTTCGGGAGTAACCAGGGGGAGAGAACTTCCACTGTGCATCAAATCTTTTACGTGAGTGAGAAGTTTTCGGCCTAAACTTCCGCCGGGATGAAATTGAGCAAAATCTTCAGCCTTAAAGCCCCGTTGTGAAAGGGCAGCTACGGCTAATGCATCTCCCATGGCAAGAGCTGCGGTAGTGCTTGCCGTCGGTGCAAGCCCCAGGGGACAGGCCTCTTCTCTAACGGAAACATCTAATGCAATGTCACTGGCTTGGGCGAGGCTGGAAGATAAGCTTCCCGTCATCGAAATAATCTTCAAACCCTTGCGTTTAGCGAATTGAACGATGTTTCTCATCTCATCGGTCTCTCCACGATAAGAAAGAGCCAAAATGACGTCCCCACCAGAAATGGCCCCAAGATCCCCATGAGAGGTTTCAGCAGGACTCACAAAAACAGCCGGAGTCCCCGTTGAAGAAAATGTAGAAGCAATTTTACGAGCTATTTGTCCGGATTTACCCATACCCGTGACAACCACCTTGCCTCTGCACTCGAGGAGAAGAATTATGGCCTGGTCAAATCTCTCGTCTAGCTTTTCTCGAAGCTCAAGAATACTTTTGGCTTCAATTTCAAAAACTTTCTTAGCTTCACCTATAGACGAACCCATAGACTACCTTCCAAAAAATTCACGAGCTTTCTTACTCGTTTCTACCGTTTTATTATATTTTATCTTCTTTTCAGTTTTCTTATTTGATGAACCGGCTTCCGACTTCGCCGACACTTTTGGTGCTATATTTTTGACCGTCGCTTTTTTCTTCCCCAACGCTTGATGAAGGGAGGCCTCAATGAAGCTTGTAAATAACGGATGAGGAGCCATGGGCTTAGATTTAAACTCAGGGTGAAATTGGCACCCCACAAACCAGGGATGTTCAGGCAACTCCACCATTTCTACCAAGTCCCTTTCGTCGCATATTCCACAAAGGGTCATGCCAAATTTCTTTAAGATCTCCCGATAACGGTTGTTAAATTCGTAACGATGTCGGTGCCTTTCATGCACCAAATCTTTACCGTATATTTTTCGAGCCAATGTCCCGGCACCCAAATGACAGGGATAGCTGCCCAATCGCATTGTCCCTCCCTTTTGAGTCACCTTGCGTTGTTCTGTCATAATATCGATGACATAATTTCTAGAACTTTTCACTTTTTCTGAAAACTCCCTACTTGTCGCATCTACTATACCGGCAACATGGCGTGCAAACTCAATCACAGCGAGTTGCATTCCAAAACAGATCCCAAAATAAGGGAGCTTATTTTCTCGAGCATATTGGATAGCTATGATCTTCCCCTCAGCACCGCGATATCCAAATCCCCCCGGGACCAATATGCCGTGTAAGCCCTGGAGGGACTCTCTCACATTATGCTCGTCAATATTTTCTGAGTCGACAAAAGCGATCTCGACCTTAGAGTTATTTGCAATTCCACCGTGAATGAGGGCCTCGTTCAGAGATTTATAACTTTCTTTGAGATCCACATACTTCCCAACAATTCCGATGCGGACCACGTGGGTAGGGTTTTTTATCACTTTCACCATCTTTTCCCACGGAGCTAGGTCGATGATCTCATTCTTTAAGCCCAACCGCTTTACGACCAGCTCATCTAACTTCTGCTCGTGGAGAACAAGGGGAACTTCATAAATCGTTGCAGCATCGGGACATGAAATGACGGCATCAGATTTTACGTTGCAAAAAAGTCCAATCTTCGATTTGAGTTCCAGAGGGATAGATTTCTCGCTTCTACAGATTAGAAAATCCGGTTGAATACCAATACTTCTCATCTCTTTGACCGAATGCTGGGTGGGCTTACTTTTTAATTCTCCCGCTGCCGCAATAAAAGGAACCAGAGTAACATGGATAAAAATGACATTTTCAAATCCGCAATCCACGCGCATCTGCCTTATGGCTTCGAGGAAAGGTAAACTTTCTATATCCCCAATGGTTCCACCGATCTCAATAATAGCGACCTCGGCCCCTTGAGAAGTGTCATAGATATAATTTTTAATTTCATCGGTGATGTGAGGAATGACCTGAACGGTTCCGCCCAAATAGTCCCCGCGCCGCTCCTTACTTATGACAGCGTCATAGATCTGCCCTGTTGTATAGTTATTGCTTCTTGAAACTTTAACGTGAGTGAAGCGTTCGTAGTGACCCAAATCCAAATCTGTTTCGGCACCGTCGTCGGTCACGAAGACCTCGCCATGCTGGAGAGGAGACATGGTTCCTGGGTCCACATTAATATAAGGGTCAAATTTCATCATGGACAGCTTAAGCCCCCTTGCTTCGAGTAGAGCGCCCAGGCTAGCTGCACAAAGTCCTTTACCAATCGAAGAAACCACGCCGCCAGTTACAAAAATATATTTCTGCACCAACGGACTTTTTTTCTTCATTACCGGCTCCTCTTTTCCTTGATAAGTTGTTCCACTTGTACCACATCTTTGGGCTCATCGACACCCCAAGATTCATAATCCGTCAACACCACTTTAATCCTGATCCCCATCCATAGGGCCCTTAACTGTTCTAAGCGCTCCGTTCTTTCAAGTTCAACAGGGCCTTGATTGCAAAACTTCTCTAAACATGACTTTTTATAGCCATATAAACCTATATGTTTCAGGTGTCCGCTAAGCTCTTCATTCTGAGAAAAGGGAATTGGTGATCGGCTAAAGTAAAGGGCTTCGCCTTTATTATTTAAGGCTATTTTCGCAAAGGCTGGGTTTTTTAACTCCTCTAAAGATTTAATCGGACGGGCGAGGGTGGCTAATTGAACATCCCCTTTGAGAACGCCGGCCAGAGTATCAAGTACTTTTCCGGTCAACAAAGGTTCATCCCCTTGAATGTTTATAACATATTCGCATGGGATGTCTTTGACCACGGCCCAAACCCGATCACTCCCCGAAGGCAAATCAGAAGGCGTCATGATCGTCTTGACCTTAAGGGATTCGGAGAGTTCGGCGATTCTCTCATCGTCTGTAGCCACAAAGAGATCATCGAGGAGAGTAGCCTCTCTTGCTCCTTCGATGACCCATTGAAGAAGTGGTTTTTGAAGAATCTTAATAAGAGGTTTGCCAGCGAATCGAGTCGACCCGTATCGAGCTGGAATAACGCCAATAATTTTGTCTGCCTTCATAAACCCTTAAAGTTACGTTCTTGGTTTAATCCAGGCTTTGAATATAGCGTCTTCCAGCTCCCTAACTCCATCATTATTTAAGGCCGAGACGGGTTTAAAGAACCCTTCTTTGAGGCCAGAGGTTTTTAACCAGTTTTTATAAAGCTTTAGAGACTCTTGGCGAGACAACTTGTCTATTTTCGTGAGGACGCAGAGGCACTCAAGGCCGCGGTTTTGGGCCAAACTCAACATCATTTGTTCGTCTTTTGTCCAATCTCTTCGCATATCGCAAACTAAAAGAAATCCCACAAGATTTTTCCGCTCATTAAAAAAAGTCTCTATCATTTTGGCCCATAAGTCTCTTTCATCAAAATTCCTTGCGGCATAGCCATATCCAGGTAAATCGACGAGCCGATATTTTTCTCCAACATCAAAGAAGTTTATCAACCGAGTTTTTCCTGGTGTACCGCTAATTTTGGCCACCTTATGTCCGCCGCACATGGCGTTGAGAAGCGTACTCTTCCCGGCGTTGGAGCGCCCAACGATAGCCACTTCGGGCTTAAGCTCGTCGGGATAATCTTGAGGGGAGACTGCACTTTTTACAAATTTCGCTACGGTCATATTTCTCTACCCTACTATGAGAAAAAAATTGTGACAACCGCAAGAACTCTGAAGGACTCTAGGGATGCTACGAGCTCTCAGGGCTTTTCTCTGTGGCATGGAACCTGAATAACCCCCTTTAAAATTTTAAATGGGGAGTAGCATATGATGGATCAAACTGTTCATTTCTTAGAAGAACCTAAGTCGCATCAAAACGGGTACATTTTAAACCCGGAGGGTGGCCCACCCCTCCTTATCGATGGCATTTTATCCGTGGGGAGGAGCCCAGAATCAGATCTTCAGGTTCGGGATCCTTATGTCAGTTTAA
>JABDDW010000057.1 GCA_013287405.1 Deltaproteobacteria bacterium
AGCGGGATTATCGTATATCTTTGCACCATCAGAGAAAAACAGGTCGGGGATCTTTTTTTCATTCAGATATTTGACAACAGCGACGTGAGAAGGGCCGTTTGATCCGACGATTGCAAATACCTTATCCTGTTCAACCAGCTGTCTAACTCCATCGACTGTCTTGGGAGCAAGAGATTGGGAGTCCTTACGAATCCACTTAATTTTTCTGCCGAAAATACCCCCATTTTTGTTGACCATATCGTAGTACGCAGCTCCGGCCAGTGGCGCAGGGGCACCGGCGGAAGCGATGGGGCCCGATTCATTGGTATGTGCGCCTATAATGACCTCTGTATCAGTTATGCCAATTTCTGCCTGAGCAGGAGAATTCATGGTGGTGATCAAGAAAGCTAAAGGTAAAACGATAAAAATGTATTTCAATGCAACCCCCCACTTGGATTTAACCTGAAGGCTACAAGCCCTCTTTGGTTGTGTCAATTATTGCGTTACTATTCGTGTCTCGGCAACTCGCCTTTAGTCTATTATTAAGATGCAGGTCGGGCCGATTAAATTTGACATAAAACATTGTTACAAAAGAAAATTAAAGGCAGCTACTTTTTAAGTAGACCCAACTAGGGGGAAGTCAGCAGGTTTTATGGACAATAACTCGAGAAATCCTAAAATTCATAAAAATAAAATTTGCTCCATGGAAGAAGCGATTAGCGAAACTGTTAAAAGTGGCTCCAGTCTTTTTATTGAGGGTTTCACTCACCTCATTGCTTTTAGTGCTGCTCACGAAATAATAAGGCAAAAAATCACTGGCCTTACGGCCATCAGACTTACTCCAGATTTGGTGTATGATCAGATGATTGAGGCAGGATGCGTTTCAAAACTCATTTTTAGCTGGGCTGGAAATCCGGGAAAGGGATGTATTCATTCCCTTAAGCGTCGCTTACAGAATAATAAAAATGGCGATTTTCAAATTGAGGAATATTCTCATTTCGGCTTGGTGGCACGTCTTCTTGCGGGCAGTTCCGGCCTCCCATTTTGGCCCCTTCGAAGCTACAAAGGGTCAAATATTCCTGATGTGAATTCCGTAATTAGAACTGTGAAATGCCCTTTTACCCAAGAAGAACTTGTTGCCGTACCCGCCCTCCGGCCAGACGTAGCCATTATTCATTGCCAGAGAGCCGATTGTTACGGAAATGCCCAGGTGTGGGGGATAACGGGCACTCAGAAAGAAACAGCCTTTGCTGCGAAAAGGGTTATCATTGTAGCCGAAGAAATCGTTGATAATCTTGTCATAAGATCGGATCCAAATCGCACACTCATCCCCAACATCGTCGTTGACTTCGTCGTGCATGAACCCTGGGGCGCCCATCCTAGTTATGCTCAGGGATATTACGATCGTGATAATGAGTTTTATCTCAAATGGGATCTTCTATCTCGGGATACCGTTAAACTTTCTCATTACCTTGCAGAATTTGTCTACGGCGTAAAAGATCGCAATCAATACATAAAAAAAATGGGCAGCGGCCTGCTCGATCAACTGGCGGTAAAGTCGAGGCGCTGTGAAGGGGTGGACTATGGATTCTGAGAATTCGTTCTCGCCCCTTGATTTTATGATCTATCGAACTGCAAAAGAATTACTCAATGACAAAACCGTATTTGTTGGCATTGGTCTTCCACTGCTCTCTGCCAGCCTAGCCAGAGCTACTCATGCACCCGATTTATTGACGGTCTTCGAATCAGGGGTAATTGGAGCAACTCCAAGTCGTCTTCCCTTGTCTATTGCTGATCCCGCGGTAGTGGCGGGTTCCCTTTCTGTCGTAAGTGTGAGTGACATTTTTCAAAACTATCTTCAAGGTGGGCTTATCGATATCGGATTACTTAGAGGAGGTCAAATTGACAGGTACGGAAACATCAACTCTACAGTGTTAGGAGACTATAATAATCCCCGAGATCGCTTACCAGGCTGTGGGGGCGCCTGTGAAATTGCAATTCATGTCAAACGCTTAATCATTATAATGCCCATGACTCAACTAAACTTTGTGGAACAATGCGATTTTATTACAAGCCCCGGCCACTATTTTAATTCAAAGGGAAAATCATCTCTAGAACCGTCTAACAGCAGTCCATATCTTGTGGTCACTAATGCCGGGGTCTGCGAATTCGAAGATGGAGAAATGATCCTCACTGAAATCTGCCCGGGGGAAACTCTCGAAAGCATCAAAGACAGTTGCGGTTGGCCCCTCAAGATCTCAAATTCGCTAGTTACGGCTGAGACTCCTCCGAAGCATATAAGTCACTTATTAGAAAAACTTGATCCGCAAAAAAGTTATCTTTAATAGTTCCCCGACCTTCGTCAAGAATTGATGATTTTGTCTTTCTTAACTGTCCATGTTCTTATAACATGAACAGTGAATTTAAAAGGAACCTCCTATGAAAAAGGTTTCGGCAATTAAACGCCTTTCTACAAGTACCTCTTTCCCATTAACTTCCACACAAGCCGGTTTCTTTTTCCTTCACCAAATGAACCCTGCTTCGCCAATTTTGAATATGGTACGCCTTGATGACGTTAAGGGGGCCATTAACGAACCGCAGTTAAAGAGTAGTATCGAACAGAATATAAGAAGACATGGAATTTACAGGACTTTGTTCAAAGAAGTTGAAGGTCAGGCTGTTCAAGTGGTGTTAGCACCGAATGAAATTCATGTGGATATTGGCAAAGTCGATATCAGCCATATAGCTCCAAAGAATCAAAAAGAAGAGCTCTTAAAAAGAGTTAATGAACTAGGAGCTATTCCCTTCGACCTTCAGAAGCCCCCTCTTATTCGTGCTTATCTAATTCGATTAGGTCATGAACATTTGGTCCTTCTCAGGGTGATCCACCATATCGTCAGTGACTTCAAAACAAATCTTCTTTTTCTACGAGACATTTCGGAGACGTATGAGTCGCTTGGTTCTAATAGGCCGGTTCCTTTACCAGAACCTGAATTTCAATTTGGAGATTATGCTGCTTGGGAAAAAGAAAATATAAATGACGAGAATATTCGCTCACAACTCGAATACTGGAAGAAACACCTTTCTGATTGTCCTGATTTTCTGCATCTTCCTTTAGATCGTCCACGACCATCCGTTATTGGTTCAAACTTTAAAATAGAATCAATTGAGCTCCCTTTTGAGACTTGGGAAAAGGGTAAAGCTCTAGCAAAGAATCTAGGGCTTTCTATATTTCAGTTTAATATAGCGACCTTTTTACTTTTTTTACATCGTTGGTCTGGGGATGAGGATATCTGCGTTGGTTCAAATATTGATTTTCGAAAGATCAGGGGTCTCCCCAACTTGATGGGACCAGGAATCAATCATTTTGTATTACGAAGCCACTTCAAACCGGATATCAGTTTTAAAGATTTCTCTGAGCAAATTGCTGAAACTGCAAAAAAAACTTATTCCAATACAGACGTCTCAGTGGATCGCCTTGTCCAACTTGTTAGCCCCAAACGGAGTTTGGGTTATTCGCCTTTGTTCCAGGTGATGTTCGATATTTGGCATAAAGATGTGCCCGTAAAGAATCGATTTCTTCAATTTTCTAGGATGGACTATGCATGGCTCCATGGAAATGTGGATATTTCAGCTCGCATCACCGAAGGCAACGAGAAAATTACAATTTGGTTTCGATACAATGCAGATTTATTTGAGCCGGATACAATTCAGAGAATGCTAAAAGCCTTCCGGAATTTGTATGAAGAAAGCATCACAAATCCAGATAAAAAAATTAGTAATCTTGACCTTTTGTCAACTGAAGATTCATTAACGTATATCAGTACAATTTGTGGTTCCACTGCATCTTATGAATCTTGCCAAGGGATTCAAGAATATTTTGAAAGACAAGCAGATAGAACCCCCCAGGCATTGGCTCTTGATTTCGAATCAAAGACATTGACCTATCAAGAGCTGGAAGCTATGGCCAATCAGCTTGCCCATTATTTGCGTGAGCATGGAGTGAAGCGAAATGTCTTCGTAGGTTTATTAATGGATCGGTCCGCGGAGATGTTTATTGGGATTTTAGGGACTTTAAAAGCAGGTGGGGCTTATGTGCCGTTGGATCCCACTTATCCAATGGAGAGATTAGATTTTTTATTCGAGGAGATTGAAGCTCCTGTTATCTTAACCCAGGCCACATTGGCGAAGTGTCTACCAGAGAAAGCCTCAAAGTCACAGCACCGTCTCCTTCTGGATAGAGAGTGGGACAAAGAGGTTTCAAGCTACCCGATCTCACGCCCCAGTCTTTTGAATACGATGGATGACATTGCCTATATGATTTACACCTCAGGTTCCACAGGAAAACCAAAAGGGTGTCCGAACACCCATCGAAATATTGGTAATTATTTGCAATGGGTGAAGACCAAACATCCTATGAGTGTGACGGACAAGCTTTTATTTAGAACTCCATACACATTCGATGTTTCTGTGCCAGAAATCTTGTATCCGTTATTGTGTGGAGCTAGCGTGGTTGTAGCTGCGCCCGGGAAACATGGAGACATATCCTACATTGTAAATCTTATTCGGGAGAAAAAAATAACAGAAATTGGCTTCGTTCCGTCGACCCTTCAGGTGTTTTTAGAAGAGAATGGAGTTAAAAACTGTACATCTTTAAAAATAGTGACAGCCATTGGCGAAGCCCTCCCCCCGGAGACTGTAAAGAAATTTTATGAATGTTTACCTCAAGCTAAACTTATAAATTCCTACGGTCCCACTGAAGCGGCAGTAGCCGTGACTTTCTGGGATTGCAGTCCGAGCGACTTGAGTAATGTTCCTATTGGCTACCCCATTCCGAATAATCTGATTTATATACTAAATGAATCAGGCGTAATGTGTCCCGTTGGAGTTTACGGAGAAATTTTTATCGGAGGAACACAAGTCGCCAACGGCTATTGGAAGAGACCAGAGCTAACCAGAGAAAGATTTGTTAAAGACCCCTTTGCAAAGGATCCGAAAGCTCGAATGTATAAAACTGGAGATCGAGGACGTTTTTTGACTAATGGGAGCATTGAATATCAAGGTCGCATAGATTTTCAGGTTAAGGTAAGGGGTTTTAGAATTGAATTAGGGGAGATTGAGGCTGTTCTACTCGAGCATGAAGCGATCAAGCAGGCGGCAGTGATAGTTAAGAAACTTCACGGGGAACGGAATCCCACGGGCATAGTCGCTTACATCGTAAAAAAGGACAACGGGATCGTTAATATTGCGTCCGTTACGACTTTTCTTAAATCTAAGCTTCCCGACTACATGGTTCCTTCGGGATTTGTGATTTTAGACGAACTTCCAGTCATCACTAGCGGCAAAGTTAATCGTAAAGCCCTAATGGAGCGCCAGGACGAGTTCCAGCTAGGAGAGGAGGAGAGTGGCGAGAAGTATTCTCCTCCTGAAAATGAAACCGAAAAATGCATTTCTACTGTGTGGGGAGACGTGTTGCAGACTGCTCATATTGGGCGAACCACAAATTATTTTGCATTGGGAGGAGATTCATTAAGTTTAGTCAGGATACTTCAGCGGCTTGGTGAATACAATTTTGGCCTTAATCTTGAAGACCTTTACAGCCATCAAACTATCGCTGAACTGGCAAGCCTCGTGATAGAAAGAAAACACAAAGGGAGCAGTAACAATTCTTCATTGCCTACTATTAAGGCAATTGCCCAAACTGCCAAAGAGACTCGTTTTCCTCTTTCTTTTGTTCAGGAAGGGCGTCGCAATTTAATATCGAATCGAAATTCTGCAGAAGCAATCCACATGATCAATGACCTTTCTGGACCTTTGGATGTGCCTGCCTTTAGGAGGAGCATAGAAAAACTTATTGAACGGCAATGGGCTCTGAAAACAAAATTTCTAGTTGATGGTCACGAGGCTTACCAAATTATATGTGAACCAGAAATTGAATATTTTTTTCAAAAAGATTTTAGGGCAGTACCTAGCGATAAGGTCGAAGAGACCATAATAAATGAAATCTATAAAAATTTAGCTGAGGAATTCGATTTATACAAAAGTCCTATGATAAAATGTTTTCTCCACAGGGTCGCCAACGAGCAATATTTTCTCGTTATAAGGGTTCATCACCTTGTGTTTGATGGTGTAGCTCTTATTAATTTACAAGAAGAAATTCAGGAGCTGTACTCGGCTGAAATCGAAAAACGCACTGCTAAATTACCGGAGTTGATCGTTCAATATGTTGATTATGCTGTTTGGGAAAAGGAAACCTTCTTAGACAAAAGCAAGATAAAGAAACGAATTCAATATTGGCAAAAAATATTAACTGACCTTCCCGTTCTAAACCTTCCCCTAGATTTCCCGAGATCCGAGGCTCCAGGTCAAAACGAATCCCCAGTGTCAGAAAACAGGGGGGCTACGGCTCTGCGGATTATTGAAAAACCCTTAATAGATAAATTGTTAGAGTTTGGAAAAAAACAGAATTCTACATTATATCTTACAATCTTAACGGCGATCGCCGAGCTTCTCCATGGAGTGAGTGGACAAAGTGAAATCATATTTAACGAAACTCTTGGTCAACGACCTTCGCAAATGGCAGATACTATAGGCCATTTTATGTCTATTCTGCCTCTTCGAATCAATTACTCCAAGGAATCATCTCTATTAGAAATTCTGAGCCAAATTAAAGAGCGAAGTTTCAGTTCCCAAACTCACTTAATTCCGACAAAGATACTTTGGGACGTCCCCAGATCTGAAAAAGATCAAAAAGCTTTCGAAAGAATAGGCGTACTAGTTAATTTTACTTCTGACCAGCGTAACCCTTTGATTTTACCTCGTATTAATTCTGAATATGTTGAGTTGGAGGGAGGCGGTGGCAGTATAGGAGATATCTACATTCACTTTTCGGTTCGTAAAGATCAAATCGACTATTTTATATCTGGCGATCCTCACCTATTTTTGGAGAGCTCTATTGCATTGATGGCAAACAAGTTTGAAAAAATTTTAGCAGAAATGGTGGAAAAATCATATTGAGATTTTCTTCGATAGAACTCAAGAATTTGGAAATTGACGCTAGGGCTAATTGTGAGATCACGAATTTTTTATTGTTTGTTTTTAAAGGGTGCGTACATAAGAAGAAACCCCAATTCTCCAAAAAACTTAGTCCCCGTCTAAACCCCTTCTCGGCCGTAGGATTTTCAAATAGCCAAATTCATTATTCAGTACGTAGATCGTCCAATATTGCTATGGGTGTGAAATAGATGTCATTAATCCAAGGAGGTAAAAAACAGGATCCCAAAAGATTTGGCAAAAGAATTAAAAGAATTAGAGGTTTTGATCTTTTTTATTACTATGTTGATTACTTATCTAAAGTTATTTCTGAGAGAACCAACGATGTTATATACTTTTTCCAGCGATTTATAGCTCAAGTATTTGCGATAATCTCAATTTTTTTTCACACCAGTTTCAAAAAAACAACCAATAATAATCCGGAGCATTTTGGAAGTTCCTCGCATTCTTGTTGGTTTGTTATTACTCCTTCTGCTTTGCCTTTCTGCCCTTATCTTTATTCTCATAGGTGGAACAATATCAGGATTACTGGGCTTTAGAAACATTGTAGACTATTCATTGAAAGAGCAGATTGCTGCATGGTTGGTTCTCATTATTATCTTGGCCGCCCTGCCAAGGTTTATGACAGAGTTTGGACTTTACAGGGTCTCTTTGTTTTTTTGTTTTACTCTAATTCTAGTTGGATTTAATTTCCTTTATGGGCAATGCGGAATTCTCTCCCTAGGGCACGCTGGATTTGTTTCTTTGGGAGGGTTTGTAACAGCCTTCTTGTACACCGGCACTTTTGGGATCAAATTTCCTTTTTTTCTGTCAATGATAATTGCTTCAATCAGTTCTTTTACGTTTGGACTTATTTTGGGCCTGCCTTCACTTCGAGTCAAAGATTACTATCTTGTTATTGTGACACTGGGGTTTATGCTCGCCGTACCGCAATTGTTGTCCTCCAAATATTTGGCTCCTTACACTGGAATGAGTATGGGTGGGATTTCAACAGATTCAATGGTGATACCAAAAATCCTATCTTGGATGTCAGTTCAGACTTGGAACTACTTCTTCGTTGTTGGGACAGCTATTTTTCTTATCGTCATGGCTTATAATCTTATGCATCATAGCCCCATCGGTCGAGCCTTTCGCACAATCAAATGTGACGTTGAGGTTTCAACAATTCTTGGGATACCCGTTGTAAAATATAAGTTGTTAGCTTTCGCAATGAGCGCGGCATACGCTTCAATCGCCGGCAGTCTAATAATGTATATAAATCGATTTATTTCCTCTGACAGTTATAATGTTAATGATTCCATCGATTACATTGTAGCGGCAGTGGTTGGAGGGCCAGAGAGTATCTTGGGTTGCGTCGTGGGCGGACTATTTCTAACATTTCAAAAGGATTTGGCAGCAGGCATGGGAAATCTCGTTCTCGGTGGCAACCATCTTGCTCGAATGTTCTATGGTATGATCATGATCCTTGTAGTTTTTGTGGCCCCGCGCGGGATCGCCGGAGAAGTATCACGGAGAATTAGATCGCGATTCATTTCAAAACCACAGCGCGGGAAGTATTATTATTCCCCACCGCCAGACTACGACTTTTTAGATATGAAGGGTTCTACAATAAAAGAGGAGTAAGGAAAAGAATGAATCCTATTTATGAGAAGATCCTTGCCCAAATTATTTCAGGAGTGGCGTATGGCAGTATTTACGGAATTTTTGCTCTCTCCATTGTTTTTCTATATAGAGTTAATCGGCTGTTTAATCTCGCTTCTACAGAGATTGCAACTTTTTTTGTGATTTGTATGTATTTTCTCATGAAGCATATGTCCTATTTGCTCGCATTTGCTCTAACTATTATCTTGGCCTTCATAGGTGGGTGTAGTCTTCACTTTGGTCTAATGAGAGTCGTTACCGAGAGGAAAAACGTGCTCCATTCCAACGAAACCGTAATAACAATTGGGGTTTTTACAATTCTAAATAGCCTATCGTCTTTTCTGTTTAGCGATGAGGCTCAGAAATTTCCAAGCCCTCTACCAGAACGGGTCCTCAATTTTTGGGGTGTCAATGTGGCTTTAAATACTCTAGCAATTCTTGGTTTTGCAGTTTTGATAGCTCTTGCGCTTCTTTTTATTCTGCGCTTACTGCCAATAGGCTTGCTGATGGAGGCAACATCAGAAAATATCGTTAACGCTAGACTCAGGGGGATTAAAGTTTCCAATATACTGGCTTTGGCGTGGGGGGTTGCGACGGCGATTTCGGTAACTGCTGCCGTTTTGATCGCGCCCGCTCTATTCTTATCTCCGGGCATGTTACGACAAGTTTTTTCTTATGCGTTAATTGCGGTTGCCATCGGAGGTTTAGAGAGCCCTTTTGGAGCCGTTGTTGGCGGCGTCCTCATCGGAATTGTTGAGAATCTTTCAACCAATTTTGAGGTTTTTGGTTCAGAGTTAAAATTTTTAGCTGTGTTCTGTCTGCTTTTAGTCATGCTGATCGTTAAACCGCGGGGACTTTGGGGTCGCGAAGAGCATAGACGGGTCTAGGCTAGTCCAGTTCTCTTGCAATTCATCAATTTCTGATCGTCTTTTATGGCTAAACTACCGATTTTACTTATGGTAACAAATATCTCACCCTCACTAAAGAGCTTTGTATGAGCGAGTCCATTTTAAAAAACTCTAAGTATCATCTGATC
>JABDDW010000058.1 GCA_013287405.1 Deltaproteobacteria bacterium
AAGCCAGACTCCATTGATTGAAACGATCCCTCGTCAAGGCTTTGCATTAGAGTAGCTAGACGAGTCTCAAGGCCTTTACGCTTACTCGCTCTCGACAGTAACTTCTCTGATAACGTCTTTATTTTGGCCTCAGTAAGAGAATCCCTAAGATCAACTATCGCAAGACTAACCAGCGCGTTTTGGAACTTATTTAAGGAGGGATTGGAGGCCTTGAGGCGGCCCCCAATGTCCTTTAGGGCGTTGTCTGCCTCATCATTTAACACAGCATGAATAGACATAATTATTTACCTCCCTGTGGAATACCGAGAAGGCGTACCTCACAATCAAGGGTCCACTCCCGATGTTTCTCGATAAGCCGATTATTCTCAACCCGCTCCCCCACCATTTCAGCCCTTAAGCAAGGTGACGACACATCCGGTACCACGGCACCCGATTCGGCCCCCGGCCCAAATGTCACTGCGTTCCGCACAAGCTTTCGATTGATCCGTGCCGCCTCACTAGGAGAGACTGACTCTACCTCCCCATGAGAACACCCCGCCAACAGACACAAGATGCCCGAACATACCGCACTCAAAATCCATTTACGCCTCAATACTATCATTCAAAATACCTCCATATGACATTCCTGACCTCTCCATATATGTGTGGGCTATATGCGATCCAAAAATTCGTAACCATTGGTAATCATTAAATACCGATTATCGAGTGCATGTTACTCTGTACCATCGGAGTAACATTAAATGTTACAGGTGCTAACCTCTTACCGAATGTATCTTCTTTCAATTGGATAAGTTCATTGGGGCGAATGAGCAGTACTTTTTCCCTCAGTTCTTTTGATCTCTTCAAGAGAAGTCTTGAATACAATTTGTATGTATCGTTTGGGTACACAACAATGACAACACCTTTACAATGAAGATTGCTTGAGAAACTCACGTCGTATGCCGCCAATATTTTTTCGATGCGCTCTTCTGTTTTTCTGGAGAGCTCCACCTCTAACGCGATTTTAGTGGCGATATTATTTTTGGAGACCGTTAAAATGGCATCAGGCCTACGATCTACGATTAGCTCATTTAACTGTGCTGAGCCTAGCTCGTGTTCAACCGTTATATTTTTGATATTTGAGTATTGTGAAAACTCAATGACGGCATTCCCAACCGCGAGAGTGTGGTAGAGTTCTTGTTCTTTGGTGTTGAAATCACGTAGAGACATCTTCCCATAGACAATCTGTCGGCCAGCGTCGGTTGCGATAAACGCGCCTTGAATCCTAAGAGGGAGGGAAACTCTTTTTATATAACCTTTTTTCATAAGCCCATTCAACAGGCGATACAAATGAACGCGGTGAAAATCTGAATTGAATATCCTATGTAGCTGTTTGAACGAAACAGCACCAAGTTTACAAGTAATGGCGAGGACTTTTATTTTAGAACTTGAAGCCATCTTGCTCCTCCTTTTTCTCGCTAGATTTTTCAGGTGGCTTAGTGGAACCAATTATTTTTCGGTCGTATCCTTTTCTTTTTAGTTTTTCTCGACATTCGCTTAGCATAGTGGCCTGTTTTGCAGAATCTTGCAGGGGAGTTTGAATAATCCTTGTCGAACCGAATTGATAAACAGCCCGGCCAGGAATGTTTTTAAGTGTGGTGGCAGACATATCCCCGACCACTAGATTTGATGCTGCAACGCCGGTAACGGCGAAGCAAATTCGGGTCTGGAGATTGTCTTTGGTCTGCATCGAGATGACATCTTTTGAGGGCCTTTGTGTACCGACAATCAAATGGATTCCTGCAAATCTGGATAGACGGGCAAGGGTGGAAAGTCTTTCCTGCATATCTTTACCAGCTTTGCCCTTACTTGCTTCTTTTGAAAGTTCGGCAAGCTCATCAACAAGCACTACGACGGGGCCGATGGGTCTACCTTTAAGAGCGGGGTCTCGTTGCAGTTCAGTAACATTGAGGTCACGCCAATTTACTTTCTTTTTATCAGCTAAATAATCTCTTCTCGCCTCGTAAAGTCTATTGAGTTGAGTCAAAAAAATATCTGCGATCGCATAGTCCTTGGCGATCTCGACGTTGGGAAGTCCAGAAAAGTTTTGATAGTCGATGGCACCCTTCATGTCGATAATACAACCATGGGCATGTCGGGTCCGCGTAATGACGGTGGCGAATACTTGTTTTACAAATTGGGTCTTCCCCATACCTGTTTGCCCTGCGGCGAGCATGTGGATCATTTTTGAAAGTTCAAGTTTTTCAATGCCATCATCAGTTTGACCAATGAAGAATTCGCCTTGCTTAAGGGTGTCGATGGGTAAATCTTCAAATTTTAAAAGCTTTGGAATGGAGGTACGTCTGATCTCAACCTCTAGTATCGGAACGTCCACTAACTTTCTTATTTCTTTTATCGGCTGATTGATGCGACTTTCAAGTTGATGAATATAAGGAGTGAAATCTTCGGGCGTGTAACCAGCAGCCCTGATTTTAAGGATATTGGATTTGAGTGGGAACTTTTCGTCAGCAAGCCAGGTGGGTTTTCCATATCCTTTATCGAAATTTAACCCAATCGTCGAGAAGGCTTTATCTATAGGGTGAATGACGTTGAAGATTGCGGCAAACCCCAGAATTAAATCAAAGAGTGCGATCAAAACCCATTGCCATACATAATGGGCGCGCAAGACGCCGATGTGGAGAATGACTCCCAATACCCAGAAGTATGTAAATTGAAAGTTGATCCTAAATTGCTTTGAAAAGACCTGAAAACTTCTTATGAGGTTGTCAGTAACTTGATCTTTGTTAATTTTCACTTTTGCACCCCGTTTTTCCCTTCAATGGCATGGAGTTTGATTGTGAATACGGTTCCTGCGGGCAAGAAAAGCTCAGGCCTTTTATTTTTTAAATCCTTTGTGAGTTCGTCAGATAAACCTGTCGTGGCCTGATTACTCGAGTCTGAAAGGGATCTATTGAAAGTATCGGTGGCTTGATCTTGAGTGCCTGTAGATTGAAAAGCTTTTTGAGTTAAAATCTCCTCGCCAACTTGAATTCCTCGCCCAAGAGTTTGGCCAGCGATGCGTGATCCCAAATTTGATGAATATTGCGCCGGAACTCCTAAAGCGTGGTCGTGATCGTCTATGGCGTACCCAACCAATGCGTACCGCTTCCCGGTAGAAGTAATTAGTTCTGAAAACTGGATTTCAAAGTGCTTAGAATCAAGGTTTGGCCTCCCAATACCAGTCAGATGTGCATTCTCGAGACCTGTCAGGTCCACGCCGGAATCATCACAACCCACAAGTTCGGAATCAACCGTTAGGTCATTTTGGCTGGATGAGATATTTTGAAGGATAACAGCTTTAATTTTAACGGTGAGGCCATCAAAAAGTGGCCGTTCGATAAGATGACTCACCGGGTGATTATTATTTGTGGCCACAGTCGAATACGAATGAACATTCGAGCCATGATCGCGACCTGTAATGTCGGGCTTAGATTTTCCATCTCCGGTGGCGGTTTGCGCCTTGTGGGCGTCTCGATCCCGTACATAGGGCTTTGTAACTTCTTGTTTTCCAAAATAGGGTTTAAGACGGATGACGACAAATAAAATTCCAAGAGCAAGGCCAGCGATATAAAGGCGAGATTTTTTTAAAGCTGTCTTATCAGTCCATGTGAACGAAAGAAGTTTTCCCTGACTCATTTCCCCTCCCTCATGATTTTAATTTTGGAGAATTTAGAATTTTCACAAGTCAGAGTCGAGATGGGCACAGAGCATACAAATTGTGGGTCTTGAGCTTTCTTCAAGAGCACACAACCGGCACATTTTGTGCTGTTTACGTCAACTAGAGTTGAGAAAATCTCTGGGCCTGATATTTTCTTATCGCCGCTGGAGAACAGGGCATTTATTTGAGCTTTTATTTCTTTTGAGCCCTTGGCGCGACCCTCGAGAGTCATTTTCAGGGTCTCTACATGGTAGGAGTCATCATTTAGCCTTAACGATGACCCTTGTGAGAAATATCTCACATTAACAATATCGTCGTAGTTATTTGGAGTTCCAGATTCAAATAAAATGACAAAGCGCCCGGCCTTGGTAAAAACAATTAAATTTCCAAGGTTTCTCGATGCCGTGGGGGATACACTGATGTCAGTATTGTTAATAAATTCTATTACAGCCTTCGTCGGCGAGCCGGGTACAAGTTTTTCAGGCTTCGACGGAAACGAAATATCCGTTGACTCTCCCAGAGCTAAATAAATTTTACCTGGCTGATCTGGCCGCAGGATGAGGGTCCTGATGCGCCCGGCGTGGCATTGATCTTCAGTGCCTATCAGTATGAGAGAGGTGATAACCACCAGTGCATAAAGCCAATAATAAATTTTTCTACGACGCTTCATAAAAACCTCACTTAGAAATTTGTTGTTCTTCGACACTCGTGACGGTCAATCCATAGGGATTTGATTGGGACACCGTTGATTCCTGAAAACTGATATGGATTTCTAGAGGTGTCGCGACGGCAACATTTTGGATTCGTAAGACTCTAGTTACCTTAGCTAGAATCTTATTTTGAGAATTAGAAAATCCAAAATCTTCTAGAACATAAAAACTCCGAGCACCTTGTGTTTGGCCCAAGGACTGGAAGGTGGTGAAGGATTCACGAAGTTTAGTAAAAACATCAGTGGAAACGATGGTCTTTAGATCAGTTTTCTTTGAGTCAAAGTTGTCCTTGTCCCATTCAAACCGATCAGCCAGGTATAGCTTTGTGAATCGTTCAAATCTTTCAACCGACAAATTCCATGGGGTTGTA
This sequence comes from Deltaproteobacteria bacterium, assembly GCA_013287405.1. The sequence continues at coordinate 4,778 of JABDDW010000058.1, forward strand.
TGTGCGAGTTCCACGGCGGAATCGGTGGTGATAAGAAGGGGATTCCCATTTTTGACCATGGATGGAACCAAAACTAAGCAGAGCGCAATGATTCCAAGTAATCCAAAAAGAGTAAGTTGATAGCGTTTAACGGTTGCTTCGAGAACTTCAATGGGTTTTAGATATTGCATGTTGTTTCTACCTCCAAAAAATGTGGATTAACTTCTTTTCTTTCCAGGGTTCCAGTAAGCGGGTGCTTTCTGAGCGATGTATTTCTTTGCCTTATCAACATGGGGGCGCGATTTGTAGGCGGCCCACTTGCCTCCGGCCACGGTCCACGCGGCAGTGCCCGCGGCTCCGACAGCTTTACCGACCCCACTTTTAGCCATCTCGATTCCCTTCATCGGGAGGTGTGAGAGAAATGCCCCAATTCCACCGGCCATGGTCTGAAGGCCACTGGCCCCTATTGACGCAAGTGATCCATTGAGAAGGGCATGGACAATAATGGGGGTCGTAGCCATTAGAGCAGCGACGGCGAAATTCATAATTGCAACATCAACCCACCCCGAAGGGTCGCTTGTGGAATCGCCAAAACCTATCGCCAATAGAATTCGCCCCATGATGACCCAGGTAGGTCGCCATAGAGCGAGTTCAAACATTCCAAAAAATATTCCCGATGCCGTGTTAGAGAATCGCGGAAATAAAAGTCCCAAAAAAGCTAACGGCGCAAAAATATGAAGTAAATTCCAAACCGTGAGATGGAGAACATCAAGAAAGTGGTGAACAATAGAAAGCAGAAGAAAAGAAAGAGTGGAGATTGCGGTAAGGCCGAGATGGCCTAACTTAAACCAATTAGAGGCACTTTCGTCGTGAATGCTTTTAGCGTGCTCCGCTACTTTTGAAAATATTGTGTGAAGTGATTCTTCGCCGCCGAAAGCCGTCACAAGTTTATCTTCGATACCTAAAATAAGTGATGATATCTGGGGGAGTGCCAGCAATAAAATGATAGCCAAGATAATTCTTTTGAATAATCTTTCAAAGCTAGCGCCGGAGATTTCGCCAGAGATGTAGATTGAGCCCATAGCTAAGATAAAAAGCGGTGGCAAAAATTCCCAAAACAGACCCTGGCTTGTTTGAAAAAGGGATAATGCAGTAACTTGGAGACTTTGGAGCTGATTTGGATTCATTTTTCACCTCCGGGATTTACAGGGGCACCAAAGGAATTAAGAGGTGTGCTGCTTGCCGAATCTAAGTCTTCTTCAATTTTTTGGTGGGTATCCACGAAAGTCTGATAGTTGGCATTGTCTTGAACGGTTTTTTCGATTCGGTTGGTCGAAGAAATTTCTAATTCCTTTGCCAGAAGTCGGTTAGAATGACTTATGGCCTGAAGAACTACACCGAGAGTTTCAGCCGTGAGCCTGACTGCGGTGGGTTGGTTTGAGACAATGGCTGCTGATTTTATTTTGTCGCCGGCCTTATCGAGCTCGGTTGAGTAATCAAAGGCGTCTTGACTTAGAAAAAGACCCTCTGTGCCGCTTCTAAATTGAACTTGTTGGTGAATGGGGGAATTTTCTCTTATGACGCCGTAAACGGTTTCTGCTTTACCCACAGCCCTGTCGAGAGTTTTTGCGTCATCGTAAACCTGTTTTGGGAGTGGAATATGGGCGGTTTCGGCAAGTCGTAAGATATCCTTAACACCTTTATCCATTTCCTCTAGAAGGCTCACGGTGTCGCGGGAGGCTCCAATAATCTGCTGGAGTTCAGCAATTTGCTCGATGGATTTTGCTAAGATTTGAGCGAGTAGCGGGAGATCCCCACCCCAAAAATCGGCCTTCACTTCATCTTTGGGACCAAAGATGACGCAAGAAATTATGAATGATCCAATGCAAATCCATCGAATGAGTTTAATTTTTTTCACGACACACTCCTTTCTTCAGCACCATTGGGAAAATTTTTGGCCATGTATTGCATAAGTTCTTTGAGTGAAAATTCCGGATGTGCTTTTTGTTCTTGTTGAAGAAGTTCAATGTCAGGTGGATGGGTAGTGGCTAGCCACAATTCAAGGCTGGTAGGTCTATAGATAAGGGTGCCCTTTATTGTTTCTGAATGTAGATAAAATTCTGAAAATGAACCGCGCACTTGTGATAGAGAAAAAACTTCTTTTAGTTCCTGTTCTGAAAGTTTAAGGTCTTCTCTGAGGGTTTTTTCATCCCCTCTTTGACGTAAAATGAATCGGTTGGGAGCGTTTGCTAGAATACCGTCAGCAATCTCGTCATTTTTGAGATCTTTTGCAGTTTGTGAGAGGGCCAGAGCTCCTGACGAAAATTTTCTCATTTGACGGAAACTATCGTCAACCCAACGGGCTCCCGCGTTGGAACGACCATCTCCACTCGGGCGAACAATAGTGTGGCACTCATCAACAGCGACAAGGGACCGTTTTGGAAAGCGTTTTTTTACCTCTCTCCAAATCAAATCCATGACCACAAGCATCGCTACGCGCAGAAGATCTGGGTATCTTTGGCATCCCTTTAATTCAAAATGAAGATGTGGTGAATTGATGGATACATTCGTCTCTCCATCGAAAAGGAGCCCATAGGGGTGCGGGTTACACCAAAGTGTTAGAAGTTTTGAGAGATGTTTGAGCTCGATGGAATCTGATCTTTCAAGGTGGTCTCTAAATTTTGACAGAGTCGGCTTTTTTTCTTTTTCGTAAAATTCTAAAATTTCGATTTCAAGTAAAGCTCGTTCGAGTTTTGACAAATTTCCATTATCGCCTAAAATCTCATCAAAGATGGCGGTAAGAAATTTAACCTTCTCAGGGTCGGGTCGCTTTTGCCCCGGCTCGAGGTCAAAAGGATTTAGCCTTGATCCGCTTTCAGGGGAAAGATCTAATGATGAACCACCATGAAAAAGAATGGTTCTCTTGAAGCTGTTACCAACATCAACAACAAATGTCGATGGGGCGTTGGGATTATCCCCCGCCGTCATGCTATTTATGATCCCACAAGCAAGCATACTTTTGCCTGAACCGGCGGAGCCAACAAGTATGGCATTGGCCGAAGGGGAATTTTCGTAAAGCGAAAACCCTAGAAGGCTTTGATATGGAGATTCAAAAAGGACAGACGCCTCTTTATGGCCTTCGCCGATCCCATATAAAGGAAGAAAGTCGGTCAATGGTGTAGTCAAAAGACGTTGGGGTCTTGTTATAAATGTTGGAGCAAATGGAAGAATCCCAAAAAATACGGGATACGCGCCGACGGTTTCTTCAAACCACCTACTTCCGTTCCCGATCCTCTCAAGAGAATCTAGTAATTGACGAAACTGGTGGTCGGTATCTTGGTCAGTGAATGTGATAAGATGAAGAGAAGTTACAAATAACTTTTCCCCACTAGAGATCATGGCTCCGAGCGTGTCTTCGATACTTTGGAGCTGGCTTTCGGCAGCGATATTTCGGATATGATTACCGCCAGCCATCCCGGTAGCAAGCCTTTGGCGGCGGGATAGGCGCTCACGTTCTTTTGTTTGAGAAAGAGCGATGAAGGTCATGACCAAAATAAAAGATTGGCACTCCCCAGCAATTCTTGTCATAAGCCCCGGATATGATGCTTCGGGGAATGTTTTGATCGAACCGACTTGAATTCGTGTTCGCCCTAGGGCCAATCCATTTTTTGATTCAATGAGATCGGTGAGAGCCATGGCCTCTGAGAGATCATGACAACCGGCAGTGGTAAGATTCTCTGGACTCTTAATTGAAGACCGTTCTGGATTCAGAAATTTGTAAATAAATTTTGCGAGTTCCTGAAAATCTGGCTCGGCGGTCTCAAAACCTTGAGACTCAAGGCCCGTCTTTAAAGTTTGATAGGCCTCGTCAAGTTCATGAGAAATCACGGAGTCATTTTTCAAAGATTTTTTCTTCCCCTTATTAAAGGCAAGAAATGCTAGTGGGCCAAACTTGCCAAACATATTGGCCTTAACGTCCGGGGTGATACTTAATGTGATGTAAATTTTTGTTTGATAAAGTGACTTAGCATCCCATTGGGATGAAATGGATTTCGACTTTGCTTCATATAAAAGATGGCGTGGATTGTGTAGATCAAACTCACTATCTTTTGACGTGTGATTTTCTTTCCAATTTCTAAATGCAGAGTCGGTGTTAGCGGTGGAAAGTTCTCTTACAAAATATATTTGTGCTATGGACCCTTCTGGAAGTTGATTTACGATACTACCTAAACCTGTCCTTAAGGTTTCAAGATCGTCTTCTGTCCACGACAATACATTTTTAGGAACTAGACGTAGGGTGCGGGTACCCCTTCCATCTCTAAGCCAAAGAGTCTTTGATGACTCATCGAATTGTAAATAAGGGAGAAGGTCTGACAAAATGTCATGTTTCTTTCTTGCGGCAAGACTCATACACCCCCCTCGTCCCCGAAGGGCATGACGGAAACTATTTGTGGCCTAAGCGTTTGAAGAATCTTGAAAACCCCGTGATAGGGAGGGAAATTTCGATTAAAAAGAAAAACAGCTCCGGCGATGACTAAGCTAATCGCCAGCGCTATGAATCCAGAGAAGGGAAGACCTTTAACGAGAGAGCTTAAGAAGACATATGTGAGAGCACAGGTCGCAAGCTCCATGGGGGAGAGGCCGATAATTCGAGCCGGGTCGTCAAGATTTCGCGCGATGGGTCTAAGTAATGACATTTTTTACCTCCAAAAAGTTTCTAGTTGGATGCGGCACCCTGGGGTAACCAGAAACCCCCAGGGTGCTTCGCTTCCGTAACTGAAAAATGGGTGAAAGGAGAAAAACCCATTTTTTCAGTTACCGCGTCACGTCCCTGTGCCCGCTTTAACCAGCCACTCGGTTTTGAAGGAAACTGAAAATTGAGGGAGCGGTGAAAGTGATTACGGTCCCAAAGCAGCTCCAAAATAAAATTCTTTTTGCCGATTCGTCTC
>JABDDW010000059.1:0-618 GCA_013287405.1 Deltaproteobacteria bacterium
GAAGCTCGCAATAACGTAGAGTATGTCGCGGGTTTAGATTTCTTTGTGATTCAGCCCTATGACCAAGACCTTATGCCTATACCAACAAATGGTGGAATTCTTGCCCATGAATGGTGGCATAGTGCTTTTGAAGCCAAGCGAAAATTCTATGCAGAAACTAGAGAGAACGCCCTAGGTAATACTCAAACCAATCGGCTGATTTGCCGCAACTACTATCAATATAGTGGGCTCAATGAAGGAATTGCCGATTACTTCGGATATGCTTATAGCGGGCACACATTTTTCGGAGCTGATTCTCTAAACTCCGCTTATATCTCTAATAGAGATCTTAGTGACCCTAAATCCTTGACCGATGAGGGTGCGGATACCGACGAAGCGGGGGTCTGTAAGGCTAAAGATGAGGGATACTCCCTTGGGGCGGGAATCGGGCATTTTCTTTATGTTCTCTCAGAAGATTGGGGGATTGATGAAGCCACTAAGGCCGCCTTTAATTTTTTAAATATGTACATGCGTCTTTATAACACTGACGTAGATAAAACCTTTATAGGATTAAAACGGATTCTCCCTTTATTTTTTGAAAATCATCCTCCCTCAGCGGCTCTTTGTGAAAAAATACAA
>JABDDW010000059.1:628-9622 GCA_013287405.1 Deltaproteobacteria bacterium
CTAAAGCTGTCGGATTCCAAACCTTTAGAGGGAAAAAACAAATGAAAACTGTCCTTATTGCAATTCTCTTATGGTCAGGTGGGGCGAGAGCTGAATCGGCCTTATTTGTAGGCCCCATCTTTGGAGAAACCAGTTATAGTACTTCTAGTGGAGGGACCAACCGGGACTCTCAGAGCTCTTATGGGGGAGAAGGGTTGTATGTTTGGAATAATTGGATGGGAGGACTAAGCTATTCTGAATATTCTGTCGCCCCTACAGGGAATTCGACCTTCAATGTAGGCCAAGACGATAAAGATATCGAAGCTGAAATTAAATATAGATTTCTAATGGGTCCTCTTTCGCCATTCATTGGTTTGGGAGCCGGTACTCTTATCCAAACCGTAAAGACCAGCCTCTTTGAAGCAAACGAATCTGATCAGGGTGATTTTTTTATTAAAGAAGTTGGCGGGGGAGTTCTTTGGAAATTTATGAGTAATTTCGGGGTGAGTGCTACCGCTGAATACTATCAATACTCTAATGTGACGGGTTTTAAGTACTATATAACCCTTGGATTTTTCCCCGTTTTCTAGAGGGCCTTGCTTGAGGAAATTATTTGAATTACTCTAAAGGCCTTAATTAAGGGGGTATTGATGTCACAGAGCAAATTTGAGATGACTTTGGCGCTGGTTTGGGGTTTGACCATAGGGCTAACGTTGAATGCTCCTACAGCCGAGGGTGCTCTAAAAGTGAACCCAGGGCATGCCGAGGAGATTGTACCTGGAAAAATTCTAGTTCGTACGATCCGTCTTCAAAATTATCTCGAACAAATTCAACCCGATGAAATTGTTGAAAAACGAGATTCTTTGGGAGGAGAAAATCCCGACATCTTCATAGTCTACAAAAAGAAAGCCGATGGGGCCAAGACTTTAGAGTTGCAACTATTCGATCTTAACCGCGACGGCAAGATCGACCTAGTCAAACATTACGAAAAAGGGAAGCTTGTTCGTGAAGAGAGAGATACTGATTACGACGGCATCACTGATATTGTTATAGAATATGACGGTACAACGGGGGCTATTAAAAAGAAAAGCCAGGCTGATAAACATACCAATATTTGGACTTACTTTGTGAAAAACGAAATTTACCGCAAAGAGGTCGATCGCAATTTTGATGGTAAACCGGACATGTGGGTCTACTATCGTAAGGGAAAAATCTATAGGACCGAAATTGACAAAAATTTTAATGGTAAGAAAATTGTCAAAATTGAGGGGCCTTATAATCCTAAGAGTGAGTAGTCGGCTGGGGCGAGTTTCAGGCGACGGCCATCGGTTTGAGGAGTCAGGGTGGAGGCGGTTGATTCACCAATTTATACAAAGCACCCCCTAGATGATGAACAGGTCTTTCGTTCCACGCAAAATCGGGCGGCCTAAAGCAATGTTTTTGCAAATTTCTTATTTTTTTCAATCATATTGACCAGGGTCTTAATATCTTGGGCGTTTTTCTGATGACAGATGAGGATGGCTTTTTCTGTTTCAACGACAATGAGATCTTCGACGCCAATGAGTCCCAAGAATTTCTTAGAACTTAAATCGGCTATAATATTTTTTGAGTTGACTTGAATAAACCCACCAGGCGCTCGAAGGACGCCCGCTTCCGAATTAGGGGGAACCACTTCTAAGAGTGCAGGCCAAGATCCTAAATCATTCCAACCAAAATTCCCTTCAAGAAGGGCTCCTCTATGGGTTTTTTCCATCAAGGCCACGTCTATAGAAACGGATTGGAGATTTCTGTAGCCTTGCTTAATAAGATGGGGTTTATGGATTTTCTTATCGAAGAAAGAAGCAAACTCTGGAGAGTGGATTCTGACTTCTTCAATAAACGTGCTCACCTCAAAAATAAAAATTCCAGCGTTCCATAAGAACTCTCCTGATTCAAAGAGATTCTGGGCATTAGCTCTATCAGGTTTTTCTACAAATTCCTTTAATTCATACCCCCCTCCTTTTAAAGCCGTTCCTCTGCGAATATAGCCATAGGCCGTTGCCGGACCTGTCGGCGTGATTCCAAGGCAAACGATGCGTTTCTCGGAAAGAGCCACTTCAAAAGCAAGATTAAGAGATTTTTGAAACTCAGGTACGTTGGCAATAAAGGCGTCCGCCGGAAGAACAGCGATGAGGGCGGTGGGGTCTTTCTGAAAAATGTCCCAGGCGCTCCAGCAAACCGCGGCCATAGTATTTCGGCCCATGGGTTCTGCCAGTATCTTGACGTCTTTGATGTGTTCCAAGGTGGCTTTTCGAAGTTGTTCTGTGCAAACAATAAGACGGTGGGATCTCTCGACAACGGTATTAAGTCTTTTCCAAGTGAGTTGGATCTGGGATTCGCGGCTTGTTAACGAAAGTAGCTGTTTGGGTTTCTTCTTTGAACTTTTTGGCCAAAAACGGGTCCCACTTCCACCCGCCATAATGACAGCGAATTTTTTCACGAGTTTCGACCGTAGCGATCTTCTAAACGGACGACATCGTCAATTTCGGGGGTGCTCACTTCAAGTATGTCTGTGTCTTCAAGGGCCTCCATCCGGTGAATGAGCTTAGGGGTAATATGGAAGCTCATGCCCGGGGTCATTATAGTTTCTTTTAAAGGTTCGCCAGGAGATGTTGAGGTCAGAAATCGGATTTTCCCTTTTTGTATATGGATCGTCTCGTCTTTTAAATTATGGTACTGAAGACTTAGGGACTCGCCTTTATTGACATGGAGAACCTTACCCACATATTTCTCTGTGATCGCATAAATGAGTTCAAAACCCCATGGCTTTTTAACTGTACGTGTTTCCATAAGATATGGGTCATATCAGGTCCGAGCGGGAGCATCAAGAAATAGAATATGAGCTTGGCGTGCCGTTAGCCCTATTGACTGATTTTATTAACAAACTTATTTTCAAAATTGTTATCTTTGGGAAGAGCATTCTTATAGTCTTTGGCTTCTTGATAAGTTGTAAATTGCCCTACACTCACGCGATACCAGGTTTTTCCATCCTTTTGCCCCGGAGCATAAAAAGCGCTGTACCCTTTGTCACGAAAATTTTGTGCCGCAGTTTTAGCTTCTTCTTCTGTAGAAAAAGCGGAGAGCTGAACGGTGTACTTTCCGACAGCTGAGGCCTCTACATTCTTAGGATAGCTGGACGGAAATCTTGTTTTTGCAGCAGGTTTAGGAGGTTCAATGGTCATTCCTTGGGCAATTTGTTTTGTAACATTGGCGATTTCGTCGTGGACCGCGATCGGCGGTTTTGCGTCTTTTTTAGGAGCTGCCGGAGCCGGTTCTTTAATCAAGTCCTTATTGGACGCCGCTGCCATCTCATTGGGCGGAGTGGCCGTCGCTGGGGTTCCCGGATTTTCTTGACGTTCTTTTTTGACGAATTCGTCTGAAACCTTTGAGATTTCGTCTTCACTGATTGCCGGATTGGGTGCGGCCTTGGTTGCGTCAGCTGGGATAGATGCTACAGAACGGTCACTGTCGCCTTCAAGTTCGGCTATTTTGTGTTGGCTATCGCTAAATTGTTTTCCGACAAAAGTTCCAACGGAGAATGAAAGTAAAGAGAGAAAGAAGACCAAAACCAATTTTATCAATGTATCAGTACGTGAGCCGCCATTCTCATTTAACATTTTATATTCCCTCTTCATTTAATTCATCCCACCCTCTATCTTTTAAGTTTAAAATCAACAGCGCTCCTTGTCAACGTTGAGTGAAAAGTCTTGGACCTTGCCTTAGGTCTGGATCCCCATTTGAAAGTATGGTTTATTCTTGCTCGATGGATAAAAAGTTACAAGACAAGTGCCTTAAAGTGGCAGTAAAAGCGGCCCACAGGGGTGGTGCCATCGCACTGAAGTATTTCCGGAGGCTCAAAAATATAAGTCAAAAAGTGGACGCAGGCCTTGTTTCAGAGGCTGACCGGGATAGTGAAGCTTGCATTATCAGAATTGTCCGCAAAAAATTTCCCCACCATAGGTTTTTAGGTGAAGAGGGAGGTCTTGCCCGAGGTCGGGGAAGTGAAAACGAACCTCTTTGGGTTGTGGACCCCCTTGATGGCACCACAAATTACGTGCATGGGTTTCCTTTTTTTTGCGTTTCCATCGGAGTGGAGGTCTTGGGCGAAGTTGAGGTGGCGGTAATCTATGCGCCTTTGCTCAAATACACTTTTACGGCCCAAAAGGGTCGCGGGGCCTTTTTCAATGGAAGGCCTATTCGAGTCAGTATGACGGAAAAAATAGCCGACAGTTTGCTCGCCACGGGATTTAGTTACCAGAAAAAAAACGTTCTGGATCAAGAGATAAGGGACTTCAGCATTCTAGCGGAGCAAAGCCGAGGGATCCGACGTGCCGGAAGTGCGGCTTTAGATTTGTGTATGGTGGCTTGGGGGATCTTCGATGGTTTTTGGGAAAGAGAACTTTCTCCTTGGGACACTTCCGCCGGAGCCTTACTGGTGAAAGAGGCTGGAGGCGTGGTTACGTCCTTTGACGGAAGTCCTTTCAGATCATCGATGAGATCAATACTTGCTGGTAATCCTGCAATCCACTCTCACTTGCAGCAGATTGTGAATTCGAAGGACTCAAGATCGGATTAGCGGCGGTTACGGACAGAGTTGTTGAAACCAGGGCATAGGAAAACTTCCTACGCATTGAAGTTTTGCTTCCACCACTGGGTTGAAACTGGGATCGCGAAGAATCACTTTTCTAATTGAGGTTCTTTCTACGAGGTCGTGGCCGTTACATTTGACCGAAGTCACTTTTTCAGCAACGTGCTCAACGGGGAGCTTATTGGCAGGTTTTATCAAGAGATCGAGGCCGGACAAGTTGTACTGAGTTCCATTATAGGTGTATATCCACCTAAGACCTGCGGTGGAATAGGCAACGGAATGTATTTCTCCACTGGAATCATGGCACTCCTCTAGTCCTTCGTACGCTAAGGCTTGCGTAGTTATTGCGAGAATAAAGATAACAATCAAAGTCTTCAAATGGTCCCCCTTTTGCCCTTTTAACATATCAAAAACATATTCTGCCAAAACTTGGAGTTTAGTCAATTTAGAATGGGCCAATGGGTTTAGGGCAGATGTTGATTCTAAAGCGTGGATTTGAACTTTTTGCGTGAAAGGATTCTAAGCACTTGACTGCTTGGTTGGTGCGATAGGATTAGAATTAAGTTTGCTTCTGGACTAGTAGTTGAATTTCCAGCTCGATTAAGAAAAAGAACGCGAAGGGGCGAAAATTGAGGAGGGTGTTTTCCTAAATGCGCCTGATAACTCAGCCGACCAAAGTTGCTTTTCCCCCGTCTAAGTTCTCTAGAAATAGTTGATCGATGCACACCTAGACGCTTTGCAATTGTCGTTTGATTCACTTTTTCTAATTGCCAGACTTCAATATATATTCGATCTTCAAATTCAAGTTGGCGATACCTTCTCATGGGTTCCCCTTTAGCTTCGCAACTAAAGTGTGACACGAAGGTATCGTCAGCTGTCCAGATTCTAATTTTTTGAGCTTGTTGCAGTAATAATCCGAATTCGGGCCTCTCTTCAAAATTTAAGAATTTATAATTTCGCACTGGTTTTGAGAAAAATCTCAGATCCATTTTAAAATACCCCTCTGGTTGCCCTTGGTTTCCTGAGAGATGCCTATTTTTTCTATCGAGGTCGTTTTTTCAAAATTTAAAATTTCTTTTCATATCGAAGATCTGGGTGCTCTTACGAGAGCTCGAAAATTCGTGATAATGTGCTTTCAGAAATTTGAATCGTTCACCTTCTGGTGAATTTTTTTAAATGGAGGTTTTTTTAAAAATGCAAAACCAAGTGTCGACCCTGAATCGGGAAAATATAAGTCAGATTTCAATACTTCACAAAGAAGCTTTGCGCATCGCTGGGGAACTTAGGCGCAATGAGTATCTTATGATTGAAGTTTTACAAAAAATCGATCATCACAAGATTTATCGTTATATGGGATTTAAGAGCCTTTTTCAATATGCCGTCTATGGCTTAAAGCTTTCAGAAAACAGGGCCTATAACTTTATTCTCATTTCAAGAAAAGCTTCTAAGATTGACCGCTTTCAGCAAGCCCTTCGGGAAAGTGAAATCTCACTCTCCCAAGCCAGGCGCTTAAGTGCTGTTGTCACAAAGACTAATAGCGAAGAATGGATTAAAAAAGCTAAGACTTTGTCTCAACGTGGTTTAGAAAGGGCTGTTGCCAAAGAAAACCCGAAAACCCTAATTCAAGAGGGGACTCGTTTTATTTCTGAGAATATTTTGGAGTTAAAAGCAGCCCTTGGAGCTGATACTGAGAGACTTGTTTCTAGAGTCCAAGACCTTTTAAGCCAAACCCTTGGCCGAGCTGCAAGCTGGGATGAAACCCTTAAAGCAATGGCCAAGCTTTATATTGAGCGAAAGGACCCCGTGGTGAAGGCCTCTCGGTGTTTACGTAAGAGTATAAAAGATCAAATCCAAGGAGAAGATAAGGAAAAGTCTTATGAGGGAACTTTATCTGTAGCTAAAGAGGATAGCCCTGACGAGACGAAGTCACAAAGTCAGGTCGCATCAAAAGACTTGGCACAACGCCAAGCTTTTTCTCGCACTCGCGCTGCCGCTCGCACGCCGGCTCCAGCTCAACTCAAACATCAGGTTAATCTTAGAGATAAAGGAAAGTGCCGGATTGAGGGCTGCGGAGACTCTCGTTGGACTGATATGCATCATCTGATCCCCGTTCACAAGGGAGGGCCGAACACTCTTGAGAACTTGATCACCCTATGCCGCTCTCATCACCAAATGGAACATACGCTAGAGGGATCTATCGTAAAATAAACAGTCCCCGTTCAAATCAAGAGAGTCTTAATAACTGCGATGTAATGCCGTTAAGTTAGTTCAGCGAAGATTTCTTTGACAGTTCTGTATAGTTTGCAAAAATGGTGGGGAAAAAGAAAAAAGACCGTGGTGACAGGAGTTTTAAAAGACCTTGTCGAACTTATACGCAAATCCATGGAAACCAGAAAACGCCACTCACGAAGTTACCGACGCGAGATCAAGTCCCCAGCAAGTCCCTTCCCATATAACAACACGAGGTGGAATGTGAGCTAAACTTAACGGCATTATCTATAGTAAGTTGCTATTTAGTTGACGATGAGCCGTAGGTTGTCACTGACGCAATTCGAATACAATTCGAATACGAATTCGGAGCAATTCGGAGTCTACGTGTGGAGTCTACGACCTGGGATGCGACCCTAGTACTTAATCCCGCAGCCATAAGGCTGTGTTGAACTGATTGTTACGGGTTTGCCGGAAGTGGCTTCTTCTAAAGCAGCGTCCACATAATTCTTTGCCGTCTTGACATCTTCGGTATCAGGAGTGGTCTTGTCATCAATCGCGCCGGCATAAATAATTTTCCCTGCCTTATCGATAACAAACATATGGGGAGTTGTTTTTGCTTCATAGGTCTTTCCCATTTTGCCGTTGGGATCCAGTAACATTAGAGTTGGTAAAGCATGGGTTGTTTTCATTTCGGCGTTGGCATCTGATGCGGTTTCGTATCCTTGCTTACCAGCTGCCGACGAAACGACGGTGAGCCATGCCACATTTTTTTTCGTCCACTTTTTTTGGAGCGCCTGAATGTTGCCAGTGCCATAGTGTTTTTTTACAAACGGGCAGTCTTTGTTATGCCATTCGAGAACTACGTATTGTCCCTTAAATTCCTGGAGTGCATGATTTTTTCCATCACTAGCCATTACGGAAAAAGGTGGTGCCATATCTCCTACTTTTAATGCATAAGCCTTTGAAACTGATAAAAGAAAAACTAGTAAAATAATTTTCTTCATAACTTCTCCTTATTTTGAAAGCGCCAGGACCTTATGGTAAGAAAGCCTACCAAAAGTAAGCTGGTACCTTATGGTAGAGCGTTAATGACTATTCCGGGTGTTATAACCTCAGGGAGCAAAACCGGATTCTTGCCCGGTTGAAAAATTGCGTAGGTCGGGACGCCACTTCTCCCAAGTTCCGCTAAAGCTTGGGTTATTTTTGGATCCTGAGATGTCCAGTCTGCTTTCAAAAGTACAATTTTGTGTTTCTTTAATTCCTCTTTAACCCGTGGAGAAGAAAAAACAACAAGCTCATTAACTTTGCACGAAATGCACCATGCGGCCGTAAAATCAACAAAAGAGGTTTTTCCCTCGGCTTTATAGCTTGAAATTTTTTCTGGTGAGAATTCTTCCCAAACAAGAGCATTCTTGGGGTTCTCATTCTTGGAGATAACAATGAAGAGAGCTAGTAAAACCAGGAGTAAAGCCAGGATTCTTGTTTTCTTAGAATAAGGCCAGCGATGTAAAAGCCATGCAGTGATTCCCACGAGAAATAAACTACCCATCACCATGACCAGATAGGGAGGAGGAGCTTGGACGGAAAGAACAGAAACAAGCCAAATCACGGTTGCGAAAATAAGAAAAGCCGTTATTTGCTTAAGAGTTTCCATCCAGGGACCAGGCTTGGGAAGAATTTTGCCCACTCTGGGGTTATAGGCCAAAAATACATACGGAGCGCTTAAACCTAAAGCCAAGGAGGTAAAAATCAAAAATGTGATAAGAGCGTTTTGGCTGAGGGCAAAGCCAATGGCCGAACCCATAAAGGGCGCTGTGCAAGGCGTAGCCACAACAGTAGCTAAGACTCCGGTAAAAAAATCACCGCCAAAGCCTTCCTTCTTTGTTAAGGAATGTCCGATCCCCATTAAAGACTCGCCTATCTGAAATACGCCGACGAGATTAAGTCCAAATAAAAACAGAATTATAGCTAATGAAGCAACAAAGGGTGGGGATTGAAGTTGAAAGCCCCAACCCAGGTGCTGCCCCCCGGCTTTGAGTGCAAGGAGAACCGCTACAAGAGTCCAAAAAGAGATTATAACTCCGAACATGTAGGCTCGTGCATGGGCTTTTATTTTCTCTCGTTCTTCATTGAGATTTTTTAGAAATCCAAAAACCTTCATAGAGAGAACGGGAAAA
>JABDDW010000060.1 GCA_013287405.1 Deltaproteobacteria bacterium
AAATTTAGCGCCGGCCCTTAACGGCCAAGGGGTGAAGGTGGGCGTTCTTGATTCAGGGGTAGATGTCTCCCACCCTGATTTAACGGATCGAGTGATCGCTTTTAAGGACTTCGTTAATGGACGCTCAACACCTTACGATGATTTTGACCATGGAACTCATGTGTCGGGAACAATAGTCGGCGGCAATGCATCTGGCACCTACATTGGTGTAGCGCCCGGAGCCAAGCTTGTTGTTGGAAAGATTCTTGATAGTCGCGGAATGGGTTCTCAAGCTGGTATATTAAGTGCCATGCAGTGGATTGCAGATCCTGACGGAAACCCTCAAACTGATGATGCTCCTGCCTTAGTGAGTAATTCTTGGGTACTGATTGCCTCCTTTCGATCCAGGGACCCCATGGACGAGCCCCTGTGCAAGGCCGTTTCTGGATGGGTGAAAGTTGGGATTCTTCCTGTTTTTGCTGCTGGAAATAGTGGACCCAATCCCGGTTCAGTTAGCTCTCCCGGTGCCTGCCCACAATCTTTAACCGCCGGGGCAACCGACGAAAACGACAAAATTGCAAAATTTAGTTCTAGAGGTCCAGCCCACTGGAAAAGTGGTGACGTCATAAAACCTACGGTCGCAGCTCCCGGCGTGAACGTTATTTCAGCAGTACCCGGTGGAAAGTATGCTGAATTCTCAGGGACTTCCATGGCTACTCCCCATGTTGCGGGACTGGCGGCACTTGTAATACAAGCCCATCCTGGTATCACTGTAGAGGATATTCAGAAAATGATCGTGGCCGGGGCCACTCCTCTGGCTGAAGAAGGCCCAAATAATGCTTATGGTGCGGGTCGAATCGATGCAGTAAAAACTCTTAGAGGCAACTAAGGTGCCCCTAGCCTTTAACGGAAAAGCCAAGTTTTGAGAGAATGTCGCGAATGCGGGAGCGGTGGTCACCTTGAATTTCGATGGTGTAACTTTCGTTTTTAAAGGTGCCTCCCGTTCCCAATTGGTTTTTTAGATTTTTGGTCAGATCTTTTAAGTATTCTGAATCGTGAGGAAGGTCGTAGACGACGGTAACAGATTTTCCCCCACGACCGGCTTTTTCAATTCTCAGTTTTGCAATAACTCCTTTGGTGGAGGTTATCTTCTCCTCTGAGATACAGGCGCATCCAGGAGTGTATTCACCACACCGGGGACATTTCATCTTAGTTTGGTCTGTACTATAGACTAATCTTGTATTTGAATTTGACATGGCTGAAGTATGTGAAAAAAGGTTGGCGGGGTCAAGGCCGTCTGTTAGAAAGCCAATCAAAAAGGGGGCGGTGTGTCTGTAGCTACAGTTAAGAAAAATAAAACGATTTTGGGTCACCCTGCAGGTCTTTTCTTTTTATTTTTCACAGAGATGTGGGAGCGTTTTTCTTATTATGGAATGAGAGCCCTTCTTGTTTTGTATATGACCAAATATCTTATCGACCATATCAATTCTGGGACCTACGTTCTCGGGTTTGGTCTTATGCGCCATCTCTATGGGGGCGAAGCCACTCAGCCCCTCTCGTCTCACATTTATGGTCTATATACGGGCTTGGTTTACTTCACCTGTTTTTTCGGTGGGATGCTTGCCGACCGAGTTTTAGGTCAGAGAAAGACGGTGTATGTTGGAGGAATACTCATGGCTCTGGGCCATTTTTTAATGGCAGTGGAATCTTTGTTTCTTCTTGCCTTACTCTTTATCATTCTGGGCAATGGCTGCTTCAAACCCAATATCTCGACTCAAGTGGGAAGCCTCTATCCACCGGGGGATTCCCGACGTGACGGAGCTTTTACAATTTTTTATATGGGCGTTAATCTTGGGGCGTTTATTGCTCCTCTTGTCTGCGGAACTCTTGGGCAACGCTATGGTTGGCACTATGGGTTCACGGCGGCGGGAGTGGGAATGTGCCTGGGTTTAGTGATTTACTGGTTCGGCCAAGCCTATCTTGCCGATGATCAACTGACTCAAGCCAAAACCCAAAAAATAGAGAAAACACCCCTGACGTCAAAAGAGTGGAAGGCTATTCTCGGCCTTATTGCTTTGATGGTTCTAAATATTATTTTCTGGGCGGTCTACGAACAACAGGGAAACACCATTCAACTCTTTGCCGACGCCCAAACGGACTGGCATATTTTCGGCTGGGAAATGCCTTCGACTTGGTTTCAATCGGTCAACGCTTTTTTTATAATTTTACTGGGGCCGGTTCTCATTTCGTTTTGGAACTGGCAAGACAAGCGAAATTCGCAACCCTCAAGTGTTGTAAAATTGGCCATTGGATGCGTTGCTTTAGGAGTTTCTTTTCTTTTCCTTATGATGATCACCAGGGGGATTTTACCCACTCAGCGAATTCATTTTATGTGGCTTGTGGCCTGCACTTTTGTCTACACGATTGGAGAGCTCTATCTCTCGCCTATTGGACTTTCTTTGGTGACCAAGGTTGCTCCCCCCCGCTTCGTAAGTATGCTTATGGGGATGTGGTTTTTGGCCATGTTTTTCGGCAACTATCTTTCAGGATACCTGGGGACTTTTTATGAAAAAATGCCGAGAGATTCTTTTTTCTTGATGTTGGCCATATTGGGCATAGGTTCTGGAATCGCCATTTTCTTGCTGCGTACACCACTTAAAAATGCCGTAGGGCATAATACTTAAAAAGGGGATAGGGGATGAGCTTTTTTATACCAATTCTGAGTTTCTTTTTTTCAATAGGGGTTTACGCTCAAGGGGATGTCTTCAGCCAATGCGTCGACTTTGTTTTTTCAAGCTCGACAATTCATTCAAAGGTCGAAGCAGCCCAGCATTGCAAAGGAGTGAGATCCATGGAGTGTTTGCAATGGGTGAATCAAAGCCAGAAGGTTGAAAATGAAGCAGAAGCCGCTGATTCTTGCCAACATGTCAACATAGAGTGTGCGAAGTGGGTCCACGAAGGCCCTAATGACTTAGATGAGCCCTCTGCGGCAAGGGTCTGTAAGGGTGTGGATCTTCTTGAATGCGCGCAGTGGGTTTATGGCAGCCCGACGATTCTAAACAGGGAGGACGCCGCGGCTGCGTGTCGCTTCGTAAAGTCTATGGATTGCCTTATTGCTGTTGATTCAGACCCATCGACCACACGAGAAGACGCCGCAGCCCAGTGTCAAGAGCACTAGAACTTATTTCTCGGCGGTTTTCTCTTTTTCCAGAACGCCCTCGATATTAAGATCTAATTTAACGTCGTTACTGATCATCACGGCGCCAACTTTTTCCATGGGTTTATTCCAGGTCAAACCAAATTTGGTTCGATCGAGAGTGCCGGTGGCGGAAAAAGCAACCCTTGGATTGCCTTGCGGATCCTTCGTTTCTCCGCCAAATTCTCCTTTAAGCGAAACGGGTTTTTCTACCCCGTGCATGGTCAGAAGACCTTCAATGGTGTAGTTCTTCCCAGTTTTTGTAATTTTAGTAGTTTTAAATTTCATTTCGGGGAACTTACCTGTATCAAAAAAATCCGGACTCTTGAGATGTTCGTCGCGCTTTTCAGTTCCTGTGTCGATACTGGCCGTTTTAATTGTGACTTCGGCGCTGTCCGTGGCGGGTTTTTTCTCATCAAAAATGACCTTCCCTTCGAAGTCCTTAAAGGAGCCTTTCACATTGGAGATCCCCATATGCTTGACGGTAAAGTCAATGCTTGAATGGCTTTTATCGATGGAGTAGCTGCTGGCCACTGCTGGCAGGGCTCCCAGGGCAAAAAAAGTAAAAGCTAAAGCGAGTTTGAAGTGTTGCATTTTGAATCTTCTCCTTAGGGTTAGGGTTCAATTTTAAAATGATGGTCGTATTTGTTGAAATTGTCAATGAGCGAGGAGCCCAAGTGTTTTTCCAAATTCCGTAAATTTTTTCTCAAGCTGTTCGAAACTTTCGATGACGAAGAGTTCTTCTTGCATATGCCAGATGTCATATTCTTGCTTTGTAACTTTGGTGATGTCAAACTCATGAACTTTGACTTTGTCACTCAGGCAATAGATGACTTCGCCCGGAGAGGAGAGAATACCCGAACCATATATCCTCTTACTTCCGTGATTTCTTATAAGTCCAAACTCCACTGTAAACCAATAGACGCGTTGGAGCTCCGTAAGGGTATTTCCCTGAGCCTTGATTCCTGCTTGACCCATAAGGTGAAAGAAATTAGCGAAGTGGGAGTTGGTGATTAAACTCATGTGCCCAAAGAGGTCATGGAACATATCCGGTGCAGGTGTGTAATTAAGATCATTTCTAGTTCTAATAAAATCTGTTGACGGAAATTTTTTCTGACTCAAAAACTCAAAAAACTCCCTTTCTGGAACCAATCCGTCGACTCGGACCACATTCCATCCCGTGGTTTTATTCAAAATTGAATCGATATCTTTAAGGGCTGGAATTTTTGTCTCGCTAAAATCTAGTTTTTCAAGTCCTTCAAGAAACTCCGAGCAAGCCCGACCCGGGAGAAGCTCCTTTTGCTTTTTATAGAGGAGCCCCCAAGTTTCGTGCTCTTCGTCAGTGTAGTTGGGGTATTTAAACTGAACCATTTCTTAACAATATGGAGAAATCACGAAAAAGGTCAAACATCAGTTTTAAATTCTTTTTATCTTCAGTGGATTCTCTGGTATAGACTTAAGACGTGAGTTCAGACATAGCGTCCACATCTGCCGAGCCGACAGCGCCCCTGACTACTCAAGGGGGAGTCTCACCAGTTTCCCTGGCCGCTCAAGCTTCTAATGTGGCCTCAATAACTCCTCCGGCGTCATGGACCCCAGAGCAGGCCATCGAACACTACAATATTGATAATTGGGGAGCGGGGTTTTTTTCCGTTAACGAAAAGGGAAACATGTGTGTTTACCCCAGCGGGAGACCTGGCCCAACCATCGATATAATGGACGTGGTTGAAGACATCAAAGAAAAGGGACTTAAATTTCCGTGTGTCATTCGTTTTCAAGACGTTCTCCGTGCTCGGGTTAAGATGCTCAATGAGGCCTTTGGAAAGGCGATCCAAGAAAATTCTTATACAGGCCGATATTTTGGTGTGTACCCAATCAAAGTAAACCAGTTGGCAGAGGTTGTTGAAGAAATTGTGGATGCGGGTCAGCCCTATCACTACGGCCTTGAGGCGGGAAGTAAGGGCGAACTCCTTATCGTTTTGGCCATGAACACAGATCCTGAAGCCATAACAATATGTAATGGTTATAAAGACGAAGAGTTTATGCGCTTAGCTCTTATGGGACGTAAACTTGGGCGCAAAGTCGTTGTGGTTATAGAAAAGCTCTCAGAGCTCCCGTTGCTTCTTCGCATTGCTAATGAAATGCAAGTTGAACCCATGATTGGCTTGAGGGCTAAGCTGACCACTAAAGGAGTGGGGAAGTGGGAAGGTTCGAGCGGCGACTTTGCTAAATTTGGATTGACCATTCCGGAACTGATCAAGGCCGTTGAAATGGCCAAGGCCGCAGGGGTGGAAAAATCGATCCAGCTCTTTCACTTTCATGTTGGAAGTCAGCTCACCAATATTCGTACGATAAAAGATGCCGTGGGCGAAGGGGCTAGAATTTATTGTCACCTCAAGAAGATGGGGTTGAATATCAATTATTTTGATGTCGGAGGAGGCCTTGGTGTGGATTACATCGGCTCCCGATCATCTATCCTAAACTCCATGAATTACACCGTCGAAGAGTATGCGTCGGATATTTGTTATAATTTAAAGCAAATCTGTGCCCAAGAAGGGGTCTCTGAACCTCATATCGTAAGTGAGTCGGGTCGTGCAGTGACCGCCCATCATTCCTGCATTATTATGAACGTCTTTGGTAAAATCGAAATCGGTGCCGATTATAATCCGCCAGTGGGAGCTAATGACGCCGATATCGTTAAAGAGCTTCGAGAAATAGTAAATAACTTGAATGGCAAAAACGCCCGCGAAAGTTTTCATGATGCGGTGGCAAAAAAAGAAGAGGCTCTTTCTATGTTTAAGTTCGGTATTTTGAACTTAGAGGAGAGAGCCAAAGTAGAAAGTCTTTATTGGCAACTTTGCCGAGGCCTTGTTCAGCTTAATAAGCGTTTGAAAAATCCTGCCAAAGATACCCGCGGCCTTGGTGATAAGCTAGCCGATCAATATATGGCCAATTTTAGTTTATTCCAGTCGGCTCCCGATCATTGGGCCTTTGATCAATTGTTTCCTATAGTCCCAGTCCATCGCTTAACCGAGATGCCCAATCGAAGTGCAACCTTGGTTGATATCACTTGTGATAGCGATGGCAAGGTGGATCGATTTATTGAAAAACAAGACGTGGGAGACACCATTTCGTTACATACATTGCGTACGGGAGAACCCTATTATGTCGGCATGTTCATGACCGGCGCCTATCAAGATATTATGGGTGATATGCATAACCTTTTTGGCCGCGTCCATGAGGTCCACGTCTTTGTGGACGACGAGGATCCTGAAGACTTCTATGTTGAAGAGGTTATTCCCGGCGACACTATCGAGAACGTTCTGGTCCAAGTTCAATACGAACCCAAAGAACTCGCCCGTCGAGTGAAAAACGCCCTAGACCAAAGAGTTCGAGAAGGGATCCTTAAGCCCAAAGAGGGCGTGGCTTTGACTGATTTCTACGAAGCTATAATGCGCGATTATACTTACCTGACCCATTCGTCTGCGTTGGAGTAGCAGGTCCCGGCGGGCAGCAAACTTTCGGGATAGGCATATCAAGCGCCACGCACCTTGTCTTAACATCAGCTAAGCCCGCCAAACTCAGGGTCCGCTAGATGGGTAGGTAGGATAAAGAAGGTAGACACAAGAGGGCTATGCCCAGAAAATATTAAAATTGAAGCTTGTTTGGTCACTTGTAAGTTTACTCTTAATTCTCTGCGGCTGTATCAAATACTCGGTACAAGGCACGGTACCTCCTTTTTTTCTGACCACTGATTATTCTAATAACAGGGTTTTAATTTGGAATGGCTTTCCAATGGGTTTTGGGCAAGCTTCAAATATTGTTCTGGGTCAACCCGATATGGTTTCTACGGCGGTTAATAATACCCCTGGAAACCCTGGGGCAGTGAGCGCTCGGAGCCTGAATCAACCTCTTGCCATGACAAGTGACAGCGGAAGACTATTTCTAGTAGATGTTTCTAATAATCGTGTTCTCATTTGGAACGCTATACCGTCGACAAATCAGCAGCCTGCGGATCTTGTGTTAGGTCAACCCGACATGGTTTCAAGTCTCGCTAATAATGGTGGCCTCAGTGCGAGTTCAATGAACGCCCCCCATGGAGTTTCAGTTTGCGGTCCAAAACTCTTTGTGGCAGATGATTCCAATAATCGGATACTTGTTTGGAATTCTATTCCAACAACAAATGATCAGCCGGCCGACTTTGTTTTAGGTCAGCCTACTATGACCTCTAACACCATTAATAACGGAGGCTTAAGTGCCCATAGCCTAAATGCTCCTTCAGGAGTTTTTTGTGATGGGACAAGGTTATATGTTGCCGATTACAGCAACAATCGAGTTTTGGTATGGAATAGTTTGCCGAATGCGAACAACCAATCGGCTCAAATAGTGCTGGGTCAGCCCGATTTCGCCCATAACGGCTTTAATACAGGTGGAATCAGTGCTGCCACATTTCACGCTCCCATTAGGATGTATGTCAAGGGCCAAACTCTCATTGTTGCTGATATTGGGAACAATAGAGTCTCAATTTGGAATTCCATCCCCACCACCACAGGCAAGGCTGCTGATATTGTTTTGGGGCAACCCAATTCCACAACAAGCACCACAAACACTGGCGGAGAATCGGCATCTACAATGAGCGCTCCCCAAGATGTTTTTTATGACGGTCAGTCCCTTTACGTTACCGATTGGCTCAATATTCGTATTCTTATTTGGATCAATTTTCCTACTATTACCGGCCAAGCAGCGGATTACGTTTTAGGTCAGCCCAATATGACATCAAGTACTAATAACTACGGAGGCATTTCTGCAAACTCCCTTTCTGGTCCCATTAGTATTTACACAGACAGGGGCACTCCAGGCCTGATCCAAAACGGAGGTTATTAAAAACTTCGATTAAGGATGGTGCCTGCGGATTGCGGGGATTTGCTTGTAAGTCCAGCTGCGAGTGCTCGGATATGACGGTCGTCGGTGCCGCAGCAGCCAGAAATAACCTTTAGATTATACTCGCGGTAGATAGCAAGAAGTTCCTTAGCGAAAACCTCTGGATCCTCGGAATGGAGTTCAACGGCTCCGTCTAACTCCTCCGGTGAGAGGGCGCAAGTATTGGCTTTAAATCCTAGCACTCTATTGAGTGCCTTGTTTTTTTTGAATCGAAGTTGGGTCATAGCTTTTTGGAAAATCGAGGGGTGCACACAATTCACCATATAGAATAACGGCTTATTCACAGTCGATGAATCTATTGTTGCAATAGCCTTATCCAAAGGAGATCCGTCTAACAAATTCCCGTTGGGGCGGATGACAAAGCTGAGGACATAAGGCAAACCATATTTTCCCATCGCTCTTGCAATGCCCGTGGCTTCGGATAAAGCGGGAAGAGTCGATCCGTACAGAAAATCAACACCAGCCTCGGTCAGAGATTTTGCTTGGAAGTCATGAACTTCTTCGGCTTCTACTGCAGTCAGAGCTTCTTTTGCCTTGTAGGCGTCGCCGACACATCCCATTAGCCCTCCAACAACAACTTTAGAAAAAGGAGATGCCAATTTTTTTAAAAAAGTGACGCAATCAAAATTAATATTCTCGTTTTTGAATTTTGTTTCTTGAAGACGAGGCTTATTGGTCCTCCAGGTATTTGTGAAGGTGAGCATTGGAATCTGAAAGTCTTTAGAGATTTTATAGTATTGAAGATATCTTTGCTCCAAGATTCTCCGCTGAACCTCGTCATATATAAGCGGCCCATGGGCGAGGACAGGATGTAACTTGACCTGAGGGTCTCTTCTAAGACCCTCAAACATAGAGCCTTCCGTAATTATGGGTTTATTTTCCTTTAGGAGAGTTAAGAGGTTCATATTGAAAGTCAATCACGAGACGGTGGGTATGGTCAATGTTCCCGAACACCAAAAATGAATGGGGTCATCTTTGTTCCTACTAAATAAAAATAGAGAAATTATTTGCGACGAACGTTGCGGCTATAAAGCCTCTGCCTTTCAAATTAGTACACTATTTTACGTTCTGGATGAAAAGTGAAGGTTGGTTGATTAAGTGGGTGAGATACTTTTGTTGGGGAGCCGGGTGGGTGTTGGAGCTTTGCGTTTGGACGGGTGGCGATTTGGGGTTTGTTCGGAGTGAGAAGGTGTTAAACCTCTAACAAAGACCAAATCAGAAGTTCGGATTGTTGTTGAAAATGAAACTCTGGAAAAGCTTGAGAAGCTCA
>JABDDW010000061.1 GCA_013287405.1 Deltaproteobacteria bacterium
AGACGTTTTTCTAAAAGTTGCCGGTCATGATTTGAGAGACGAATGAGAATTAAATTCTTAAAGACAATGTGGAAAGATATGATCACTTTTCCAAGATTGGGGATTGGGACTTATCGAGTTTGGAATCGGGATTTCTTTTATTACAAGAAGTACTTGATGGTTTCGATCTTTTGGAGCTTTACCGACCCTCTTCTTTATATTTTGGCTTTCGGCTATGGCCTGGGTTTCTTCGTCGGGGCCATTAATGGTATCCCCTACATTTTATTTTTAGCTCCGGCAATTTTGTGTACAACGGGGATGCAAGGAGCGGTTTTTGAGTCTACTTATTCAAGTTTTACTAAGCTTCGAGTTCAAAAAACATACGAAACTATAATGATGACTCCCGTGACTGTTGAAGACGTGGTGGCGGGAGAAATACTCTGGGGCGCGAGCAAAGCCTTTTTTGCGGTTTTAGGGGTAATGGCAGTTTTCGTAGCTATGAGAATGGTCCACGGTTTTCAGGCATGGCTCGTTCTTCCGGTTTTATTTATCGTATGCTGGTGCATGAGTGCTATGGCCATGGTTGTGACAAGTTTCGCTAAAGACTATGATTCTTTTACTTATTTCTTTTCTCTTATTATTACGCCTATGAGTCTTCTGGCTGGAACGTATTTTCCGCTAGAGCATTTTCCTAAATGGGCCCAAACTGCGGCGTGGGTCCTTCCCTTAACTCACGGAGTCGTTATAGTACGAAGTTTATTTTTAAGTCGGTGGCATAGTTCTTTATGGATCAATTTCGCACTCCTCTTCCTTATGGCCATTTTATTTTCTAATTGGGCTATAAACCAAACCAGACGACGCTTAATTTATTAGGGGGCCTGTTGAAAAAGGCCCATCTGCTTCGTTCTCGCCGACCGGTACCGTCTTGGCCCGGATTCTTTATGATGCTGGCCCGGAAGGGTCTTGGCCGCCCCATGAAACCAAGAGTCAATGCTGTTCCGCACCACTGAAGAGAAGCTCTAATTTTTGAATAACCGGCCCAGGATGATGCCGAATTCATACAAGAAACGGCAATCAAAACGCACAAAGATTTAGACCATCTATTCATAAATACCTCAGATAAAGTAATGCAAATAGCTCTAAGTGCAAGCCCGTGCCATGCTTATTTCTATGGTCAAGAGCATCCAATCAGAGGCGCCGGGACGCTATATTGGCTTACTAAGCGCCCTAGAGAGATAAGCCCCTCCTTCTGGCTCAATATATTCGTGAAGAACTTTTAGACAAATACAGACTAAAATTGGCCCAAAATCTCGAACAAGGTCCTTTATGATGCTGCGTGAATTTTTAGGTAAAGGCTTCAGGCAGCGGCCGTCGGTTTGGGGAGTCAGGGCGAGGGACCATCCAATTTCGAATAAGCTTCTGACGCGGACTTAAGGGCGCCGCAGTCTTAAGCCATTCTTAACATTGCAAAGGAAGTTTTTTTGGTAAGTTGGGGCCGTTGTATTAATTACTATTGGGGGCCATATGATGCGAATCCTCTTTCCAGTTGTATTTAGCTTTATGTCGTCTTTTGCAGGGGCGTCTCTCCTTATAAATGGCGCCGGAGCGACATTCCCTTATCCGCTCTATTCAAAGTGGTTTAGCGAATACCAAAAGGTCGACGGGGAAACGCAATTTAATTATCAGTCCATAGGAAGTGGCGGTGGCGTGAAACAGCTGACTGAAAAGACCGTTGATTTTGGGGCTAGCGACGCGCCTATGACTGAAGAACAACTTTCAAAGGCTCCGGGTTCTGTAGTCCATATACCCACAGTTTTGGGAGCCGTTGTTTTGACATTTAATGTCGAAGGGATCACTAAGGATTTGAATTTGTCTGGCGATGTCTTGGCAGATATTTTTCTTAATAAGATTACAAGTTGGAATGACCCAAAAATCAAAGCTCTGAATCCCAGGGCCAAGCTTCCGGCGACTTCAATTATCGTCGTTCACCGATCTGATGGCAGTGGAACCTCGGCCATTTTCACCGATTATTTATCCAAGGTGAGTGCCGAGTGGAATCAAAAGGTAGGCCATGGTCCAGCAGTGAATTGGCCCGTGGGTTTAGGGGGCAAGGGCAACGAAGGAGTCGCGGGATTTGTAAAACAAACTCCTGGGAGTATTGGTTATGTCGAATTAATTTATGCAGAAAACAACAAGCTTCCTTATGCTGCAATCAAAAACAAGGCCGGGAGCTTTGTCCTTCCCAGCGTGAAGTCCGTAACCAGTGCGGCGGCTTCTTTAAAGAATATGCCTGAAGATTTTCGAGTTTCTATAACCAACGCTGAAGGAAAGAATGCCTATCCCATAAGCGGATTCACATATTTATTAGTGTACAAAGCCCTCGAAGCTGAAAAGGGTCAAAAGATCCTGGACTTTCTAAACTGGGCCGTAACTGACGGACAGAGATTTGCTGAAAACTTATACTATGCTCCCCTACCCAAAGAGCTTGTGGCCAAAGTTCAACGAAAGTTAAGGACGATTACCGTTAAGTAAATGGGAAGCCTAAAGCCCCCCAACGATATTCGCAGATCCGATATTATATTTTCTAGGATCTTAAAAATATCAGGGTGGCTTTTGCCTCTCCTCATTCTATCTATAGGCCTTTTTCTTTTTGAGAACGCTCAACCTACGATTAAGAAATTCGGTTTTGTTTTTATTTTGGGCACAGTCTGGGATCCCATCCACGACATCTTTGGAGCTGGCCCTGTAATCTATGGAACTCTGGCAAGTTCTCTGATCGCCATTATTATAGGCACCCCTATAAGCGTTGCTGTGGCTCTTCTTTTGAGCGAAATAATTCCAGGGCGCCTCTCTCGTTCCCTTTCTTTTTTGGTAGAAATGTTAGCGGCCATTCCCAGCGTTGTTTATGGTCTGTGGGGAATTTTTGTACTTGCCCCGTGGATGCGGTCAACCATTGAACCGTTTTTAGCTGAGCGGTTTGGAGCTATTCCCATATTCTCTGGTCCGTTTTACGGAGTGGGTCTTCTTTCGGCTGGAGTGATTTTGGCCATCATGATTGTCCCTACGATCTCTTCTATATGTCGGGAGATTTTTCGCAATATTCCCAACCAACAGCGTGAGGCGGCACTCGCTCTAGGAGCCACAAAATGGGAGGCCATTCGACTGGCTGTTTTAAAAAATTCAAAGGCTGGGATTTTTGGATCGGTAACCCTGGGGTTAGGGCGAGCTCTCGGTGAGACTTTAGCGGTAACCATGGTTATAGGTAATCGAGCAGAAATCTCTAAATCTATATTCGCACCCTCACAAACCATGGCCAGTCTTATTGCCAATGAGTACGCAGAGGCCACCAGTCAACTGCACTTATCTGCTCTAATCCAAGTCGGTCTGACGCTGTTCTTGGTCACCTTCGTAGTGAATGGCCTCGCCAGAGTGATGGTTTGGCAAACGACGTTAAGGAAGGACGCACAATGTTAGGCGTTTTTCAGAGAAGAAAGATTCTCAATGTTCTGGTTATGGGTATTTTGTACGGGGCGACTTTACTCGCATTAGTGCCTCTTTTCAGTGTGTTTTATTGTGTGGTTTCTCGTGGATGGCCTGCCATCACCTTAGATTTTTTTACAAAACTCCCTAGCCCCGTGGGTGAAGTGGGAGGAGGTATAGGCAATGCCATATTGGGAACGGCGACTCTTGTTGGAATGGCAAGCCTTGTGGGGATTCCGTGGGGAATAATTATCGGTATTTATTTGTCTGAGTACGGTCGTGGACGGCGTGCGACCACCGTTCGACTCGCCGTGGATATTTTGGGGAGCGTCCCTTCGATTATTATTGGGCTCTTTGTTTATACGATAATGGTCATTCCTATGCGTGGTTTTTCCGCTTATGCGGGGGCGACGGCTTTAGCCATTCTTATGGTTCCAACGATTGCTAGGGTGACCGAAGAGATTTTTAAACTCGTCCCTAATACCGTCCGTGAAAGCGGTTTGGCCCTGGGCCTTTCCCGGTGGAAGGTCATCCTTTTTCTGGTGTTAAGGGGGACATTTTCGTCTATTCTCACCGGCGTGATGCTTTCAGTAGCGCGAATCATTGGTGAAACGGCTCCCCTTCTCTTCACTGCATTAAGCAATAGTTATTGGCAAAGATCTTTGAGTCAACCCGTGGCGTCGGTGCCTGTGCAAATCTACAACTATGCCATAAGCCCCTTTGATGATTGGCATCAGAAGGCGTGGGGAGGAGCATTTCTTCTTACTGTCCTTATTTTCATTTTAAATCTTGGAACCCGGATGGTGTCTCATCCCTTTTCAGGAAGGGCCTCATGAATACGGCTATAAAGGTTAAAGATCTTAACGCATTTTTTGGTGAGACAAAGGTAGTCAATGGGGTAAATTTTTCGTGCGAAAAGAAAGAGGTTTTAGCTCTTATTGGTCCATCGGGTTGTGGAAAGTCAACGCTTATTAGATGTATTAATCGTCTTCACGAAGAAACCCCCGGGGCTAAGGCCATGGGAGAGATTTTCGTTAATGGCGAAAATGTTTTAGCTCACCAGGTTGACCCCGTCCTTGTGCGAAGCAAAGTCGGAATGGTTTTTCAAAAACCAAATCCGTTTCCGACTCTTTCTGTTTTTGAAAACGTGGTTGTGGGTTTAAAGTTGAGCGGAGTGAGGACGAAGTCCATTCTTGAGGAGTCTTGCGAAAGGGCTTTGAAACAAGCGGCTCTGTGGAATGAGGTTAAAGATCAACTGAAAAAACCTGGATCGAGCCTTTCAGGTGGTCAACAGCAACGTCTTTGTATTGCACGGGCTCTCGCGGTTAATCCCTCAATTCTGCTTATGGATGAACCTACCAGCGCTTTGGATCCTATTTCTACGGCCAAGATTGAAGATCTTATCGAAATTTTGAAGGGAGAAGTCACAATTCTTATCGTCACCCACAACATGCAACAGGCCATGAGGGTTTCTGATAGAACGGCCTTCATGCTCTGGGGCGAGCTCATCGAAATCGAGCGCACGGCCAAGATATTCTCTAATCCCGTCGATGAACGAACGACCCGGTACATTTCAGGAAAGTTTGGATAAATTCATACCCCCTGGGTCCATCCAACCGAATGCGCCAAGAGAGTTTAAAGCCCAGTGACTATGCCGCTTCAATATGTTGTGCAAACTTTTGAAACTCCAGTGCGTTCTAAAAAGCTCAAAAAAACTGTTGAACGTTTGGTCAGGACTTCAAAAAATAGCGGAATCTTCCTACTCCCTGAATAGCCAATCATTCTGGCGTTTTATGACCGATATTCCGTTTCGCCTCTGATTCTGTCATCTATTTGGTCAATTAAGTCCTTATATTGACAGCTAATCTGCAAAGGAAATCGTCTTTAGGTAGGCACGCCATTTGCTTTTTTTAAATTTTGTCTTATTGAGGGGAAGAAAATCAATTAAATGAAAAACATTTTTCAGCTTGAAGTCTTACCATTTATTTTTTGTCTCGGTCTCACGGGATGTTCTAAAAATCTACTCCAAGGGACCTTTAACAGCAGCACCCCTAACACTCATGCGTCGGTAGACTGCCAAGCCACGGGTAAGGCCACGTATTTTTCGAAAATTGAGCCCTACATACAGCAAAACTGTGTCGCTTGCCATGCCAGCAATAGTAATTATACATTGCTCATTGGATCTGCAAATGCGAACGCTAATTACCAGAAAAGCCTTAACGAAATTTATAACTCGCCGGTTACAGGCCTGCCTCTTATATTATCAAAAATATCAGGTAAGGAGCCTCATGGTGGCGGGACTTTCTTTTTACCGGGATCTACAGGGTATAACGACTTTGCCAATTGGATTCAAGGCTATTCAGCCTGCTCCACAATTACGGGCAGCTGCAGGATCGTCCAAACGCCGACCTCAATTGTCCTAGGTTCTAACGGAAGCCAAAGCAATTTAACCCGTGCGTCCGGACTTGCTATGCTTTTACGGCTTCAAACCGTTTTCCCCAATGCCACATCAGCAGAACTCAATCCTGCTCAATTTAGCCTCTACAATTCAACAGGGATCAACACGGTTTTAGGGTCCCAAGAGCGTCCTGTAAGTGCCGTTAGCGTTGTTGCCCTTCAAGCCATCACCACTAATCTCTGCAAAAAGTACTCTGGAGGATCTCTAGGATCTCTTTTCTCTCCCACTTCCGCTACTTTACCGGGAGAGACTCTCCCAACAGACAGCATAACAAGTACAGCTTTGGTCGCAGCCAGAAACGGTTGGCTCTATCCCTACAAATCTACCGATGACGAAGTTCAGACCCTGGTTGTCTTATACAATCAATCTCTAGCTTCGGCACAAGCGAGCGGAGCTAATTCCGTAACAGCTACAGCGAACGCCCAAATTGGACTTTGCACGGCCATTTTTATGGCTCCACAATTTGCTTTGGGTAACCGAGGACCTTTTGATTACTTCCGGCGAGTCTCTCTTGAAGTTGCGCAGTCTATTCCCACGATGCAACAGTTTTCTGACCTTATAAAAGCCGCTACCAGTGGATCCTCTTCGTCTTATCTTTCAAGCTTTGTGCAGTCCGCTCAAAATTCTTCTGGCTATATCAAAACGATTGAAAATTGGCATCGTGGCTATTTGGGTTTAAGCCCTGATCCTGTGTTAGTGGCCTCTCAAGACCATCGCATCATGGCGAATAATGGGGCTACACAAATTGCAGCGCCGAAAGTAACTATTAGTAATTTTGGTGGAACCCAAATTGCGGGAGCCCCCGCTCCTACCGATCTGAGAATGGCTATCCCAAACATCCCGGGGTCTTATACAAGTTCTGAACTGTGCGATCCTCAAATTCAAAATTTTGATCCACGCACCACTCAAGTTCAATGGCAGCAGTATAACGCGTATAACTCAACTTGGGAGACCGTAGGCAGTATCAATTTTGACCTCACTACTGGCCAATCCACGGTGGTCAACGGAAGTATTACTCTTACGAACGGCGCAAAGCTTGCCACTTCTCCTGCCGACATTGCGCCCAGCCGATATATTTCTGGAGCGTATGTCTATTTGAGTGGCAATCTCAGCAACTCCCTAAGCCCTATGAAAACTTTCACCCCAGGACAACGAAGAGTTTTGAGGTATAGCCCATCTGGTTTGCAAAACGGATACAGTCCTACAATGGGTTACTATAGTGGAAAAACTATTTACGCTTGCAATGCCATGTCACGTTTTTTAGCGACTTGCGTTTATCGCCCCATCAGTAAAGATTATGTGGATGCTGGTTCGTCCGCGGGAACATGGAACGGCTTAGGAGAATTAACAAACACGAATGATCCGACTTCACTACGAGTGCCTCGGCCGAAATTTGATTTTGAACAATCCTTTCTGGATTCACTCTCTCATCCCGTTGTACTCAGCCAATTTCACTGTGGAATTCCAAACCCATTGGAAATTCAAAAGGCTGGGACCAGTTCTTATAACGAATTTGCGGCTTATCCTATGGGTTATTCATCATTAACAGCCGTCTCGATTCCAGATCAATCAACAATAAATACTTTAGCTGCAAATTATGAAACGGATTCTGCGCCTGCGACTTTGGGAACTGAAGGAGGAGCCTTATCAGATATAAGCAACGAATTGTTTAATGAACCCTTCCAGCTCCTGGATTATATCGTTCAAAATAATATCGATTATCGTCAGCTTGTGACGGCTAACTACTCCATTGGAAGCGATTACCTCAAACTCTATT
Source organism: Deltaproteobacteria bacterium (assembly GCA_013287405.1). Next base: position 7,695 of record JABDDW010000061.1, read on the forward strand.
ATTTAACTCACGGATATAGGTTTCCCGTTCTGCCTCCGGGGTATAGTCGATCATCCAATCCGACAGCTTTAACGAAAATCAGTTCGACCACATTCCAGCCTTTGCCTATTTCTCTTATGCGCAGCAGTTTAGGGGCGTATGCTATAGAGCCCAAATATATCAACAGTTTCGGAAATAACGGAAACATTCCAGCCAAACCCATGTCAGGGATACTGACTCAGGTTGGCTTTTTATATCCAGTGTCGGGTGGATCGTATCGGACTCTTGCGGCTAGAATCTTAGATCGAGCTATGTGCGGTCAACCCAACACCTTTATTCCAAATGCTTCTCAGACGGCTCTGCAGAGTCAGTACATTCCTCCACAAGATAAAGCGTCCCATCTGCAGCCCTCTTGCATCCAATGTCACATCAACCTAGATCCTCTTGCAACAGCCATCGGTCTTAACTTCTGGTTGACTCGAACGCCTCTGGCTGCCAACCCCACGGCCCTTGCTGCGAAGGAGTTGTCAGGAGAGGTTGAGCTTATGTCGACATCAAATTTCGCCACTTATGGCGTCACAGGTGCGGGAGGTAATCCATCCACGGGCGCCCTCCTGGGACAAGAAGTCACGGGAATACAACAGGTGGGGCAAGTTCTTGGGAGCTCCAACCAGTTTGCTCGATGCACAGTTGGTCAAGCCTTCCAAAATATTTTTGGTCGAATGGCTCCAGCCGCGGCTGATTGTGCTTCTACTGCTAATCCTAGCCAAGATTGCCAACTTATTCAAAAGGTGACCTCCGACTTCATGACTTCTCTTGGCTACAATTATAACAAGATGATTGAAGATCTAGTGATCTCCACGGACGATATGAGGGCCAACTAGATGAAAAAAAGTGGTTTGGTAACAAGAAGAAGTTTTTTAAAGAATTCTCTGGGTACTCTCGTTGCTGCATCCACTTTAGGCCCATTTATCCCGGCAAGGAAATTGCGGGGGGACAACATCCCCAAACGTCGCCTGATTAATATTGTTGCAACAGGGGGATGGGATCCTATGTCGTTTCATCAACCCATTCTTAGCCATCAAACAGAGGGAATGACGGCTTCAGACATCACGAACCTTTATTCTCAGCGCTTCCCAGATTCAGAAGCTATTTCATTGCCCGGAGGGCGCCTTCTGGGTCCTGGAATGGCCCCTTATGCGCAAAACGGAAC
>JABDDW010000062.1:0-571 GCA_013287405.1 Deltaproteobacteria bacterium
CTCTAACAAAAGAAATTTTCTGAAGCTGCCCTTCCATAAAGGTTTGGCCTCCCCAACCAGGGTTTACGGTCATAATCAATACAAGATCTGCAAGCTCCAAAAACTTTTCAATAGCATTCACGGGGGTCTGAGGTCTTAAGGTAATTCCAGGTTTGACTCCCATTTTTTTAAGTTCAAGTGCTAAGAAAAAAATGACTCAAAGTCGTAAATATATCGAAGACATATTAAAAACCGGTAAGACCGTCTATGGCGTCAATACGGGTTTTGGTGGTTTAAGTTCTGTTTTAATATCCTCCGATCAAATCGTTGATTTGCAAAAAAACCTCGTAAGGTCCCACTGTGTTGGCGTGGGTGAGAATTTCACTATTCCTGAAGTAAGAGCCATTCTACTGTTACGAGCTAACGCATTAGCTCGCGGTCATAGTGGGGTTCGGCCGATCGTGGTCGAACAGATTTTGGAAGTCTTAAATAAAAATATCATTCCTGTTGTTCCAAGTCAGGGGAGTGTTGGAGCGAGCGGTGATCTGGCTCCCCTGGCGCACATCGCCCTTTGCCTGATTGGTGAAGGCGA
>JABDDW010000062.1:581-2201 GCA_013287405.1 Deltaproteobacteria bacterium
CTAAAATGCTTTGAGCGTAGTTTTGAGAATCAGCGTCAGAAAACTGAAGACGCCTTTAAGAAAGCAAAAGTCCAAAAGCTCCAGCTTGAGGCTAAAGAAGGTCTCTCGCTCATTAACGGCTGCCAGGTGATGACGGCTGTGGGCCTACTCAATAGTTACGAAGCGCGAAGATTGAATTGGCTCACCGATATTGCAGGATGCATGAGTTTAGAAGCTATGAAAGGCGCCAGATCTGCCTTTGACCCTCTCATAGCTGCCACTCGACCTCATCCGGGCGAGGCTAAAACAGCTCGCAATTTATTAAAGATTATGGGAAGCCACTCTGAGATTAGCGAAAGTCACGAGAATTGTGGACGGGTACAAGACGCCTATAGTCTTCGGTGCATGCCCCAGGTGCATGGCGCCACCAAGGATACTTTGAGATATGCCGTTCAAGTTTTAGAAACAGAGGCTAATAGCTCCACAGATAATCCCCTTGTTTTTACAGAGGACGAAAAAATCTTAAGTTGCGGTAACTTTCACGGAGAACCCGTGGCCTTTGTCCTCGACTTTTTGGCTATTAGCACTGCAGCTATGGCTTCAATAAGCGAATGTCGGATTGAAAAATTAATTAATCCCGCGATGAGTGGGTTGCCGGCTTTTCTTGCACGAAACGGAGGACTTAATTCGGGGATGATGATTGTGCAGGTCGCGGCGGCATCCCTTGTGAGCGAAAATAAGATATTAAGTCATCCGGCCAGTGTAGACAGCATACCGACTTCGGCTGACAAAGAGGATCACGTTAGCATGGGAACGATCGCTGCTCGAAAATTAGGAAGCATCATTAAAAATGCAGAAAATGTTTGTGCCATGGAAATTCTCTGCGCCGCTCAAGCTTTAGATTTTTTAAAACCTTTGAAGTCCACAGCAGGAGTCCAGAGGGCCTTCGAAACCGTTCGAAAAAAAGTGAGTTTTGCCGCTGAAGATCGTGCTTTTTATTCTGATATAGAAATTTTACGTCAAATGATTCGTTCCGGAGAGATTTTGAAAGCTGTAACCGACGTCACGGGGGAGCTTGAGTGGTAGCACATCCAAGAAAAGTTAAAGCACCTACAGGGAGTCAATTGACCTGCAAAGGCTGGCTGCAAGAGGCCGCCTATAGAATGATCCAAAATAACCTTGACCCTCGGGTTGCAGAAAAACCTGATGAGCTTATAGTTTATGGCGGAATCGGCAAGGCCGCTCGAAACTGGGAATCTTTTGAGCGAATTCTTAAAGCGCTGACTAATCTTTGCGATGACGAAACTTTGTTGATCCAAAGTGGTAAAGCCGTTGGAATTTTTAAAACTCACCGAGACGCTCCTAGGGTTCTCCTTGCCAATAGCAATCTTGTTCCCAAGTGGGCTACCTGGGAGCATTTTAATGAATTGGATAAAAAAGGCCTTATGATGTACGGCCAGATGACGGCTGGTTCATGGATTTATATTGGCTCCCAAGGCATCATTCAAGGCACCTACGAAACATTTGTGGAACTGGGCCGACAACATTTTGGTGGTGACTTAAAAGGTTTTAAAAAATCTAAAGCTTGAGCGGCGCAGAGAATTTCCATGGCACAAACATTTTCTGCATTTTTAATGATGC
>JABDDW010000062.1:2211-8750 GCA_013287405.1 Deltaproteobacteria bacterium
TAGGGGGAATGGGAGGGGCTCAACCGCTGGCTGCAAGCTTTGCCGGGGCAACTTCTCTGACAGTAGAAGTTGATCCTGAACGAATAAAAAAGAGATTAGAAACGGGCTATGTGGACGAGCTAGCTGAAAATCTGAATGCCGCGTTAGAGCGTGTTCATGAATCCGTAAAGGGTAGTTTAGGACGATCCATTGCTCTCTGTGGAAACATGGCCACGGTGATTCATGAAATACTTGAGCTCAAAGAAAAACCAGACATTGTAACAGACCAGACGAGCGCCCACGATCCTCTGATAGGTTATATTCCCGAAGGTTATTCCCCGGGTAGTGGGGGGGGCAGCCGAAGTTTTGAGAAAAACTGACCCTCAAAAATATATATCCTTAAGCAAAAAATCCATGGCAAAACACGTCAGCGGGATGTTGGCCTTCCAAAAGGCGGGCTCTATTGTTTTTGATTATGGCAATAATATTCGCGCCATGGCTAAAGACGCGGGTTGCGAGAATGCTTTTGAAATTCCTGGATTTGTCCCTATGTTTATACGACCTCTTTTTTGCGAAGGACAGGGGCCCTTCAGATGGGTGGCCCTTTCGGGGGACCCCCAGGATATTAAGGTTACCGACCAGGCCTTGATGGAGTTATTTCCAGAGAATAAGAAATTGAAAACTTGGCTCACCAAAGCGTCCGAGAGAATTCAGTTTCAGGGATTACCGGCGAGGATTTGTTGGCTGGGTTACGGAGAAAGAGAAAAAGCCGGTATTGCTTTTAATAATTTAGTGAAAAAGGGAATGGTCAAGGCACCCATTGTGATTGGGCGTGACCATCTTGATTGTGGGAGTGTGGCCTCACCCCATCGTGAGACCGAAGGCATGATGGACGGAAGCGACGCCGTTGCCGATTGGCCCATTCTTAACGCCTTACTTAATACAGCTTGTGGTGCCACCTGGGTGAGTTTTCACCACGGGGGCGGAGTGGGAATGGGTTATAGCCTTCACGCCGGTCAAGTGATTGTGGCCGACGGGACTGTCGATGCTGAGCTGAGATTGAGAAGAGTCCTCACCGCTGATCCTGGAATGGGGATCATACGCCATGTGGACGCGGGCTATCCAAAAGCTATGCAGGTGGCTCGTGAACGGGGCGTTTTTATTCCATGAATTTTGTCTTGGATAAAATCGGAAAATTAGCCACCCTCAAAGGAGCTGTTCAGAAAAAAGGGCGAAACATAAATTATGAAGACTTAAGTATAATAAACGACGCTTGTCTCGTGGTGGGTGGCGGCCCTGGGAAGAAATCCAAAATTCTTTGGGCCGGAGCTCGAAGTGAATTGCCCTCAACATTCAAAAAGTTCAAAAAAATAAGTGCTCAAGGAAGAATGGTCCTCCCGGGTTTTGTCGATAGTCATACTCACCTTATTTTTGCCGGCGACCGCTCCAATGAATTTGAAATGCGCCTTGCGGGGAGAACCTATCAAGAGATAGCTCGCCTTGGTGGAGGAATCACCAATTCAGTCAAAGCCACCCGTGATCTTTCTGCGGCCGAACTTTATAAGGTGGCCCTCCGGCGGGTTGAGAGTTTTTTAAATCAAGGGGTGACGACCATTGAAGTAAAATCTGGATACGGCCTGAGTTTTGAAAGTGAGAAAAAATGTCTTGAAGTGAGTGCAAAGTTAAAAAAGAGTCGCGCCACAATCCTTTCTACTTTTTTGGGCGCCCATGCAGTCGCAGAAGAGTTCAAGGGGCGAAAATCCCAGTACATAAGAGAAATCAGCCAAAATTGGCTCCCCAAATTTCATAACCTCTGTGACTTTGTGGATATTTTTTTGGACGAGGGTTATTTTAACCAAGAGGATGCAAGAGCTTTGTTCCAATCGGCGCAAAAATTGGGGATCCCCACAAAAATTCATGCTGATGAATTGGTTTTGACTGGCGGGACCGAAATCGCCGTGGAATTTTCAAGTCTTTCTGCCGATCATTTGTTGAAAATATCAGATAAAGAAGTGAACCTTTTGGCAAGCCATGAAGTGACGGCGACTCTTCTCCCCATCACTGCTTTTTTTCTTAAAACAAAGTATGCACCCGCCCGAAAGCTTCTCGATCAAGGGGCCCGTGTGGCTTTGGCCTCGGATTTTAATCCGGGAACCTCGCCCTGCCAGGATATTTCACTGGTAGGGACTCTCTCGGCTCTTGAAATGGGGATGCGTATTGAGGAGATTGTGGTGGGCCTAAGTCTGAATGGTGCCTATGCTCTTGGTCTTCAGAAAACAAAAGGGGCCCTAATCGAAGGCTATGATTCTGATTTCTTTGTGGTCGACGGTGAAAACCCCGCTAAACTTTTCTACGAATTTGGAAGCGGCCGCCCACCTGTAAAAGTCTTTTCTTCAGGAGAGTGGCTTGATGAATCTTACGCGACGCGCATGAATCTAATGGAGAAAAAATAGTTCCGTCGTGTAATCTTTTCTCTCACACATGCCTTTGGTTTTTGCTACAAGCACTTCAATCAAAAGTGTTGGAGGGTAGTGGGTTCTAGTTACGAGATCGATTCTCGGATCATTCACAGTATCATCCAATTGAATAATTAGCACTCGGCAGTTCGGGAAGCTTTCTGTTTGGAAGTGCTATAGGGATTAAAAGTAGGGGAGTATCAATGGGATTTTCTAAATCTATTTCTGCATCAATTAAATTTTCATTGCCAATCTTATTTCTATTTTTGGCGACATGCTTTTTACCAAACCTTGTTTTTGCTACCGACGATGGTGAACAGTGTGGAGAGCGTCTGGCTAATGTCACTTCTGAAAACGACATGGCCAAAATGATTCGCGTGATTGTCGGCGAAGAAAATAAAGAAGCTTCAGAAGACTCCTCACATATCTTTCTAGAAAAACGCGCTCTCACAGATTTCTTGAAGGCAGATGATGAAAACTTAGTGCTCCGCGCCCCATTTACGGTCATGAACGCGGCTCAACGGATATTGGATTTAATCTATAGCCAAGGCGTGAAAAAGATAAAACTTCCAATTACTGGAGAAGAAGTCGATTTTTATCCGTTTTTCAGTGAAGGCAACGCCATTACTAATGGGAAACTCATTGTCGGCAATGAGAAAGTGATTGCTCAGGTCGTAAATAACATCAGGGCCCAAGCCCAAGGAGACCGTTCCGCAGTGAGTATTCCCCTTCTCGAAGGCTCCCACGGAACGGGAAAAACCGAACTCTTAAAACTCTTGAGCATTGGTGTCGAGAACCTTACGGCAAAATCCGATTCTAAATTTGCGAACTACACCTATTCATGGGTTCGCCTTGGAGAAATCCCATCCCTTCATCGCTTTATTCCGTCCACAAATGAGGGGGGATCCAGAGTTTATGCAGACCTAGGTTCTCCTCTCGGGGACTCCCCCGTTGTTCTTTTTCCTCCGGAGATTCAGAAAGCCCTTATCAAAAAATCGACCAAGACCGTTCAGGCCCTTGTTTCAATGGATCCAACGCCAGTGCTGAAGCTTGATCCCATTTCATTTTTTATTCGATCGCAAATAGTACAACACTACTCAGAGAAGCGTGGGCATCCGTTAAGCGCTAATGAAATAGTTGAAGTTTTAAATGATCACGTAGTTGTTCGTAGACAAGTCATTGGGAGGACCTACGGGAATATGCCTCTCATTGAAAAACAACCCGATGATTTAGATATCGCCGGTCTCTTTATGACGCCAAATCCTGTTGTGCGATTTGCCTCCGGTGAAGGCCCCACTCACCCCATGGCGTGGTACTTCAATGGCAAAATATTAAGTGGGCATGGTAACGCAATTCAGTTTGACGAACTTCTTAGAAATCCTCCGGCCTTAAGAGACATGCTTTTGGGTGTATTTGAGTCTCGCGAGGTGTCCGTCGGTGGCGCTCAGACCGTCCCTTTTGATCCCGTAATCCTTGCTTCCACCAATTCGGCAAATATCCAGGAAGTAAAACAACAAAAAAATGGTACGGGGGATGCAATACTTGACCGTCTTACTCCAATGCCCATGCGATGGAGCGCTCTTCCAAGCCAAATCATCCAACTCTTGATCTTAGGAAAACAAAAAGAAACTTATCAGCAACCCCTAAAAGAGGGGGAGGAACATCCTGTTACAGGAGGGAAGATATATGATCTGGTCCCCCGACAAGAAGGTTTAAATAGATTAGTGACCTCTGACTATAGATATCGAATATGGTTTGGATCAGGGGCCGATAAAGTAGAGGTTGCGCCACACACGCTTCTGATGATGTCAGAGATCATTGCCGCTTCCCGAATGAGGACCAACCCCGAGAAAGCGGCTCAAGTTTTTCAAGGTAAAATCGTCGGTTCAAATTTGCTGATCAATCCCATTGATCGATTACGCCTTTATGAGGGAACTCGCCCCGACGTGACCCGTGATGAGATTCGAGAATTAACGGAAGTCACAAAGCTTTTGAAAGAGGGTGAGTCGGGAATATCGGCCCGGGATGCCGGAAAGTGGCTCTCAAATGCCATCGCCGCTGCCCGAGGGGGTCGCGCTGGGAATACTCTCACTCCAGGAGTGGCTCTGGCAACGTTCCGAGAGATGTTAACTGACGAAGCCATTAGCTCACCGAGTAACAAGGTTCGACTTGAATGGCTCGGTTTGGCCGATGAGGTCGTGGCCCAAATGCTTATTCCACGGCTTGACGGCGACATTTCTAAAGCACTCGCCAACGGAGAGCAGGTCGTAAAATCGGCTTACTGGGATATTCTGCAAGAAATGTGGGCTATAAGTTTAAATCCTGAAGCCACAACTTATATTTCTGAAACCGGTGGGCAAGAGCGTCCCATCGATCGAGAAAGGTTGGCGGCGATTAAGGAAATTTATAAGCAAAAAAATGGGCGAACATTAAATGAAGGCCAAATTGCGGTTTTCCACGCCAACCAAAAGGGGCTAGGCATAAAAGAAGTAGGAAGAGTTCCTGATGAGTCTCTTCTGGATGCCATTGCGCAGTACTACGCCAAGCTTACGGAACGTGTAGCCGGATTTGGTGCCCTCATAGAGTTCGAGCGCACTGGTATCGGTAACGATGATGTCAAGATGGCTCATACTTCCCTGATCTCTGCTCTTAAAGCGATGGGCTACAACGAGGTTGCAGTCAAAGATGCATTGATGCTCATCAACGATCAACGGTCAAGAAATAGAATAAATTAAAAGATTTTCGGAGAGCAGGAGTGAGAATGGGCTCTAACAAAATCCTCAATCTAATAGGAAAGTCTTCTGCGGCTTTGTTAGGTTGTATTATTGCCCTGAACTCCGCTCAAAGCGTTGCGGGAAGTAGAAAATCTGGCAAGACATCTAAAGACTGTTTGAATGCGCTTGGAGATTTGAAAAAAGAAGGGCAGCCGCAGAGACCAGTTGATTTTGATCCTGTAATCAGTGTGCTTAGCGGTTCTGCAGTCTACTCAGTTCTGAGAGAAGAAAGGGGTGGAGACAAACCCGGCCTATATCGAAAAACTCAAGAAGGTTGGAAGCTTCATCTCCCTGGACAAATTTTAATGGATTCAAGGGGGATCTCCTTTGTCCACCAACTCGAAATTACACAAAGAGACCAAAAAGATTATGCTCTTGTTGTCGATAACGGAAAGCTTTTTCTCATCACTCATTCGACTGATTTAGAAAAGCCAGATACCTACATTCATTTCGGAAGTAACTCCTCCCCTTTGTTTGAAATAGGTTCAATGCAACGGCGCTATCTTCCTCCAATTCAAAGCACTGATGATGTCAGCATCTATCAAGATGGAATGGATTCAAAAGGGGGACAAGTCATCTTGGTTTCTATTAAATTGTCTGGCACTCAAGCTGTAGGTCAGGGAATGACTTTTGCTTTTGAAGTTCTTCCCAACCCATCTGATCCTGGAGTGAAGATTTTTGGTAAACCACTTGTTTTGGATTATGAATTTCATGACTCAAAGATCTTAAGCGAGATGGTTTCCACCAAAGACAACGAGAAATGGCTTTATTCAAAAATTCTTATTGAGCAGACCGGGAGCCAGGATTTCTCCTATTTCGGAAGTCATCTGGAGCATGTTAAATCCACGGTGGCACAATTTATCGATTCGCTTTTATCGTCTGGTTTCACTAGCCCTGTGGACCAAAACAGCGCAAAACCTGTGGTTCATTTTAACTGGACAACTCAGAAGGCTATAAAGAGTCTTCCCGTCTCTAACAATCTTACGGGCCGAGATGGCACTGTCGTTCTGCAGAATTACAACATTGGTGCAGGCAATCCCACGTTCACTATATTTTTCGGCAAAAATGAGAAAATCAATTCCGGAGGGACCATAGACCTTACGTCGGAGGGAAATGCTGCCGTTTGGAGCGGCGAAAGTACTACAAATAGAGGAACGGCCGCATTTCTGTCTGATGGAAACCTTTTCATTGAAACGCCAATGAACTCCGGTGAATTTGCCCACGTCAACTTGGGTTCTTTAGGGAAATTTCTGCAACCCTTTGGTTATGGAAATCATTCGGGTCATGAGATTCCCCGGGATGTGAGCTTCTATTATATTGGTATTAGAGC
>JABDDW010000063.1 GCA_013287405.1 Deltaproteobacteria bacterium
TGCTACCATCTATGCCTTATCAAAAAAATTGGGAAAGACGCCTATTATCGTCAAAGACGGCCCCGGTTTTTTGGTGAATAGACTTCTTATGCCTTACCTCAACGAGGCAGTTTATATTCTGGGTGACGGAAATAGCATCGAGTCTATCGACAAAGCTTTACTTAAATTTGGTATGCCTATGGGGCCGCTGCTCCTCATTGATGAAATTGGAATTGATGTTGCTGTTAAAGTGGCAAAGATTCTTGGTCATGGACTAGGATCTCGGGCGGAGCCATCTCCTCTTATGGCAAAAGTCGTAGAGAGTAAACGCCTAGGGCGAAAAAACCATAAAGGGTTTTATAAATACGACTCCAGCGGAAAAGCAGAGGGAGCTGATCACGAAATTTATAAAGACCTTGGTTTGGATTCACCAAAAAACTCTATTGACGAGGAACACTTAGTTTATCGAGCTCTCTTCCCCATGATTAATGAGGCCGCCTTGTGCGTCGAAGAAAAAATTGTGGAGAGTCCTGAAATGGTTGACCTGGGAATGATTATGGGGACGGGGTTTCCCCCTTTTAGAGGAGGCCTCCTCAGATGGGCTGACTCCCTCGGCGCTCAAAAAATCGTCGATGAGCTGGAACTTATGGTTGGAAGATACGGCTTGAGGTTCAAACCTTCAGCTCCATTGAAAAACATGGCTAAAAATAATTTAAAGTTTTACGGAAAATAAATGGGCCCGGTCGAGCGCTATGGTGAGGTTCTAAGCGAAAAGCTCTCTCAGGTTTTGGCGAAGAACTCTAAAAGCTTCTCTGAGAGCGCGGCAGAAATATATAAAAGTTTGAGTTCTGGGGGAGTATGGCATCTCTTTGGAACGGGCCATTCTAGCATGGTCGTCCAGGAGGCCTTTCACCGAGCTGGGGGACTTATCCCTGTGAACCCTTGGCTTGAAGAATATCTTATGCCTCAAGCCGGCCCCTCTCGAAACGGTCCGTTAGAAAAGCTCTCGGGTCTTGCACAAGTTATTTTTGATTTCTACCGCCCCAAGGAGGGGGAGGTTCTCACCCTTATATCTAATTCAGGGATCAATCCTACCGTTGTAGAAATGGCGGAAATCGCCAGATTAAAAAATTTAAAAACTATGGCTATTACAAACTTAGAGCACTCCAAATCTTGCCAAAGCAGGCATGCGAAATCAAAAAAACTCTTTGAGGTTTGCGATTATGTTCTTGATACCGGTGGCGTCAAAGGAGATGCCGTAATTCAGATCCCTCACTTGGATGTGCCGGTAGGACCCCTTTCAACAATTTTGGGCTCTTTTATTATTAATAGTCTTGCCATTTCTGTGTGTGAGTCTTTTTCAAAAAATGGGGGAGTGGCGCCTGTTTACCTCTCGTCTAACGTACCCGAAGGTCAAAAGCGAAATCGCACTTTAGAAATTAAATACTTAGATCAAATTCCCCGGCTGCGATAAGGGCTTCAACCGTGGTGCCAATTGAAATTATTATAGGTCATTTTTATAGGCTTGCTTAAATGTTAATCATTTCTTAATTCCCTTTTTTCGAAACTTCAGTATGTTACCTAGCTAAAGTTCTAAAATCATAAATGGCATGTTGATTGATAGGTGTAGAGATTTCGATTGTTAAATCAGGAGTTTATGCGGCTAGCTAAAAGTCACCTCATACGCTTGTTGCTCTTTTTATTTCTACCAAGTTTGTCTCTTTTTTCGTCTCTAAATTTTGCCGGAGATCTCTCGGTAGGTCCAACGGGGCCGCCGCCATTAATACCTCCAAGTCAGAACTTCCCCATACCGATGACCCCAGGGATGATGATGCCTCCCTTTGAGCAGCTCCAAGCTCCAATAGATGAACTTGCAATCCCTGACACCGATGAGCAATCGGTTTCTCCAGCCGATCAAGCCATCGACCAAGCTGAAATGATGACCGAATCTTTAGTCACAACAGAGAAAAAATGGATGGATGATCACGAGAAGGATATGCCCCTCATATTGCAAATGTGGGCCGCCTTATTTAGGCAGGCAGAGGAATCTGACTCTGTAAATGGAATTGAAGAAACGGATAAAAAAATCGGGCAGGACGGTTTTATAGAGAAATACCCGGGTTTCGGCAAAATGAAGCTGACGATGTGTGATAAAAAGAGAATCGTCAAATTTTTCTATGATGGGGGCTCCGAAGCCTTACTCATGTATGAGGAAGGCCAAATAGACCCCAACTCCAAACACCTCGAGCGCATCAGGAAGGGTCTAACCGTTCGAGGAAACGGAGAGCAGGGTTATCCCTTGGTGACTACCGTAGAGATGAATGCTTACGGGGATGGTGCAAAAGAAGTTCGAAATTTTGAAAAAGCGCCTCTTTTATCCCGTCAGGGTTGGGCCGACTATTGGGGCCATTTCTGGAATAAGCCCCAGGGAAAGGATTGGGCTTTCGGCCTAATATTTGGGACTGCGATTCAAACAGCCGCAGTAGGAGGATTGAACGCAATCGCTATGAAGCTTCATGTGCCCGGACAAACCAATGATTGGTTTCCACTCGTTGCTACCGGTGCTTATGGGTTGCTATTAGGGACTTTTAACGAGACCTATTTTCCTTTTTCAAACTCCGGTCGGTTCCAGGCTCTAAAACAGCTCCCCGTGGGCCTTTCCTTTACGGCTCTAATGCTGGCCCACGCTGGGCACATGAATATGAGTCTTAAGTTTTGGGTCGTCACTGCTGGACTTAATTTGGCTAGAAAGCCCCTATCTTCTATCCCTTGGGCAAGGACCGTTAAATTAAAAATGGATCTAAGAGAAAATGCGGGGAAACTGTGGTTGAGATTATTTAACACAGAAATCAACACTGGTTGGGATAAGGCGAGGGTTGAACGGAATTTATGGTACATCATTCCTCTTATTTTCAGTCAATCTGATATGTTTTTTAGGCCTTGGATGATCGCCCACGGATATGCTTTTAGGGATGTTACTCTGCCCATCTCCATGCTTACCGGCTTTCTTTTGGCTAAGGTAACCCATTCTATTACCCTCTCCCATCTAGCCCAGAAAAAAGTAAATGGCGAGTGGCCGCAGGCCAAAGCCGATTTCGTTAAGGAACAATGGGAAGCGGAGAAAATAAGCTGGAAGAAGCTCGGTGCTGTGTGGAACTGGCCCTACGAAATTGGTATGGCCGCCATTGATAACGCGACTAATGCATACTACAAAACAAAGGAGATTGCTCCAAAGGTCTATTCTGCAATAACTGAAAACCCTGCCGTTGTTAGAGCCAGCCAGAGACTTATGTACGACTGCGGGCTTTTATTAGAGGGGCTGGGCCTTCGGAGGCCACAACCTCTGTACAATCCTGAACAGTAAGAACTTTGCCTAGAAAATAATATCGAGCTCAAAGTTGATTCCCGGGGCACCGACAAAGTCCACCGTATTTGAAAAGGCAAGATAAGGTTGAACGGTATAATGAAGTACGTTTTTATATATTTTTTGGGTGAAGGCCGTGGCCACGGTGTAAAGGGCGAGTTGAAAATTAGGTCGATTCGTCGATTCAAAGAGCAGCGTGGCGTTTTGGGAGAGAAGGTCGCTGTAATTCCAAGAAAAGCCAATACCGTTATTTGTTGAAAGCAGATTGACTCGATCTTGATATTGTTCTTCATCAATAAGAGTAAAAACTAAGGTTTTATAAATTGGAAAGTCGACATCCCCTCCAAGGAACTGTCCCACACCAGAATCTGTTTTAGCAAAGAATTGGGCTTCGGGACGAAATGTAAGGTATTTCATTTCGGCCGTACTTGTAAGCCTAGAGAAATAAGAAAGTTGTAGGCCATTTTGAAACTGCAAGCGCGGTTCAAACTCCAAGTTCACGCGACCTAATTTTTGAAGAAAGCCAATACTCCCTGCGTAGTCTCTTTGGAGGGGAGAAGTTTTTAATCTGTTCTTATTTATACCCCTCTCTTCTTGATCTTCGTCGTAGGTTATAAATTTTAACCGCCATTTTTTTTCTAAATTGGGGAGGCGTAGTCTTAAATCTAAATGGGGCGTATAAGCAAATGGCCCCCCTTGAGGCCAATTGATCTGGTTTCTGATTGTGACTCGAGTGGTGTTTGTTGTTCTAACAATTCTCTTGCCAGTCAGAGCTACGTCTACGCTGCTGGCGGCTTCATCGATAGCTTTAGTGATATCAATATCGCTTTGAACTAGAGGACTGATTTTGACTTCGTCAGGGTGCTCGGGCACGGCTGCAAAAGTATTGAGGCTCCTCAGAAGAGCAAAACTAGATATGAAAATAAATACCAAGACGACCGATCTTAAAATAATTAAACCCCGTTACAGCAACGATTTTTTAGATTATCTTCAGCACAAATGAGTATATTAAAATTTTTCATCATTTTAATAGCTATCATATTAAGCAAGATTAGCTATGCCCATCAGCCCGAAGAGGGAAAAGTCTTCGGTACCCTAGGCGGATTTCTAAACCACACTCAAGCAATCTACACCTCGGAAGCCCCCTATTCGCGGTTTAACCCCGGCTTTGGATTACTAGCGGAAGGGGACATAAGTTCTCACGGGGGGCTCGAAATTGGACTTTTCTACTTTTTGAAAACGTACAAGAGGGAGTTTGGAGTAAACGGACTCGTCGTGGCCAATGTGGACAAAATTGATATCCCCATGGGATATCGGTATTGGCTCAGTCCTCAGCTTTCTGGGGCCGTAGCGTTTTCAAGTTCTTTTTCCGTTGGAGATTCCTTTGTCTCATACTCCAATGTGGTTGGCGATCAATCTACATCTGCTTCAAATATCACCGACTATGGTTTTGATTTTTCCGTTCAGTGGGAGTTTTGGACAAACAACGTCTTTTCTCTACTTTTAGACGGCCGATATTCTCTTTCAATTTCTAGTAACCTTGGTGAGGACGCCAACACTTACGGAATTCTCGTGGGCTTAAAATATCTCATTCAAGAAAAATATGATGATTCAAAGGAAAGGGAAGAAAAACCGTTGGATAAGACGCAATAATGAGGTGGGCCATCAGTGTAATTTATCCAGGGGATTTTTCTATCGAAGCCAGCTATATAGTAGCCCTCATTAAGTAGGTTGGGACGCTGCCGAATATTATCGTAGGAGTTAATCATGACGACGTTTCTAAGGATTTTTTTTCTTATATTGATATGGGGTTTTGTAGGTAATTCTGCTTTTGCCCAAAGTCACTTTCGGGAACTAAAAGTCGAATTTGAAAATTCAAATCAACCGCTGACGAAAAAAGATTTGCTGGGCGGATTTCTTGGCCGTTGCTTTTCTCCGGACAGCGATGAACCCATTGGGACGATTTTATCTACAGTAGAAAAAAAACTAACCAAAACCATAAATCAAGATCTTGGCCCAAAGTACCCACCTTCCACAGTTATCATTGAAGACTCATGGCGATTAGCAACTTACATGAATTTTAAGGCCGATGATGTGAATGGACGTTTTGGGTTAGCGGAACTTCCGGCGACAAGCAACGATACGGCAGACAAAAACGTAGATAATGCCTTCTGGAACAATCCAAGGATAGCTTTTAATGGACAAGGCTATCCTGTGACCTTTTCTGAATTAACGGAAGTTGGGGGAGTTATCTCTTCACAAATGACAGCTATGGTAGAAGGAAAACCGCTCATAACAAATATTTCCGTAAAAAAGGGAACTGACTACCTGTATTCTGAGAGAAGTATTGACTCCAGGTCAGCCTTGGTTACCCCCGGCCCAATAAGATACTGCTATTTTTGGCAGAAATTGTATTGAAGATACACTCGTAGAATCTGTAGGAGGCTTGAACCGCCTGCATTTTAGAAGGAGTTTAAAAATGGAAAATAAAATAGTGCTCTCGATTTTCATAGGTGCGACTATGCTTTTGAGCTTACCTACTCTGGCGCTTAACCCCCAAACCATAAAAATCACAAAAACTAGGGGGCAGATATTCGCACTCAATGAACGGGGATCGGGGCCCTATAATGTTATTCCAATGAAAGAAGACGTTGCCGATGCTCTTGAGGCCCTAGACGACGTTGCAGGAGTCACCTGTACCGTTAGGGCTACAAACTCTCTTGCGGAAGTTTCCGGCGCAAAAAAAGCAGGGGATGGTTGGTCTCCTACTCCTTACTCCCGTAATCTCTTAGTCTATTTCATGAAGTGTGACAACTAAGGTGAGAGCTAGCATTTCTGGTGGTTTCATTCTCTCGATAGCGCTGCTTCTTACGGGGGCAGGGGCCAGCGCTTATGGCAGGGCCTGTGAAGCTGAACTCTCTCAATTAAACGGGATCGTAGACATACACTCTCTTGATTATTACAATTCTAATATTCAAAATGCGAAAGTAGTTAATGGTCGACTTTGGCTTTTTGGATACGCCACGGCTTGGCAGGAGTGGTATGGGTTTCCCGAACAGACAACTTTCTTCGTTCGCAATGGGCATCTTTATCTAGAGGGTGGTGAGAGAGTTATTGGCATCGACATTGCTCATCGGATAAAAGTCGTTAGAGAATAACCGTCCTGACCAAACTTTTGACAGCTATCAAGGCTCTTGACCACTGCATAACGTCCTTTGGCCCCACCAACGCCAAATCGTAATTTCTTTCCTATAACCCTTTAAATTTGTTCTGCCTCTAAAAATGATGGCATTTCCCTTGCGATACAAGGCGGGTAGAGGAGAGAGTTTATGAAGAACTTAATAAAAAGGGGCATTTTAGCCGCTGGATTATTGATTGTGTTAGGACTTGCAGCATGCGGTAAATCGTCCAGTCAACCAAAAGCTATGCGTGGTACAATAGGTGGAAACAATGGACTCCCTAATGTGGGGGCTTATTCCCAGCAAAACCCAGGTGTGTGGGGTGCCATAGCCCCGAATTCCCAACAAGATGTGGTTAACTTCCTATCATCAGGGAATGTCCAGGTCGGTGATGTGACTAGTAGTGGATGTCGCACCGGAATGAATGAACCCTGTCAGATAGATTTTAATGTTTCCGTAAACCCAGGGGGGGCTCCACCAAACTATCAAGCTCTTCAACTGGTACAAACGGCCTCAGGATATCAATCCACTGGAAGTGGAGTTTTAACTGTAGCCGTGTACGATGCCTACACTGGCACCATCCAGGGTGGAAGTAGTGCTCCCTTATCAGCCATCGGTGCTCCAGCTGATCTCGTATCGGCTCAAATGGTTTATAACGGAAATTCGGGTTCTGCTTACTTAGTGTTTTCAAACGCCGCAGGGCAGGTGACCATGGGTGATCCCACTCTACAAACGATGAATATTAGCGGTAAATCCTTTAGTGGGCCCATAAACTACCAGTATAACAACGCTGCTGGCACTGGCCTTCTTGGAACATTTACGACAAATATTTGCTACGTTTTTGCCTGCAATAATTAACCCACCGCTAAGACATCCTTCATACTTTTCAGCCAGAGGGACGACGGTCGGATGTCTATTTGGGGGTTCTTTCTATCCACAATAATCTTGTTCACGAGTAATCTTAAGTTCACTTGGGGTGACAAAGGCGGTAGAGGCTGGCTCCAAGTGTGTCAGCTTGTTTTACCAGATCTGAATATGGTAAGGGAGAAAGATCAAGCGCTGCCTGACATTCGCGCAGGCTTGAAAGAGCAATGTTGTAGAACTTCTGCTTATCGCGAAAAGTTTGACGGCTGGATCCCTCTGCTAAATTCAAAGCCACACTGGATGAGGCTCTGAGAATCTGATCTTTCAAATAGCTAGGAAATTTGATGGCACAAACACTGTGATGGAATTCAACTGCGAGTCTGTAGGTTCTAAAATTTGCAAGCATGCCGTTTCTCCCTTCGTGATTTTTTATAAATGAGAGCGGCGAGCGCCGCCCTCGCCCCAGGCGGGCGGCCGAGCCGCTCCTACCAAAAAAATTACGAAGGGTGAGAACAAGTGCTTAGAAGAAACTTCTATTGACTTGGCTAGTTGACTGACTCACTGACCCGACATCCGCCAACCCGACGGCTGACTCCCTGAAAACCGAGCCTAACTATTTGTTATAGAGCCGGGCGCAAAGAGGCCAACCTAGATGCGCGCCTAGTCAAGATGAACCCTTGTCAGTTTCAATTCTCATCGGTAAAGTTGCAATGTGGCCGTGAACTTAGTTTTTCCAAAGCAGCTTATGAAGACCGTTATCGGTGGGTTTAGCACCATCGATGTGTCGGCCTTAGATTTTCGTTCTCTTGAGGAAGCAGGGCAATTTGTTAAAGTCTACGGTTATGATCTTGACCAACCGGACGAGGTTGAAGCGGTTTGGAAGATATTCTCCGATGCTATTGAAATCATGCAGAAGTATATCTTAGAAAAGGACGAAAAAATTCCTGATGTCCTAAGCTCTCGAGAAAAACTTCAAGATATCCGCCGCCTCCTTCTTTATGCCAGCACACGGGATCATGCCAGTAACACCGTCCAACTTTGGTCCTGCGCTATCCTTAGAGTTATGCATTGTGTGGGTCACGTGGAAAATGACTTATTCTTTAACTACACTTCAGAAATCCAAGATCAGATCTTTAAACCCATTCAATCCCAAGTGATTTCTACGGATCAAGGAGAGTTGGTTTTGGGTCAAAAGGATGATCCCGACCAGATTCACCTTGAACGTTTCGAAATGAAAGCTTTTAAGGAAAAA